>DASWFO010000118.1:0-42289 GCA_036394195.1 Alphaproteobacteria bacterium | reverse complement strand
GGATCCCTACACCCTCTATCGCGGCATCCGCGCCCTGCCCGCCGGCACCACGCAGTGGATCGGCAGCCAGGGGGTGCGCGCGCCGCAGCCCTATTGGAACCTCACCGAGACGCTGGCCGCGGCGCCGGCGCCGCCCGAGGGTGCGGGGGCGCGCCGCGACGCGCTGCGCGCGGCCCTGCTCGACAGCCTGCGCCACCATTTTGTCGCCGACGTGCCGGTGGGCGTGTTCCTGTCGGCGGGGCTCGATTCGACCACGCTCGCGGCGCTCGCCGCCGAGGACGGCGCCGACAATCTGATCACGCTCACCCTGGGCTTTCGCGAATTCGAGGGCGGCACCAACGACGAGACGCGTCTCGCCGAGCTGGTGGCGAAACAACGGGGCACCCGGCACACCACGCGGTGGGTGCCGGGGCGCGAATTCGCCAGCGAGCGTGCCACCCTCATCGAGGCGATGGATCAGCCGTCGATCGACGGCACCAACACGTATTTCGTCGCCAAGGCGGCGCACGAGGCGGGGCTGAAAGTGGCGCTGTCGGGGCTCGGCGGCGACGAGATCTTCGCCGGATATCCGAGCTTCCGGCAGGTGCCGACCCTGGTGCGCATGTTGGGCCCGTTCACCGGCCTCGCCGGGTTCGGCCGGGCGATGCGGCGCGCCACGGCGCCCTGGCTCAAGAACCGCGTGCCGCCGAAATATCCGGGCCTGCTGGAATACGGCACCAGCTTTGCCGGCGCGTATATGCTGCGGCGCTGCCTGTTCATGCCGTGGGAGCTCCCCGATCTCCTGCCGCGCGAGATGGCGGCCGCCGGCCTGGCCGAGCTCGACACCCTGGACCGTCTCGGCGAAGGAATCGCCGCGCTCGCCAGCCCGCGGCTCAAGGTCACCGCGATGGAGATCGCGTGGTACATGCGCCATCAGCTGCTCCGCGACTCCGACTGGGCCGGCATGGCGCATTCGCTGGAGATCCGCGTGCCGCTGGTCGACACGGTGCTGCTGGCGCGCCTGGCGCCGCTGCTCGCCAGCGACACACCGCCGTCGAAGGGCGACATGGCCGATGTCTGCCGCACGCCCTTGCCGGACCAGGTGCGGCACCGCGCCAAGACCGGCTTCGTCGTGCCCGTGCAGGAATGGGTGCAGGGCGAGACGGCGGGCGATCCCGCCGCGGCGGCGCGCGGCTTCCGCGGCTGGGCGCGGCTGGTCTATGCACAGCAGGCCAAAGCGGCGTGAGAGACCGGCGAAAACTGCGGCTGGCCTATCTGGTCACCCATCCGATCCAGTACCAGGCGCCGCTGCTGCGCCTCGTCGCGGCGCAGCCGGACCTGGACTTCACGGTGTTCTTCGGCACGGATTTTTCAGCGCGCGCCTTCACCGCCGGCGAATTCGGGCGCGAGATCACCTGGGACGTGCCGCTGCTCGACGGCTACCGGCATGAGGTCCTGCCGCAGCTCTTCACCCCGCCGGCAGGGCGCCAGCCGCCGCTCGATTTCTGGCGGCCCCTCAACTACGGCCTGGCCCGGCGGCTGGCCGCCGGGAAGTTCGACGCACTGTGGGTCCATGGCTACGCGCATTGGCTGCACTGGTGGGCGATGGCGGTGGCGAAGCGCCACGGCACGAAAGTCCTGCTCCGCGACGAAGCGACCTCGATCTCGGCGGAGCGCGGCGGCGCCAAGCGCGCGGCCAAGCGGGCGTTCTTCGCTGGACTGAACCGCATGGTCGACGGTTTCCTCACCATCGGCACCTTGAACCGGCGCTATTACGCCGCCAACGGCGCGCGCGCGGACCGGCTGTTCGACATGCCCTACGCGGTCGACAATGGGCATTTCAGCCAGGGTGCGGCGAAGGCCAACCTCAATCGCGAGCCCTATCGCGCGGCGCTCGGTCTCGAGCCGGGGCGGCCGATCCTGTTGTTCGCCGCCAAGCTGATCGAGCGCAAACGCCCGGGGCTGCTGCTGGAGGCGTTCAGCCGCATCCACGCCGATCCGGCGACGCGACGGCCCTATCTGCTGTTCGCCGGCGACGGGCCGCTGCGGCCGGCCCTCGAAGCGCAGGCGACAGCTCAGGCGCCTGGTGCCGTGCGCTTCCTCGGCTTTCAGAAGCAAAGCGACCTGCCGCGCTGCTACGATCTGTGTGACGCGTTCGTCCTGCCATCGGCGCAGGAAGCGTGGGGCCTCGTGGTGAACGAGGTGATGTGCGCCGGACGCGCGGTCGTGGCCAGCGACCGCGTCGGGGCCGCGCCGGATCTCGTGCGCGACGGCGAGAACGGCGCCATGTTCCGCACCGACGACGGCGACGACCTGATGCGGGTGCTGCGCGAGACCCTGGCCGACCCTGAGCGCCTCGCGGCCATGGGCAAGCGGAGCCGCGAGATCATCGACCGCTGGAGCTTCGCCGAGGACATCGCCGGGTTGCGGCGGGCGCTCGCCGCGGTCTGTCCGGCGTGGAGCGCGCCCGCATGAGAGATGTGGGATGAAGGACGTCTCGGTCTCCTTCGCCGCGACCGCGGTGATCCAGGTGCTGAACATCGCCACCGGCCTGCTGGCGGCGCGGCTGCTGCTTCCCGAAGGCCGCGGCGAGCTCGCCGAGATCATGCTGTGGGCCGGCCTGATCGTGGAATTCGGCATCGTCGGGCTGTCGGACGCGCTGCTCTATCGGGCGGCGACAGCGCAGGCAGCTCCGCGCGAGCTGTTCGCGGCGATGGCGGCGCTGACGGCTTTCTTTTCTGTCTTGCTGATCATCGCCGGGTTGATCATCGAGCCCTATATCTTCGCCGGCAAAGATCCGTACCTGCTGCGCCTCGCCCTGATCTTCCTGGTGGCCTACGTGCCGACGAACCTGGGCGCCCTGTTCGTCGCCTCGATGTTCCAGGGCTATCTCGACATGATGACCTGGAACCTGCTGCGCGGCGTGGTCGCGGTGGGCTATCTCGCGTTCATCGGCCTCGCCGCCGCGGCCGGCCAGGCGACCGTCGAGGGGTTTGCCGCGGCTTATATCCTGGGCACCGGCCTCACCTTCGCGGTCGGGCTCGTGCTGCTGGCGCGCCGCGGCTGGATCGGCTTTCGCACCAGCTGGGCAACTCTCCGCGGCCTGCTGGTCTACGGCGCCAAGGTGCATGTCGGCGAGATGCTCAACTCGGCGCGCCAGAAGATCGACCAGGCGCTGGTGGCGCTGTGGCTGCCGCACGCCGATCTCGGCCTCTATGTCGTGGCGCTGACCGTCGCCAACGGCCCGCTGATCCTGGCGCAGACCTTGGCCAATCTCGCATTTCCAAAGGTCAGCCAGCAGGCCGACGTGGCCGGCAAGATCGTCGTGTTCGGCCGCTATTTCCGCTTCACCATCGCGGTCACCGTCGCGACGACGGTGGTGCTGCTGGTGCTGAACCCGTGGCTGGTGCCGCTGCTGTTCGGCCAAGCCTTCGCGCCGGCGGCGCTGATCGCCAACATCATGTTGATCGGCCTGCCAGCGGCCGCGGCGAAGCTGCTGTTCATCCAGGCGCTCAAGTCCTGGGACCGCTCGCTGGTCATCGGGCAGGCCGAGTTCATCGGCCTGTTCGCGGCCGCGGTATCGCTGTTCGTTCTGCTGCCCACCCTCGGCATCGCCGGTGCCGCGTGCAGCCTCGTGGTGGCGAATGTGGTGGCGGCGGTGGCGATGGCGGCGTCGCTCAGGCGCCATCTCGACCTCAAGCTGGCGACGCTCCTGACGCCGACCGCCGACGACTGGCGGCTGGCCGGCGAGCTCGTCGCCAGCTTGCGGCGATGAACGGCGCGGCCGCCCGGCCGGGCACACGGGTGCTCGTCCACCATCCAGGCTCCAATCACCTCGCCTACGAGCTGGTGGCGGGCCTGCAGCAGGCGGGCTTCGCCTGTGATCTCGACACCGGATTTTTCTACACGCCCGATGGGCTCGCGGCGCGCCTCACGCGAACGCTGCCCACCCGATGGCGCGGCCGTGTCGAGCGGGAGCTGAAGCGCCGCTCGCACCCCGCCGTCGACCCGCGGCGCTTGCGGCTTCTGGCGTGGCCCGAGCTTGCCTATGTGGCGCTCAACCGGCTCGGCTTGCCACCGGGGCCGCTCGCCCGCGTCGTCGGCTGGCGCAACGAAGTCTTCGACCGCTGGGTGGCCGCGCGGGTCCGGCGGGAGCGGCCGCGCATCGTCGTCGGCCACGATTCGTCGGCGCTGCTGGCCCAGCGTGCCGCCCGCGACATCGGCGCCGTCTCCGTGCTCAACCAAGTCATCGGCCATATCGACGCCGGGCTGGAGATTTTTCGCGAGGAGGCCGAACAGGCACCGGAATTCGCCGAGACGCTGACGGTACCGCCGCAGTGGATCGTCGAGCGTTGCCGCGGCGAGGCGCTGGAGGCCGACCGCGTGCTGGTCCCGTCCGATTACGTACAGGATACGCTGGTGCAGCGCGGCACGCCGGCCGAGCGCATCGCGGTCCTGCCCTACGGCGTCGACGTCGAGCGCTTCCGGCCGCGGCCGAGCGGCGAGCGCAAGAGCTTCCGGCTGCTGTTCGTCGGCAGCCTCAGCCAGCGCAAGGGCATCAAATACCTGTTGGAGGCAGTCCGCCGCCTGAAGCTGCCCGACGCGGAGCTGGTGCTGGTCGGCCGCATGATCGGCAGTGCGGCGGCCTTCCACCCCTATGACGGGCTGTTCCGGCACGTGACGCACGTGCCGTACCACGAAGTGCATGGCCTGTATGCCGACGCCGACGTCTTCGTCTACCCGTCGCTGCACGAAGGCTCGGCCTTCGCGACCTACGAGGCGCTGGCGAGCGGGCTGCCCGTGATCGCGACGCCCAATACCGGCTCGGTCGTGCGCGACGAGATCGACGGCTTCCTGGTGCCGCCGCGCGACGTGGACGCGCTGATGGCGAAGATCGAGCTGCTCTATCGGGACCGGACGCGGCGGGCCGAGATGGCGCGGAGCGCCCGTGCCCGGGCCGAAGAGTTCACCTGGAGCGCCTACCGCGCCCGCCTCGCGGCCCTCTTCGACGGCTTCGTGGCCGACAGGAGCTTGTCGAAATAGACGATCGTCCGCTCCAGCCCGACATTGAGCGCCACCTTCGGCTCCCACTTCAGCATCTTGCGGGCGAGCGCGATGGTGGGCTTGCGCTGCATCGGGTCGTCGACCGGCAGCGGCTTGAAGATCAGCCGGGAGCGCGAGCCGGTGAGCTCGATCACCTTTTCGGCCAGCTGCCGGATGGTGAATTCGCCGGGATTGCCGAGATTGACCGGGCCGGTGAACGATTCCGGCGTGCCCATCAGCCGGATGAACGCCTCGATCAGGTCGTCGACATAGCAGAACGACCGCGTCTGGGTGCCCTTGCCGTAGATCGTGATCGGCTCGCCCTTCAGCGCCTGGACGATGAAGTTCGACACCACGCGGCCGTCATTGGGGTGCATGCGCGGCCCATAGGTGTTGAAGATGCGCGCCACCTTGATGCGCAGCTTGTGCTGCCGGTGATAATCGAAGAACAGCGTCTCGGCGCAGCGCTTGCCTTCGTCGTAGCAGGCGCGGGGGCCAATCGGATTGACGTTGCCGCGATAGGATTCCGGCTGCGGATGGATATCGGGGTCGCCATAGACCTCCGACGTCGAGGCCTGGAAGATCTTGGCGCGCACCCGCTTGGCGAGGCCCAGCATGTTGATGGCGCCGTGGACCGAGGTCTTGGTCGTCTGCACCGGGTCGAACTGGTAATGGATCGGCGACGCCGGGCAGGCGAGGTTGTAGATCTCGTCAACCTCGATATAGAGCGGGAAGGTCACGTCGTGGCGCATCAGCTCGAAGAACGGATTGTCGAGCAGATGGGCAATATTCGCCTTGGTGCCGGTGAAGTAGTTGTCGACGCACAACACCTCGTGCCCTTCGGCGAGCAGCCGCTCGCAGAGATGCGAGCCGAGAAAACCGGCACCGCCGGTGACCAGGATGCGCTTGCGTGGACCCATGAGGGGGTTCTCGGATTGTTTCGGAGGGAGGGGAGGAACGGGCGGGCGGTCAGGCGGCGGTCGAGATGATCCGTCGTTTCGTGCCCTCAAGCGCCAGGCAGGTCAAGTGGCCCGTGAAATACGCCCCGGTGTCGATGCCGATGCGGTTCGGCTGGAACTCCGGCTGCTCCGTGATCGTATGGCCGTGGACCACGATCTTGCCGTGATCGGCCGGTGAGCGGAGGAACAGGTCGCGGATCCAGATCACGTCCTCCTCGGCCTGCTTGTCCAGAGGCACGCCGGGCCGAATCCCGGCATGCACGAACAGATAATCGCCTTCCTGATGCGTCAGGCGGAGGTTCTGCAGGAACTGCAGGTGGGGGTCAGGCAGCTTTTGCCGCAGCGCCGTCTGCATGTCGCTCAAGCGCGTCGGATCAAGGTAGGGCCCGGGGCCGGGGTTCACCCCATAGCTGCGCAAGGTGGTGTCTCCGCCGTTGCGCAGCCACAGCGGCCCACGGCTGATGTCGTCGAGAAACTCGAGCATCAGACGCTCGTGATTGCCGAGCAGAGCTACTTTTTCGAACCCGGCGGGGGCCTCACCCAGGACGAGGTCGATCACGCCGGCCGCATTCACGCCGCGGTCGACGTAATCCCCGAGATAGACGATGACGCGGCGCTCCGCCGGCCCGCGCTCCGGATCCTCGGCGATGCGCTGGTGCAGATCGGTGAGGAGGTCGGCGCGGCCATGGATGTCGCCGATGGCGTAGACGGCGGTGCCGTCGGGAATTGACGCGCGCGGCGCCGGCGCTGGCTTGGCGAAGGGATTGCGGATCATCGTCGACGGGGCAGCCTCGGGATACCGGGTAGATAGGCGCTGACAGAGCCGATTGCCAGCCCGCCGAATGGACCCCATCGGCACGACGTATTGGCACGGAGCTTGCGTCTTTTGGCGGGCGGAGTAGCCTCGGCTCGGCTTCATGTCCTGGGGGAATTCATGACGGAAATTCGGGTTTCGATGCGGCGGCGCCTGGTTCTGGGCGCCACCCTGGCGGCGGCCGTTGCGGCGTTTTCGGCGCCCGGCCCGGTGTGGGCCCAAGCGACCAAGATCAACGTCGGGGTGGACGGGACGTTCGCGCCCCACGCCATGCCGAAGCTCGGCGGCGGCATCGAGGGCTTCAACGTGGACATGGCGAACGAGATCGCCAAGCGCCTACACCGCCCGATCGAGATCGTGGCCCAGGAATATTCAGGCCTGATCCCGGCGCTGAACTCCGGCCGCTACGACTGGCTGGCCGCCCCCACCACGGTCACCAAGGAGCGGGCGGAGAGCCTCTTGTTCAGCGAAGGCTACCTCAACACCGACTTCCAGTTCCTGATCCGCAAAGGCGCCCCCGAGATCACCAAGTTCGAGGACCTCAAGGGCCGGAAGATCGCCACAAACAAGGGCTCGGCCTACGACGCGTGGGCGGAGCAGAACAAGGAGAAGTATGGGTTCGAGGCGTCCGCGTTCCCCACCCAGACCGACGCCGTGCAGGCGGTGATGGCCGGCCGCGCCGACGCCAATCTCGCCGGCAACACCGTCACCGCGTGGGCCGCCAAGCAGAACCCGCAGCTGCAGCTCTCGTACACGATCAAGACCGGGCTCGTGTGGGCCGTCGCCTTCCGCAAGGACGACAAGGCGGGGCGCGAGCTGGTGGAGAACGCCGTCGAGTGCATGAAGCTCGACGGCACGCTGGCGCGGCTGCACGAGACGTGGTTCGGCGTGAAGGCGGCGGCCGATTCGCCGGCTGTCGTCGTGTACAAGGGCTACGGCGTGCCCGACATGCCCGGCTACGATCCGACCGAGCACACGCCGCGCTGCAATTGAGCCGGGCGCTGGGATCCATCCGGCGCTGACACGGTGCTCGACCCGAGGCCGATCCTCGACATCCGCGCCCTGTACAAGGCTTACGGCGCGCTCGAAGTCCTGAAGGGCATCGATCTTAAGCTGCGCGCCCGCGAGCTCGTCTTCGTCATCGGCCCCTCGGGCTCGGGCAAGAGCACGCTTCTGAGGTGCTGCAACCGGCTGGAGGAGCCGTCCAGCGGCTCGATCGCGATCGACGGCGTCGACGTGATGGACCCGGCGACGGACATCAACAAAATCCGCCGCAGCATCGGGATGGTGTTCCAGTCGTTCAACCTCTATCCGCACATGACCGCGCTCGGCAACGTCACCTTGGCACTGCGCCTCGTGCTGAAGAAGTCGCGGCGTGAGGCCGAGGAGATCGGCAGCGCCGCCCTCGCTCGCGTGGGCCTCGCCGACAAGACGAAGGCGTATCCGAACGAGCTCTCGGGCGGCCAGCAGCAGCGGGTGGCGATCGCCCGCGCATTGGCGCTCGAACCCAAGATCGTGCTGTTCGACGAGCCGACCAGCGCGCTCGACCCGGAGCTGGTCGGCGGCGTGCTGAAGGTGATGCGCGAATTGCGCGAGGGCGGGATGACCATGCTGGTGGTGAGCCACGAGCTGCAGTTCGCGCGCGCCGCCGCCGATCGCGTCGTGTTCATGGAGAACGGCGTCATCGTCGAGCAGGGCGCGCCGGCGCAGATCTTCGGCGCACCGGTCCAGTCGCGGACGCGCGAGTTCGTGGCCCGCATCTCCGGGCACGAGTAGCGACCCCATGGAGCAGTTCCTCTCGAGCTTCTTCAATCTCGAGATCATGGGCCGCTACCTGCCCAAGATTCTGAGCGGCATGTGGGTCACGGCCTACCTGGCGCTGGCGGTCGTGCTCACCGGCCTCGTCACCGGCCTCCTGCTGGCCCTGGTGCGGACCTTGCACGTCCGGCCGCTCAACTGGCTGATCGTGTTCTTCGTCGACGTGATGCGCAGCGTCCCGCCGCTGGTGCTGATCGTGCTGTTCTTTTACGGGCTGCCGGCCCTGGGCGTGCCGCTGGACGGCCTCGGCTCGACGTGGCTGGCCCTGTCGTTCGTGCTCGCGGCCTTTGCCGAGGAGATCTACTGGGCCGGCATCCTGTCGGTGTCGAAAGGCCAGTGGGAGGCGGCGCGCTCGACCGGGCTCGGATACGTGCAGGCGCTGCTCTACGTCATCCTGCCGCAGGCGATCCGGCTGGCGATTCCGCCGCTCACCAACCGCACCATCGCGATCACCAAGAACACCGCGTTGGGCCAGGTCGTGGCCGTCCAGGAGATCCTCTACCAGGCCTATAGCGGCCTGAGCTTTTCCTACAACCCGTCGCCGCTCACCCTCGGCGCCCTCGCCTATCTGGTCCTGTTCATTCCGGTCGTGATCCTCGGCCGCTGGATCGAGACCCGTTTTGCGTGGAAGCGGTGACGATGAGCGCGGCAGACATCATCAATCTCTTCCTCAACGTCTCCATCATGGAGAAGGCGTTCGGCCTTCTCCTCGACGGATTCCTGATGACGCTGCTTCTGTGCGTTCTGGTGGTACCGGTGGGCGTGGCCGGCGGCGTCGGCATCGCCGTGCTATGGGCGCTGAAATCGCGCGGGCTCAACCGCGCCCTCATGGTGTGGGTGGACGTCTTCCGGGCGCTGCCGCCGCTGGTCTTGCTGGTGTTCGTCTACAACGGGCCGCCGTTCGCGGGCTACCAGATCTCCGAGTTCACGGCCGTGGTCGTGGCCCTCGGCCTCAACAGCATGAGCTATTACGGCGAGATCTTCCGCGCCGGCGTCGAGAGCATCGGCCGCGGCTCGTGGGAGGCGGCACGGTCGACCGGGCTTGGCTGGGGACAGACCATGGCCTGGGTGATCCTGCCGCAGGCGGTGCGCAACGTGCTGCCGGATCTCGTCAGCAACACGTTGGAGGTCGTGAAGCTGACCTCGCTCGCCAGCGTCGTGGCGCTGCACGAGCTGATGTACGCCGCGCGCTCGGCGCAGCAGCTGACCTTCAACTATTCACCGCTGATTCTCGCGGTGCTAATGTATTTCATCGTGCTGTGGCCGCTGGTGCGGCTGTTGAGCCGCCTCGAGCACAAGAAGATCGCCGCGCGCTGACGCTGACTGGTGAGGCTGACTGGCATGCCCGATCGGATCCTGGTCATCAACCCGAACTCGACCGTCGCGGTCACCCGCGGCATCGACGACGCGGTGGCGCCGCTGCGCATCGCGGGCGGCCCCGAGATCGAGTGCGCGACGCTGGCCGAGGGCCCGCCCGGCATCGAAAGCCAGGCGCATGTCGACGGCGTGGTCCAGCCGATCTGCCGCATGATCGCGGCGCGCGACAACGACACGAGCGCCTTCGTCATCGCCTGTTACAGCGACCCCGGCCTGTACGCCGCCCGCGAGACGACGAAGAAGGCGGTGCTGGGCATCGCCGAGTGCGCCATCCTGACGGCCCTGACGCTGGGCCACCGGTTCGGGGTGATCTCGATCCTGAAGAAATCCATCCCGCGGCATCGGCGCTATGTGGCGCAGATGGAGCTCAGCACGCGCCTGGCGGGCGACCGCGCCATCGAGCTCGGCGTGGTCGAGCTCAGCGATGACAGCCGCACGCTCGGCCGGATGATCGAGACCGGGAGCCAGCTGCGCGACAAAGACGGCGCCGACGTGCTGATCATGGGGTGCGCCGGCATGGCGCGCTATCGCGACCGGCTGCAGCAGGCGGTCGGCCTCCCGGTGGTCGAGCCGACCCAGGCCGCGGTCGGCCTTGCGATCAGCCGCGTGCGGCTCGGGTGGGAGTAGGGTTATGCCGGCGCGCCTGGAGGCCCGGCGGCAGACCTTGTGGCATAATTTGGCAAAGTATGCCATAAGGACAGCCCTGGAGGCATCATGGCAACCATGAACGTGTCGCTGCCTGACCCCATGCGAGATTGGGTCGAACAGCAAGTGCAGAACGGCGAGTATGCCAACGCAAGCGACTACATCCGGGATTTGATTCGCCATGACCAGCGGCGGAGCAAGACCTTGAAGGCGGCCATCCGCGAAGGACTCGAAAGCGGTCGAAGCCCCCACAAGGCTGAGGACGTCGTGGCGGCAGCCAAGGCCCGGCTGCGGCGTGGCTGACTACGTCCTTTCCAACAAAGCCGAAAGCGACCTTACCGAAATCTATTTCTATTCGTACCGGATCTTCGGCGAGGCTCAGGCGGACGCCTACTTCCTTGGCCTGCGGGACGTCTTGCAAAGCCTTGCCAACAACCCACGATTGGGGAGGCCCGTGCCGCAAATCCGCCGTGGGCTGCTGTGCCATCGACATGCTCGGCACATCGTCTTCTACATCACAGAGGACACCGGCATCTTCGTCGTCCGCATATTGCACGACTCCATGGATATCCCACGCCACATCGAACCAGAGGACTAAGGCGAGTGCTCGCAGGAGGCCGCTAGATCAATCTACCGCCCCTTCGCCGGCGGCAGGGTGTAGCGGTCGCGGGTGCGGACGTAGCGGTCGCCGTAGAGCCGGCCGACCGGGAAGAAGGCATCCTCGCGGAGCCGCAGGGTGGCCGGGTCGATGACGTCGTCGCGCACGTGCAGGCGCAGGCCCTCGCCCATGAGGAGCCGCCGCTCCGGCCCGATCTCCAGCACCTTCCAGGTGCGGCACTCGAGCGAGAACGGCGCGCCCTGGATGCGCGGCGCTGCCACGTCGACCGAGGGTGCTAGCGCCAGGCCGACCACCTCGGCTTCGCTGACGTCCGGTGGAAAATCGCCGCTGGTCTTGTGCATCGCCTCGCCGAGCTTCTCGTCGGCGATGTTCACCACCCACTCGCCGCTGCGGTCGATGTTGACCAAGGTGTCCTTGAGGCTGCCGTTGGCCCGCCGGTTGATGCTGACGATGACCAGCACCGGATCGTCGGACACGACATTGAAGAAGCTGAACGGCGCCGCGTTCACCGTGCCGGAGGGGCCGAGCGTGGTGATCCACGCAATCGGCCGCGGCACGACCAAGCCGACCAGCAGCTTGTAGCGCTGCGCGGGTGTCAGTTCTTTCGCCGAGAACTGCATCAGTTCGACGGCTCCGGCCGCGCCCCCGTTCGTTCGGTGATCAGCTTGTAATGCTCGATGCGGCGGTGCTTGGCGAAGTTGAAGACCGTCTGGCGGATGTAGTCGCCGAGCGCCAGGTCGCAGTCGTGCACGATCACCTCGTCCTCTTCGCTGGTCGACTTGGCGACGATCTCGCCGGTCGGCGCCACGATCAGCGAGCAGCCGAACATGCCGAAGCCGTCCTCCTTGCCGCATTTCGCCGTGGCGACGACCCAGCAGGCGTTCTGGTAGGCCGAGGCCTGACACGACAGCAGGTGGTGGAAGACTCGCAGATAGGGCGGCTCGTACGGCGAGTAGATGTTGTCGGTCGGCGTGTTGTAGCCGAGCACGACCATTTCGGCCCCCTTCAGCGCCATGACGCGGAAGGTCTCGGGCCAGCGCCGGTCGTTGCAGATGCACTGGCCGACCATGACGTCGTCGAACATCCGCCACACGTTAAAGCCCAGATTGCCGACGTCGAAATAGCGCTTCTCCAGGTGCTGGAACGGCACGTCGGGAAGCCGCTCCGAATGGCCGGGGAGATGGATCTTGCGATACTTGCCGACGATCCGGCCATCGGGCGCCACCAGGATCGAGGTGTTGTAGCGCTTCGTGGCACCCTCTTCCTCGGTCAGCTCCGCGTAGCCGAGATAGAAGCCGACGCCGAGCTCGCGGCCGAGCTGGAAGAGCGGCACGGTCGCCGGGCTCGGCATCTGAGCCTCGAAATAGCGGTCGATTTCGGTCTGGCTCTCCATCCACCAGCGCGGAAAGAACGTGGTCAGCGCCAGCTCGGGGAAGACGATGAACCGGGCGCCCGATGAATGTGCCTCGCGCATCATCGCCATCAGGCGCTTGACCACGCTCTCGCGGCTGTCGGCCCGATGAATGGCGCCCAGCTGGGCAGCCGCCACCTTCAGATGCCGTTTCGCACCGGCTGTCATTCGACACTCCTCAAAACAACGGTTTGGCTGAAATCCGCCGCAGACGCTGGATTTCCGGCGGCAGCCGATCGAGCGGCCGCGCCGTGTCGGGCTTGGCGCAGGGCAGGAACTTGCCGCTGCCGCGACCGGCCTTGAGCTCGCCGCCCTCGACCACGACCCGGCCGCGGCTGATGACCGTAACCGGCCAGCCGCGCACGGACCGGCCCTCATAGGGCGTGTACCCGACCTGGTCGTGCAGCATCGGCCATGTGATGGTCACGTCCTTATCGGGATCCCAGATCGCGAGGTCAGCGTCCGATCCCACGGCGATCGTCCCCTTCTGCGGATAGAGGCCGTACATCTTGGCGTGATTGGTCGCGGTCAGCGCCACGAACTCACGCACCGACAGGCGGCGCTTGCCGACACCCTCCGAGAACAGCATCGGCAGCCGGATCTCGAGGCCGGGCACGCCGTTCGCCATTTCCTTGAACGTCGTGCGCTCGCCTTTCGGCAGCTTGCCCGATTCGTCGAAGCGATACGGCGCATGATCGGACGAATAGACCTGGAACACGCCGTCCTTCAGCCCCTGCCACACCGCCTCCTGGGCCGCGGCATCGCGCGGCGGCGGACTGCAGCAGAATTTGGCGCCCTCGACTCCGGGCTTGTCGAGATCGTCGGCGGTCAGGAACAGGTACTGCGGGCAAGTCTCTCCGTAGACGCGAAGGCCCCGCTTCTGGGCGTTGCGGATCACCTCGACCGCCTCGCCGGCGGAGACATGGACGACGAGCAGCGGCACGTCGACGAGCTCGGCCAGCGTAATGGCGCGATTGGTCGCCTCGCTTTCGGCGAGACGGGCATGCGCCACGGCGTGGAACGGCGGCCGCGTGTGGCCGTCCTCGACCAGCCGCTTGGCCAGCCACTGGATGATGTCGTGGTTCTCGGCGTGCACCATGACGAGCGCGCCCTCGCGGCGCGCCACGGCCAGCACGTCGAGCATCTGCCCGTCGGTCAGCCGCAGCTTGTCGTAGGTCATGAACACCTTAAACGAGGTGTAGCCGTCGCGGATCAGCGCCGGCAGCTCCTGGCCCATGACCTGCTCGGTCGGGTCGGAGATGATCAGGTGAAACGCGTAGTCGATGACCGCCTTGGGGCCGGCGCAGCCGTGATAGGCCTTGACCACCTCGCGCAGCGACTGTCCGCGATGCTGGGCGGCGAAGGGGATGATGGTGGTGGTGCCGCCAAACGCCGCCGAGACGGTGGCGCTGTAGAAATCGTCGGCGCACATGACGCCCATGCCGGACAGCTGCTCGACATGGCAGTGGCTGTCGACCCCACCCGGCAGCACCAGCTGACCGGTGGCGTTGATCTCCCGCCCCCCGGCCGCGAGGCCGCGGCCGATCGCCGCGATTTTGCCATCCCTGATGCCGATGTCGCCGGCGAGGGACTCCTCAGCCGTGGTGACGGTCCCGTTGCGGACGACGAGGTCGAAATCCATACCCCGATGCTAGCAGATTTCGGGCCAAAGCCAGGAGCTTCAGCCCGCCAGCGCTGGCGTCAGCGCGACGGGGCCGTGTAGACGACGCGGAACGCGTAGCCGCCGAACAGGCTGTCGATCGCGAGGATGCCGCCGCGCGCGCGGGCCCGGTCGCGGAAGAAATCGGGCATGTCGCTATGCGGGTGGACGCCGAACAGATCGAGCCAGGCGCGCAAGAGCCGCCCGAACCATGGCGGGAGGTGCCGTTGATCCCAGAAATCGACCACCGCCAGCCGGCCGCCCGGCCGCAGATGGGCGAGGGCGGCGTCGACCACGGCCGGCCAGGCCGGGATCATGGTCAGCGCATAGGAGATGACAATGGCGTCGAACGGCTGCTCGAGACCGAACATCGTCAGCGGCTCGAGCTCTTCGCCAAGGCCGCGCGCCAGGCGGATGCGCTGGGCGAGCCCCGCGCGGGCGATGGCTTGTCCTGCCGTGTCGAGCATCGGCGCGGAGGCATCGATGCCGTAGAGCCGCACCTCGGGATGCCGGCGGGCCAGGGCGATCAGGTTGCGGCCGGTGCCGCAGCCGATTTCGAGGACGTGATCGCCCGGGCTCACGGGCAGGTCGCGGATCAACCCGTCCCGGCCGAGCAGGAAGTATTTGCGCGTCGCGTCGTAGATGTACCGCTGGTGGCGGTACATCCGGTCCATGCGGACCAGCGTATCGGCCGTCAAGTCACCTCCTTTTCCGATACAAATGAAACCCGCCGTAGATGGCGGAGCGATCGCGCTGGAACAGCGCCCGGCTGCGGTCCTCGTCGTAATCCCAGGCCGCCAGGAGTTGCGGCTCCAAGGCCGGCGGCAGCGGCGACTCGCGCCCGGCGGTGCGGAAGATCACCCGCGCCCCGGGCTTGGCCGTCCGGCAGATCTGGCGCCACACGGCGTTCAGCTGCGGCGGGCCCATCCAATCCTGCGCGTCCAGCAGGACATAGGCATCGCAGCTGGCATCCGACTCCCCGGCAAGGAAATCGGTCATCGAGATGAGCTTGGTCTCAACCCGGTCGACGCGGGCGCGCAGCGCCTGGAAATTCTCAGCCAGCAGATACGGCGGCACCGCCTGCCGGCGCTGGCCGTCATAGCTGCGGCCGAAGGCCTGCCAGGCAAAATAGTTCTGTGAGATCGGAAAGTCGCAGGCGAGGCGGCGCACCCGGTCGCGGAACAGCTCCACCATGTCGCCGTTGGCGTCGCGGCGCAGCGCCTCGAATTGCGCCGGCGGGATGCCGAGGCTGTAGAACGACACCGGCAGGCGGCACAAGGCGCGGATCATCTTGTGATCGAAGACCGGGGCGATCGATTCGTCGAAGATGCGGCGCTGCTCTTCCAGGCTGGTGGCCAGCAGCATGCGCGCCGGATCGCCGCCGCACAGCCGCGCCGAGCGATGGGCCATGCCGATGAAGCGGCCAAGCAGCGCCCCGCGATAAAGGCCTTTGGCGAAGTAATTGATCCGCCGCCCGATGAGCGGCGCCCGCCCCTCCCAGAACTCTCGCGTCTCGGCGTCGAGCTGAGGCCGCAGATAGCGGGCATAGACCCTGAGGTTCGACGCTTTGTCGGCCAACCCGAAGAAGCGGAAGAACGCTTCGTGATCGGGCAGGTGGCGCACCGCCGCCAGCTTCAACCGGGTCAGCGCGATATGCGCCGGGTTGAGGTCGACGGCCACGACCGAGGCGGGATCTGCCAGAAGATAATTCATGACGTTGCAGCCGCCGGACGCGATCGTCACCACCCGGCTCTCTGCATCGAGGCCGAGCGCCTCGAGATCGACGTCGGGGTCTTCCCAGATCTGGTTGTAGACGAAGTTCTGAAACCACGCCGCGAACATCCGGTCGAGAACGCCGCGGGTGCCGATCTTCCGTCCCTGGACGACCGCGTGCGAGATCAGGCGATTGCTCATGACAAGGCTCCTGTCGGGAGGGCCTCGCGCGCCGAGACCGGTGCGGGAGCGCCGAGATGTGCCGGCGCGGCGGCAGGCTGCGGCGCCTTTTGCCAGCGGACCTGCGCGATGTGGCCGTCGTCGTGCTCGACCAGGGCGGTGCAGTTCTCGACCCAGTCGCCGTCATTGCAGTACAGCACGCCGTCGACCGACTTCAGTGCCACCGTGTGGATGTGACCGCAGACCACGCCGTCCAGATTGCGGCGGCGCGTCTCGGCGACCACCGCGTGCTCAAAGGCCTCGATGTAGGCGAGGACCCGCCGCGACCGGCGCTTGATCGCCGACGCCAGCGACCACGGCGAGGCGCCGAACCGCTCGCCGATCCGGTTGATCAGGACGTTCAGGCTGATCGCGACGTCGTAGGCCCAGCTGCCGACGGCCGCCAGCAGGCGCGAGAATTTCACCGCCCCGTCGAAGGCGTCGCCGTGCACGACCCACAGCGACCTGCCGTCCGCCGTGCGGTGGATCGCCTCGTCGCGGACGACGACGCCGCCGAATTGCAGGTCGATGAAGTGGCGGAACCCGTCGTCGTGATTGCCGGGGATGTAGATGACCGATGTCCCCTTGCGCACCTTGCGCAGGATCTTCTGGACGATGTCGTTGTGGCTCTGCGGCCAGTACCAGGACTTGGCGAGCTCCTGCCCGTCGACGATGTCACCGACGAGGTAGATCGTGTCGGCGTCGTGGTGGCGGAGGAAATCGAGGAGGAGATCGGCCTGGCAGGCGCGCGTGCCGAGGTGGACGTCGGAGATCCAGATGGTGCGGTAACGCCGCGGGTTTGGATGGCCGAGAATGCGATGGGACTGCAAGGTTTACCCATACTTAGTTGCTGACTTCTCATATGCCACTAGATGATGATGGTTTCTTTTTGTCTCGATGACGCTAATGCGAAGAACGCGTGAAATAAGCATGACAGCGGCCCCGTTTAGAAAGCGGCGTCCAGAACGCAAGCGCCAGAACGCAAGCGAGGGTGTTCCGAATCGTGCTAGCAAGCCTCCACGCCGGGCACAGCCCGGGCCTAAGCCTTCCTGCCCAGGAGATGGACCTGATCCCGGCCGTCAGCCGCGACCGCTGGACCGCCGCGCAAGCGGCCGAGCTCAGCTATTGGCGCAGTCTCGACCTGCGCGAGATCCTGCGCATTTGCGCCGAGAAGCCGGAGTTCCTGGCGCTGCTCGACGATCCGGCGCAGTGCCAGCTGTTCGCCGGCAAGGACGTGCTGGAGATCGGCTGCGGGCCGCTGGGCCTGAGCGTGGTCTCCTTCAGTCGCCATAAGCCGGCGCTGCGCCGCCTGGTGAAGGCCGAGCCCCTGCCCCGCCTGTCGCTCCGCGAAACGCGCCTGGTCGACGATGCCTGGGCGGCCCCATTCCTGGACTGGGTCGAGACGCTCGCGGGCGAGGGCGAGTACGTTCAGACGCCGGGCGAAGACCTCGGCTTCGAGGCCTGTTTCGATACGGTGGTGACATATAACGTCCTCGACCATGTCCGCGAGCCGATGACCATTTTGCGCAACGCGGCGCGGGCGTTGCGGCCCGGCGGAAAGCTGCTGGTCGGGGTCGACTGCCTCTCGGTCGTCGGCCGCTGGCGGTTCGAAACCCTGACCCGGCGCACCCACCGCGGGACGATCCTGGTCGAAGCGCATCCGCATACGTTTCTGCCCGACACCGTCGGCCGGATGATCGGGGCGGCGGGATTCCGCATCAACGCGATGCTTGGCGTGCCAGGCGTGCTGCGGCGGTGGATCGGCAGCCATTCACGCCCGGCCTTCGTCGCGACCAAAGCCTAAGCGCCCGGCGGGCGCTCGCGGAGCTTGCTTTGCCTGACTCTCGCGATTGCCCTATTCTCACACCTAAGTCCGTGGCCGGCCGAGATTTTTCGGCCGACGCCCGCGGCCCGAGCGAACCCGCATCACCGCCAATGGCCATTCATCGCCACGTCGCCGCCGCCGATATCCAGACCCTGCTCCTGGGCGGATTGCGGGCCGCCGACGTGTTCGTGATCGTCGCCGGCGCGGTGTTGTCGTATTTCCTGCGCCACGACAGCGTCAACATTCCCGATCTCTACGTCATCGCCATCATCGTCGCGGTGCTGTTGTCGGTGATCTATTTCCAGATCGCCCGCCTCTATGTGTTCGACGAGCTACCGCGGCTGGCCCTCCAGATCGGGCGGCAGTCAATGGCGTGGACGGCGGTGATGCTGTCGCTGATCGCGCTCGCGTACTTCACGCAGACGTCGGTGGCGTTCAGCCGCGCCTTCGCGATCGGCTGGTTCGCGCTCAGCCTTGCCGGCTTCATCCTGATCAGACTGCTCATCCTGGTGCAGATCGACGGGTGGCGGCGTGCCGGCCGGCTGGCCCGCAACGTCGCGATCGTCGGCGCCGGCGACGCGGGGCAGCACCTGATCCGGCAGATCGAAACCCAGGCCCGGCAGCAATATCACATCATCGGCGTGTTCGACGACGAGTGGGAACGGCTGCCGGACAGTGTCGTTGGATACAAGGTCCGCGGATCGGTCGACGACCTGGTGCGCCTGGTCCGCGACTACCCGGTCGACGAGGTCCTGGTCGCGGTGCCGTGGAAATCGACCAGCTACCTCCTCGAGCTGATCAAGAAGCTCAAAGTCCTGCCCAACGACGTGAAGCTGTGTCCCGAATATGTCGGTTCGACCCTGCCGGTGCGCGGCGTGCAACCGGTGGCCGGCATTCCCATGCTGTCGGTGCTGGAGCGGCCGCTGTCGGGCTGGAGCCTGGTGCTGAAGAATCTCGAGGACCGGATGCTCGGCGCCCTGCTCCTCCTGGCCCTGCTGCCGCTGTTCGCGGTGATCGCGCTGGCGATCAAGCTCGACAGCCCGGGCCCGGTGTTCTTCCGGCAGCGGCGCTACGGGTTCAACAACAACGCGATCGTGGTGTGGAAATTCCGCACCATGCATCACAAGCCCGAGGATGAGAGCGTCGTGCCGCAGGCGACGCGCAACGACCCGCGCGTGACCCGCATCGGCCGCATGCTCCGCCGCTCCAGCCTCGACGAGCTGCCGCAGATCTTCAACGTGATCAGCGGCGAGATGTCGCTGGTCGGACCGCGGCCGCACGCGGTGGCGCACAACGAGCAATATGCCAAGGTCATCGACGACTACCTGAGCCGCCACCGCGTGAAGCCCGGCATCACCGGGTGGGCGCAGGTGAACGGCCTGCGCGGTGAGACCGACACGCCGGAGAAGATGCGCCAGCGCGTCCAGCACGATCTCTTCTACATCGACAACTGGTCGTTCTGGTTCGATCTCAAGATCCTGGCGTTGACGCCGTTCGCGGCGATCAACCGCAACGCCTATTGAGCGAGCGATGCCTGCACCCGAAACGACCGGCGACGGCACGGTGCCCGACGCCGTCATCGAGGTAAAGGGCCTCACCAAGCGCTTCCAGACCATTCTCGCCGTCGACGACGTGAGCTTCACCGTGCGGCGCGGCCAGATCACGGCCCTCCTCGGCGGCAATGGTGCGGGCAAGACGACAACCATCTCGATGCTGCTGGGCCTCCTGGTGCCGACCGCGGGAACCATCCGGGTGCTCGGCGAGGACATGCTCCGCCATCGCTACCGCGTGCTGCCGCGGCTCAATTTCTCATCGCCCTATGTCGACCTGCCGCACCGCCTGACCGTGCGCGAGAACCTGATGGTGTTCGGGCTGCTGTACAGCCTGCGGCGTCCGGGAGAGCGCATCCGCGAGCTCGCGGCGGATCTCGCGTTCGCCGAGCTGCTCGAGCGCAAGACCGGCGGCCTGTCGTCCGGCCAGAAGACGCGCATCGCGCTGGCCAAGGCGCTGCTCAACCGGCCGGAGCTGCTGCTCCTCGACGAGCCGACCGCGAGTCTTGATCCCGACACGGCCGACTGGGTGCGCAGCTATCTCGAGCGCTACGCACGGGGGACCGGCGCCTCCATCCTGCTGGCGTCGCACAACATGGCCGAGGTCGAGCGGCTGTGCTCGGACGTGCTGATGATGAAGGCCGGCCGCATCGTCGATCGCGGAGCACCCGACGAGCTCATCGCCCGCTACGGACGGCAGACGCTCGAGGACGTGTTCCTCGACATCGCCCGCGACCGCCGCCAGCCTGCCGAGGCGGCGCAATGACCGCGATCGGCAGAGCGGCCGCGGTCCCGCCCGGCTACGCGCTCAGCGACCGTCTGCGCCGCATCGGCGCCATGCTGCTGCGCAATATCTATCTCATGCGCAGCTCCTGGATCCGCGTCTTCGACCTCATGTATTGGCCGCTGCTGCAGATGGTGATCTGGGGCTTCATCAACACGTTCCTCGCCAGCCAGTCGTCGTGGGTGCTGCGCGCCGGCGGCCTCCTGATCGGCGCCGTCCTGCTGTGGGACGTGCTGGTGCGCGGCCAGTTCGGCATGACGCTGTCGCTGCTCGAGGAGATGTGGTCGCGGAACTTCGCCAACCTGTTCGTGGCGCCGCTGCGGCCCGCCGAGTACGGCTTTGCCTTGATGGGCCTGTCGGTGATCCGCTCCCTGATCGGCGTGGTGCCGTCGGCGCTGCTGGCCATCCCGCTGTTCCACTACTCAATCTTCGCCATCGGCCTGCCGCTGGTGATCTTCTACGCGGTGCTGATGATGACCGGCTGGGCGGTCGGTCTCCTCATGTGCGCCATGCTGATCCGCTTCGGCCTGGCGGCCGAGAGCTTCGCCTGGGCGTCGATCTTCGTGCTGGCGCCGATCTGCGGCGTTTATTATCCGATCTCGACCCTGCCCAGCTGGCTGCAGCCGATCTCCTGGGCGCTGCCGCCGACCTATGTGTTCGAAGGCATGCGGTCGATTATGCTCGACCACGTGTTCCGCACGGACTACCTGATGTCGGCGCTCCTGCTGAACGTGGTCTACATCGCGGTCGGGCTGACGGCGTTCCTGATCGCCTTCTACCAGGCGCGCAAGCGCGGCCAGCTTCTGCAGACCGGCGAGTAGCGCTAGCCGCCCTTGCCGCTGACGCCGGCTTCGGCAAAGGTCGCCATGCCGGTGTGACAGGCCAGCGCCGCCTTCAGGATACTCACCGCGAGGGCCGCACCGGACGCTTCGCCAAGCCGCATCCCGAGGTCGAGCAGCGGCGCCTTGCCGAGCTTCGCCAGCAGGCGGCGATGACCCGGCTCGGCGGAGACATGGCCGACCAGGCAATGATCGAGCGTCTTGCGATCGAGCGCCCACAGGACCGACGCCGCGGCCGTGCACGCGAAGCCGTCCAGCACCACCGGAATCCGCGCCAGCCGCGCCGCCAGGACGGCACCGGCGATCGCCGCCAGCTCATGGCCACCCAGGCGGCGCAGGACTTCCAGTGCGTCCGCATCGGCGAGAGCGTTTCTATGTGCCGCCACGCCTTCGGCCACCACCCGTGCCTTGTTGGCCAGCGCCTGGCCGGCGACGCCGGTGCCGGGGCCGGTCCAGTCCACCGCCTCGCCGCCGAACAGCGCCAGGCACAGTGCCGCCGCCGAGGTGGTGTTGGCGATGCCCATCTCGCCCAGGCACAGGAGATCGATGCCCGGCTCGACTGCCATCATCCCGTAGGCCATGGCGCGCGCGCACTCCTCTTCGCTGAGGGCCGGGTCGCGCGTGAAATCCTTGGTCGGCTGATCGAGCGCCATCTCGTAGACGCGCAGATCCGCATCGATGAACTTGCAGAGCTGATTCACCGCCGCACCGCCGGCGGCGAAGTTCTTCACCATCTGCGCGGTCACCGCCGCCGGATAGGCCGACACGCCCCGCCCGGCAACGCCGTGATTGCCAGCGAACACGCAAATACGCGGCCGATCGAGCCGCGGCGGAGTGCGGCCCTGCCAGGTAGTCAGCCACGCCGTCAGCTCCTCCAGCCTACCCAAGGCACCCGCCGGCTTGGTGAGCTGCGCTTCGCGCGCGGCCGCCGCGGTCGCCGCCGTCAGATCGGGGCCCGGCAACTCGGAAAGCAGGGCGCGGATTTCGGCGAAATTGGCGGCAGGCTGGGTGCGCGCGGGCATGCGGGTCCCCCAAAATCACAGGTTCAATTGGCTGATCCCGCGGACTGTCCTATAACCAACACCAAATCTCCAGCGAAATCCCCATGACCGACTCTCACACCGATCCGTCGCACGCCGCCGAGCACACCAGCCTGCGGGCCGAGCTGTGGCGCGAGACGAAGATCGCCGCCGCGTTCCTGACCCGGCTTCCCGTGCCCCTGACGGAGCGTGAGTCGGCGACGCCGCTCGCCGAAGCGCCGCGCGGGTTCACGCTGGTCGGCATCGCACTCGGCGCTCTCGCGGCGATCGTCTACATACTCGCCGCGGAGCTCGGTCTGCCGGCCGCGGTCGCAGCGCTGCTCGCGATCGGGGCGTTGATCCTCGTGACCGGTGCCATGCACGAGGACGGACTCGCCGATACGGCGGATGGATTCGGCGGCGGCCGCGACCGCGAGACAACGCTTGCCATCATGCGCGACAGCCGGATCGGCAGCTACGGCGTGCTGGCCCTGGTGATCGTCATCGGGCTCCGCGTGCTCTGCGTCGCCGAGCTCCACGAGTCGTTCACCGCCGCGTTGGCCCTCATCGCCGCGGCCGCCGGATCGCGCGCGGTACTGCCGGTGGCCCTGCTGTATGTGCCGCCGGCGCGCGACGACGGTCTCGGCCACGCCGCCGGCCGCCCCAACCGCCGGATGACCATCGATGCCGCCGCGATCGGCGGCGCTGCGGTACTGATCGGCCTCGGGCCAGTCGGCGGGCTGCTCGCCGCCGCCGGCGTCGCCGGAACGACATACGCGATCGGCCGCCTGGCGCTGCGGCGGATCGGCGGCCAGACTGGCGACGTGCTCGGGGCCATCCAACAAGCCGCGGAAGCGGTTATCCTGCTCGCCGCCGTCGCGACCCAGCCATGACCGAGACCAAAGAATCGAACACGATCGTCACCCGCTGGTGGTGGATCCGGCACGCGCCGGTCCCGAACCCCGAGCAGCGCTGCTACGGCCAGCGCGACATGGACTGCGACACCTCCCACGAGCCGAGCTTCCACGCCCTTGCAGCGAGACTGCCTAAGGAGGCGGTGTGGATCGCCACCACCTTGCAACGCACGCAGCTGACCGCCGCCGCCATCCATGCCGCCGCGGCATCGGCCGACAAGCCGCAGATGGCGCTCGAGCGCGACCTGATGGAGCAGCATTTCGGCCAGTGGCAGGGCCTGACCTATGCCGAGATCGGCGCCTTCGGCCTGTCGAGTGCCGCCATGCCCAATCACCGCTTCTGGCTGGCGCCGGCGCATGAGGTCCCGCCCGGCGGCGAGAGCTTCGTCGACGTGATCGCGCGCGTGTCCGCGGCGGTGACGCGCCTCAACCGCATGCATGCCGGCCGGGACATCGTCGCCGTGGCGCATGGCGGGTCGATCCGCGCAGCGCTCGCGTTCGCGCTCGACCTCAATCCCGAGGCGGCGTTGGCGTTTTCCATCGATCCGCTGTCGCTGACGCGGGTCGATCACGTCGACGGACCGGGTGCGGGCCATGGCTGGCGAATCGGCGTGGTCAATCAGCCGGCCGTCTGATCCGGACAGCTTGGCGCTATCCGATCGCGCCCTATGCCGCCCTTCCATCACATGCTAAGGTCGCCGCGCTTTCCGGACAGGGAAGCCGGTGACGCGGGGAGACCCGCCACTCCGGCGCTGCCCCCGCAACTGTAAGCGGCGAGATCGCGGCCACATCGCCACTGACGCTTTCGAGGCGTCGGGAAGGCGGTCGCGATCCCTGACCCCGAGCCAGGAGACCTCCCGGAAGCGCGTCGCCACCGCGGCGCCTGGTTCACTCACGTCCTCGGAGGGAGGAACGTCGCTTGGCTTCGATGTCATCGTCCATTCCATCCGTCTCGTCCGCGGGATCTCCATCCGTCTCGTCCGCGGGATCGGCGGCGCTGCCACGCCTCACCCTCGTGCTGGGCGGGGCCCGGTCCGGCAAGAGCCGCTATGCCGAAGCGCTGGTCGGCCGGCGGCCCGCCACCTACATCGCGACCGCCGAGATCGGCGACGCCGAGATGGCGGAGCGCATCAGCGTCCATCGGGCGCGGCGCGGCGCCAACTGGACGACGCATGAGGCGCCGCTCGACCTGACCGGCGCACTGGCCGCGGCCGCAGCGCGCCCGATCCTCGTCGACTGCCTGACCTTGTGGCTGTCGAACCTGCTGCTCGCCGGGCGCGACGTGTCCACCGAGCAAGCGGCGTTGCTGGACCGCCTGTCGACACTGACGGCACCCACGGTGCTGGTCGCCAACGAGGTCGGGCTCGGTATCGTGCCCGAGAACGCGTTGGCGCGCGCGTTCCGCGATCACGCCGGGCGGCTCAACCAGGAGATCGCGGCCGTCGCCGACCGCGTCGTCTTCGTCGCCGCCGGTCTTCCTCTCATGCTCAAGGACATACCTCAATGACGCCACGCATTCCCACGACCATCATCACCGGCTTCCTGGGGGCCGGGAAGACCAGCCTGGTCCGGCACCTCGTCGGCAAGGCCAACGGCGCGCGGCTGGCGCTGGTGATCAACGAGTTCGGCGAGCTCGGCGTCGACCGTGAGATCCTGCTCGGCTGCGCGATCCCGGGCTGCCGCGAGGACGACGTGATCGAGCTCGCGAACGGCTGCATCTGCTGCACGGTCGCCGACGACTTCCTGCCGACCATCGAGAAGCTGCTCGCCCGCGCCATCCCGCCCGACCACATCGTGATCGAGACCTCCGGACTGGCCCTGCCCAAGCCGCTCGTCAAAGCGTTTGCGTGGCCCGAGGTGCGCTCGCGGGTGACCGTCGACGGCGTGATCGCGGTGATCGATGCCGCCGCCGTCGCCGCCGGGCGTTTTGCAGATGATCCCGCAGCCGTGGCGGCGCAGCGCGCGGCCGATCCCAGCCTCGACCACGACAATCCGCTGGACGAGGTGTTCACGGACCAGCTGCACTGCGCCGATCTGGTCGTGCTGAACAAGGCCGACCTCCTCGCCGAGCCGGCGCTCATCGCGGTGCGCAGCGGCATCGAGGCGCGATTGCGGCCTGGCGCCAAGCTGGTGACGACGCGGTTCGGCGCCGTCGATCCCAAGGTCCTGCTGGGGTTGGACGCGGCGGCCGAAGACGATCTCGCCAACCGACCCTCGCACGCCGACCTCGAAGGCGAGCACGACCACGACGATTTCGAGAGCTTCGCGCTGAGCCTGGGCGCGGTCGCCGATCCCGACGCGCTGGCGCTGCGCATCAGCGACATCGTCGCGGCGCACGACATCCTGCGCGTGAAAGGCTTCCTCGACGTGCCGGGCAAGCCGATGCGACTCGCGGTGCAAGGCGTGGGACCACGGCTCGACCGCTATTTCGACCGGCCGTGGCGCCCCGGCGAAGCGCGCCGCAGCGCCCTCGTGATCATCGGCCGCAAAGGCCTCGACCGCGCCGCCATCGCCAGGGACATCGCCGCCTGATGCATCTGCTGGTCACCCAGCCCGGGACCATTCCCGCCGACAGCGAGCCGGTCGATCTCGGCCAGAGCCCGGCGGATATCGTGGTGCTGACGGCGGCCGACGGCGAGATCGCAGCCCTTTCACGGGCGCATCGCTCACTCGCCGCCGAGCACGGCCGGTTCCCCAGCCTGCGTCTGGCGAACCTGCTGCGCCTGTCGCACCACATGTCCGTCGACGTCTATGTCGAGCGCGTCGTCCGGCGGGCGCGGCTGGTGGTGGTGCGTCTTCTCGGCGGCCGCGGCTATTGGCCCTACGGCGTTGAGCAGATCGCGGCCGCGGCGCAGACCTACGGCGTCCGGACCGCGTTCGTCCCCGGCGACGACCGCCCCGACCCTGATCTCGCGGCGGCGTCGAGCGTGCCGCCGGAAGACGCGCATGCGCTGTGGCAGTTTCTGGTGCATGGCGGTGGCGCCAATGCCGCCGGATTTCTGGCCAAGGCCGCCAGCCTGCTGGGTGAAGACGTCACCGCACCCGAACCGGCGCCGATCCTGCGCGCCGGCATTTTCCGCGAGGGTCGCGTGCACGCGACCCTCGCCGACTGGCAGCGGCGCTGGAGCCCGGGCGCTCCGGTCGCCGCGATCGTTTTTTATCGAGCCCTGGTCCAGGCCGCCGACACCGCAGCCGTCGAGGCGCTGATCGAGGCGCTGGCGGCGCGCGGCCTGAACCCGCTGCCGCTCTACGTGGCCAGCCTCAAGGACAGGCTCGCCGCCGCAATCGTCCGGCCGCTGCTGGCCGAAGCGGCCCCCGACGTGATCGTCAATCTCACCGGATTCGCGCTGGCCCCGGCGGACGATCCGCTGGCCGCCGCCGATTGCCCGGTGCTGCAGGCGGTGCTGTCGGGCGGCACCGAAGCCGCCTGGCGCGAGGGCACCCGCGGCCTGTCGCCGCGCGACATCGCGATGTCGGTGGCGCTGCCGGAGCTCGATGGGCGGGTGTTCACCCGCGCCATCGCATTCAAGGACATGATCGGCCGGGACGATTCGTGCGAGACGGACATCGTCGGCCTCGTCCCGGTCGCCGACCGCGTCGGCTTTGTCGCCGATCTCGCGGCGGCGTGGGCCCGGCTGCGCAGGAAACAGCGCGGCGAGCGGCGGATCGCGCTCGTGCTCGCCAATTATCCCAACCGCGACAGCCGCATCGGCAACGGCGTCGGGCTCGACACGCCAGCCTCGGTGGCGATTGCCGTGAGCGCCTTGCGCGACGCGGGCTATCGGGTGCTCGATGCGCCGGCAGACGGCGCCGCGCTGATCGAGCGCCTGACCGCGGGACCCACCAACAACGTGCAGGCGCTGCAGGCGCGGCTGTCGGAGGAGCGCCTGTCGCTGGTCGATTACACGGCGTTTTTCGGCAGCCTGCCGGAGGGGTTGCGCCGGAAGGTCAGCGAGCGCTGGGGCCCGCCGGACCGCGATCCGTTCTATCGGCCGGGCGAGCTCGATTGCGGTACGTTCCGGATTCCGGTGGCGCGGTTCGGCAACATTGCGATCGGCGTGCAGCCGGCGCGCGGCTACAACATCGATCCGAGCGCCAGCTATCACGACCCGGACCTGCCACCGCCGCACTTCTATCTCGCCTTCTATGCCTGGCTGCGCGACGCCTTTCGCGCCGACGCTGTCGTGCATTTCGGCAAGCACGGCAATCTCGAATGGCTGCCGGGCAAGGGCCTGGCGCTGTCCGCGGATTGCTTTCCAGAAGCAGCCCTCGGGCCGCTGCCGCATCTCTATCCCTTCATCGTCAACGACCCTGGCGAGGGCACCCAGGCCAAGCGCCGCGCCGCCGCAGTCATCGTCGACCATCTGACGCCGCCGCTCACGCGGGCCGGCAGCTACGGGCCGGCCGCGGCCCTGGAGCGGCTCATCGACGAATATTACGAGGCCGCCGGCATCGATCCGCGGCGACTCAAAGTCCTGGCCGAGGAGATCCAGGAGCTTGCGGCGTCGAGCGGGCTCGGGCGCGATTGCGGCCTGAGCGGCGCCGAGAGACCCGACGACGCACTGAAGAAACTCGATGCGTGGCTATGCGAGCTCAAGGATTTGCAGATCCGCGACGGGCTGCACGTGTTTGGCCGGTCGCCGGGCGAGCCGCTTCTGTCCGAGCTGCTGGCGGCAATCGCGCGCAGCCCGCGCGGCGACGGCCAGGGTGCCAACGCCTCGCTCACCCGGGCGCTTGCCGCCGATCTCAAGCTTGGTGTCGATCCACTGGATCACGATTCCGCGGCCGCGTGGACCGGCCCTCGTCCGGCCGTCCTCGGCGACGGCGCGGGTTGGCGGAGCACCGGCGACACGGTCGAGCGCCTCGAAGACCTGGCCGTGGCGCTGATCGCCCGACGCGCCGGACCCGAACCGCAGTGGACGCAAACCCGGGCCGTGCTCGAGTGGGTTGCCCAGGGGCTGCGGCCGGCGATCGAAGCGTCGGGTGTCTGCGAGATTGCAGGTCTGCTCGCCGGTCTCGACGCCCGCCGCGTCGCCCCCGGTGCCTCCGGGGCGCCGACCCGTGGCCGGCCGGACGTCTTGCCGACGGGCCGGAATTTTTATTCGGTCGACACCCGGGCCGTGCCCACGCCGGCCGCGTGGCATCTCGGCTGGAAATCCGCTTGCCTCCTCATCGAGCGCTATGCGCAGGACCATGGCGATTATCCGAAGACGATGGCGATCTCCGCCTGGGGGACGAGCGCCATGCGCACCGGCGGCGACGATATCGCGCAGGCGCTGGCGCTGATCGGCGCCCGACCGACCTGGGACCAGTCGTCGCGGCGGGTGACCGGCTTCGAGATCCTGCCGCTCTCCGTCCTCGACCGGCCGCGCGTCGACGTGACCTTGCGCATCTCAGGCTTCTTCCGCGACGCGTTTCCGGGCCTGATCGATCTGTTCGACTCCGCCGCCCGCGCCGTCGCGGCCCTGGACGAGCCGCCGGAGCAGAACCCGCTGGCCGCGCGAGTGCAGAGCGATGCGGCCGGGTTGCGCGCATCCGGGATCAGCGCCGACGCCGCCGCCCGGCAAGCGGGGGCCCGCGTGTTCGGCTCCAAGCCCGGGGCCTACGGCGCCGGGCTGCAGGCGCTGATTGACGAGCGCGGCTGGCGCGACCGCGGCGACCTCGCGCGCGCCTATCTCGCGTGGGGCGGCTATGTGTATGGCGCGGGCAAGGAGGGCGAAGCGGCTCAGCCCCTGTTCGAGACGCGGCTGAAAGCCATCCAGGCGGTGGTTCAGAACCAGGACAACCGCGAGCACGACCTGCTCGACAGCGACGATTACTACCAGTTCGAGGGCGGCCTGACGGCGGCGGTGGCGCATCTCTCGGGCGCCGAGCCCACCACCTATCACAACGATCATTCGCAGCCCGAACATCCGCGCATCCGCACCCTCGACGAAGAGGTGGCGCGCATCGTCCGCGGCCGCGTGGTCAATCCGAAATGGATCGCGGGCGCCATGCGCCACGGCTACAAGGGTGCGTTCGAGATCGCGGCCACGGTCGACTATCTCTTCGCCTTCGCCGCCACGACGACCGCGGTCCGGCACGACCATTTCGACGCGGTGTTCGATGCGTATGTCGCCGACGCCACCGTGCGCGAGTTCCTGGCCGAAGCCAACCCGGGTGCATTGCGCGACGTCTGCGAGCGCCTGATCGAGGCGCAGGACCGCAACCTGTGGCGGCCGCGGCTCAACAGTGCGCACCGGATGCTGACCGACATCGCCGGCATAGGAAAACCCACATGAGCGACGACATCGACCACGCCGCCAAGATGGCGCGCATCAAGGCGGCGCGCGACCGCATGATGGCGACCAAGACCGCCGATACGGGCGTTGTCATCGTGCACACCGGCAAGGGCAAGGGCAAATCGTCGTCGGCCTTCGGCATGGTGATGCGCTGCCTGGGCCACGAGATGCCAGTCGGCATCGTGCAGTTCATCAAGGGTGCGTGGACCACCGGCGAGGCAAAATTCCTCGCGAAGTTTCCCGAGCTGGTCACCATCCGCACCATGGGCGAAGGCTTCACCTGGGAAACGCAGGACCGCGCCCGCGACATCGCCGCCGCCGAACGCGCCTGGGCGGTCGCCGCCGAGATGCTGGCCGATCCGAGCTACGCGATGGTGGTGCTCGACGAGATCAACGTCGCGTTGCGCTACGAATACCTGAAGCTGGAGCCGGTGCTGGCGGCACTGGCGGCGCGGCCGAAGCGGCAGCATGTCGTGCTCACCGGCCGCAGCGCGCCCGACCCGCTGATCGAGGCCGCCGACCTGGTCACCGAGATGAGCCTGGTCAAGCATCCGTTCCGGTCGGGCATCAAGGCGCAAGCCGGAGTCGAGTTCTGAGATGCGGCGCGTCCCGGCGATCATGTTCCAGGGGACCGGCTCGGATGTCGGCAAGTCCCTGATCGTGGCCGGGCTGTGCCGCGCCTTCACCCGGCAGGGGCTGGCCGTGCGGCCGTTCAAGCCGCAGAACATGTCCAACAACGCCGCGGTCACCGAAGACGGCGGCGAGATCGGCCGCGCCCAGGCGCTGCAGGCGCGAGCCTGTCTCCTGCCGCCGCACACCGACATGAACCCGGTGCTGCTGAAGCCGCAATCCGAGATCGGCGCGCAGCTGATCGTCCACGGACAGGTCGAGGGCACCGTGCGGGCCCGCGACTATCACGCGCTGAAGCCGAAGCTGCTGCCACGGGTGCTGGAGAGCTTTTCGCGTCTGTCCGACGGCGCCGACCTGGTGCTCGTGGAAGGCGCGGGCAGTCCGGCCGAGATCAACCTGCGCGACGGCGACATCGCGAACATGGGATTTGCCGAGCCGGCAGCGGTGCCGGTCGTGCTCATCGGCGACATCGAGCGCGGCGGCGTGATCGCGAGCCTGGTCGGCACGGTCGGCCTGCTGCCGGCGGCCGAGCGGGCGCTGCTCAAGGGCTTCCTCGTGAACAAGTTCCGCGGCGATGCCGCCTTGTTTGCCGATGGCCTGCGGGAGATCGCGACCCGCACCGGCCTGCGGTCGCTCGGCCTCGTCCCCTGGTTTGCCGAGGCCGGCCGGCTGCCGGCTGAGGACACGGCCGGCCTCGACAGCCGCCGGTTCGGACCCGAGGCGGGCGACGCGGCACCCACGATCAAGATCGCGGTGCCGCGTCTGCCCCGTATCGCCAATTTCGACGATCTTGACCCGCTGGCCGCAGAGCCCGGTATTTGCCTACAGGTCGTTCCGCCCGGCCGCGCCCTGCCCGGCGACGCCGACATCGTCCTGCTGCCCGGCTCGAAGGCGACCTTGGCCGACCTCGCGGCGTTGCGCGCCGAGGGGTGGGACGTCGACATCGCGGCGCATGTGCGGCGTGGCGGCCGCGTGATCGGACTCTGCGGCGGCTATCAGATGCTCGGCCGCAGCGTTGCCGATCCCGACGGGCTCGAGGGTCCACCCGGCACCGCCCCCGGTCTCGGGCTGCTCGATATCGAGACGACGCTCGCGCCGGCCAAGACATTGCGCGAGATCGCGGCGACCGACCGGCGAAGCGGCGAAACCGTCCGCGGCTACGAGATGCATATGGGCCGGACCGTCGGCCCGGACACGGCGCAGCCGCTGCTCGTCCTCGACGGCAAGACCGAAGGCGCTGAAAGCGCCGACGGGCGAATTGCCGGGTGCTACGTGCACGGGCTGTTCGCCGCCGACGGCTACCGGCGCGCGTTCCTGCGCGGCCTTGGCCTCGCCGCCGGCGCGCTGCAGTTCGAGGCCGGGATCGAGCGAACTCTCGACCGCCTGGCCGACCATCTGGCCGCGGCCCTCGATCTGCCGCGAATTCTGGAGATCGCCCGTGCAGGGTGAGCGGCTACAACCCGGCGGCGTCCCTGGCCACGATCAGGCCGCCCACCAGCATCGCATGGATGAGACAGGCCATGACGAACAGGAACAACCCGCGCCGGATGTCCGCGGCATCGGCGCCGCGGCGGCCATCGCCGATCCACGCGTCGTCCACCAGCTCGCGGCCATAGCGGCGCGGACCGGCAAGCGCCAGCTTCAAGGCACCGGCGGCGGCGCCTTCCGGCCACCCGGCGTTCACGGAGCGATGCTTGGCCGCATCGCGGAACATGACCCGGAAGGCCGCCAGCGGTGCGGCGGTGGGCGCGAACGCCGCCGCGGCCGCGATGATCACGCCCGCCAGACGCGCCGGAATGAAGTTCAGCGCCGTGTCGAGATGCGCCGCCGCCGCCCCAAAGGCGCGGTAGCGCGGGCTGCGGTGACCGATCATGCTGTCGAGCGTATTCACCGCCTTGCACACGAACAGCCCCGGCAGGCCGGCGATCACGTACCAGAACGCCGGCGCCACCACACCGTCGGCGAAGTTCTCGAACAGCGATTCCAGCGCCGCGCGGGCCACGCCGTGCTCGTCGAGCGAGTTCGGATCGCGGCCGACGATGTGCGCCACCGCGGCCCGGCCGGCGGGAAGGCCGCCCTGGCGCAGGCCGCGGGCCACGAGCAGCACGTGATCGTACAGCGAGCGCTGCGCCACCAGCACCGTGACCAGGAACAGCTCGATCAGCCAGCCGAGGGCCAGCCGACGAGTGACGGACAGCACGAGCCAGCCGCTCACCGCCGCCAGCACGACGACCAGCCCGGTGACGAGAGCGCCGCGCGTCGCGCGCGCGCCTTCGCCGCGCATCTCGCGATTGAGACGCGTTTCGAGAAAGCCGATCAGCCGTCCGACCGCGACCACCGGATGCGGCACGTAGCGGAACAGCAGGCGCATGTCGCCGAGCACGGCGTCGAGCGCCAGCCCGAGGAACAGGATAATCAGGGGATCGATGCCCAACCGGGGAACGAGACCGAACATAAGAGCGGCAATTATAGGATGCACTCATGAATAACACCGCCATTTTGATCTGCGGCCACGGCAGCCGCGACGGCGATGCGGTCGCCGAGTTCGCCGCCCTGGCGACGGGGCTGCGCGACCGCCGGCCGACGGTCCCGGTCGGCTATGCGTTCCTCGAGTTTGCCCGGCCGATGATCCGTGACGGCCTGGACGCGCTGAAGGCCGCGGGCGCGACGCGCATCCTGGCCCAGCCGGCAATGCTGTTCGCCGCCGGCCATGTGAAGAACGACCTGCCGTGGGAGCTGAACAGCTTTGCCGCCGAGAACCCGGCCATCGCCATCGACTACGGGCGCGACCTCGCCGTCGACCTGAAGCTGCTCGCGGCCGCGCGCGACCGCATTGCCGCGGCCGAGCAGGCGGCCGGGCCGGCGATCGCGCGCGCCGACACGCTTCTGGTGGTGGTCGGCCGCGGCACCAACGACCCGGACGCCAACTCGAATGTCAGCAAGGTTACGCGCATGCTGTGGGAAGGCCTGGGCTTCGGCTGGGCGGAGACCGCGTTCAGCGGCGTGGCCCATCCGCGAGTCGACGCAGGTCTCGCCCGGGCGGTGCGGCTCGGCTTCCGGCGGATCGTCGTGTTTCCGTATTTCCTGTTCACCGGCGTCCTGGTGAAGCGGATCTACGAGCAGACCGATGCCGCGGCCGCGGCGCATCCCGACATCGAGTTCGTCAAGGCGCCGTATCTCAACGACCATCCGCTGGTTCTGGACGCGCTGGCCGAGCGCATCGACGAGATCGTCGCCGGACAGAACCTGATGAACTGTCGGCTGTGCAAGTATCGCGCCCAGGCGATCGGCTACGAAGCCGATGTCGGCGCGGTGCAAGCCGGCCATCACCTGCATGTCCGCGGCATCGGAACCGACGCCGATCAGGCGCATAACGGCGCCGGCCACCATCATGACCACCACCACCATGAACCTGGGCATGGGCACGCCCACCATGGGCATGAGCCGCCGCGACGATGATCGACTATCTGCGCGACCCGAAAGAGATCTATCGCCGCTCGTTTGCCGCGATCCGCGCCGAGTGCGACCTGACCCGTCTGCCCGCGGATCTGGCGCCGGTGGCGTTGCGGCTCGTCCATGCCTGCGGCATGCCCGACATCATCGACGACCTCGCGTACTCCCCAGAGGCCGCCGCAGCCGGCCGCAACGCTTTGCAGGCCGGCGCCGTCGTCGTGTGCGATTCGGCCATGGTCGCGCAAGGCATCCAACGCCGGCTTCTGCCGCGTAACAACCAGGTGGTCTGCACCCTGGACGACTCCGCAACGGCGGGGCGCGCGGCGACCGAACGGACGACGCGCGCCGCGGCCGCGGTGGCGGCCTGGGCCCCGCATTTGGCGGATGCCGTCGTTGCTATCGGCAATGCGCCCACCGCTTTGTACCGCCTGCTCGAGGAGCTGGACATGGAGGCGCCGCGCCCGGCGGTGATCCTCGGGTTTCCGGTGGGCTTCATCGGGGCCGCCGAATCGAAGGCGGCACTCGCCGCCGATTCGCGCGGCGTACCGTTCATCACCTTGCACGGCCGGCGCGGCGGCAGCGCGCTCGCCGCCGCGGCGGTCAACGCGCTGTGCGGCAACCCAGAGGACGGGCCGTGAGCTGGCTGTCCGTTATCGGGATCGGCGAGGACGGCACCGCGGGCTTGTCGGCGGCCGCGCGCGAGCGAGTCCAACGCGCGGAGCTGCTGGTCGGCGGCCAGCGCCATCTCGCCATGATCCCACCGTCGTCCGCCGAGCGTCTGACCTGGACGTCGCCGCTGCAGGACACGCTGCCGAAGATCCTGGCGTGGCGCGGCCGGCGCGTCGTGGTGCTGGCGAGCGGCGATCCGATGTGGTTCGGGATCGGCCCAACGCTCAGCCAGCACGTCGCCCCTGAGGACATGATCGTGCTGCCGCATGTCGGCGCGTTCAGCCTCGCCGCGGCGCGGCTGAACTGGCCGCTCGCCGACACGGCGACGATCTCGCTGCATGGCCGCCCGCTGGACATGCTGGCGCTGAACCTGACGCCCGGGCAGCGCCTGCTCGCCCTTTCCGAGGATCGGCACATGCCGCGCGCGGTCGCCGACTATCTCACGGCGCGCGGCTGGGGCCCGAGTCGCCTGATCGTGCACGAGCATCTGGACGGCCCGAAGGAGCGGCGGATCGAGGGCACCGCCGAGAGCTGGGCGCACGAGCCGGGCGCCGATCTCAACATCATCGCGGTGATCTGCATCCCGGGGCCCGAGGCCGTCATCCTCCCGCGGGTTCCGGGACTGCCCGATAGCGTGTTTCTGAACGATGGCCAGCTCACCAAGCGCCAGGTCCGCGCCGCGACCTTGGCCGCCCTGGCGCCGCTCCCGGGCCAGATGCTGTGGGACGTCGGCGCCGGCTGCGGCTCGATCGGCATCGAATGGATGCGCGCCGCCGAGCGCGCCACCGCGATCGCCATCGAGCGCCACGCGGCGCGCCGCGACTACATCCAACGCAACGCCGCCACCCTGGGCGTGCCCGGCCTGCGCCTTGTTGCCGGCGAAGCGCCGGACGCCCTCGCCGACTTGCCGGCGCCGGACGCCATCTTCATTGGCGGCGGACTGTCCACGCCTGGCCTCATCGAGCGATGCCTCGACGCCGTAAGGCCCGGCGGTCGCGTGGTCGCGAATGCGGTGACAGCCGGCAGCGCGGCGCTGCTGGCGGCACTGCATGGCCGGCACGGCGGGATGCTCGTCCGCATCTCGGTCGCGCGCATGGAAGAGATGGGAACAAATCAGAACTGGCGGGAGCTCAAGCCGATCACCCAATGGGCGTGGAGCCGCCGCTGATGGCCACCGTCTACGGCATCGGCGTCGGGCCGGGCGATCCGGAGCTGCTGACCTTGAAAGGTCTGCGGCTGCTGCGCGCCTGCCCGGTGATCGCGTATCCGGCGCCCGAGACCGGCGACAGCCTCGCGCGCAAGATCGCCGCACCGCATCTCTCGTCCGACAAGATCGAGATCGCGATCCGCATGCCGCTACTCGCCGACCGCTTTCCGGCGCAGGAGGTGTATGCCAAGGCGGCGGCGGAGATCGGCGGGCATCTAGCCGCCGGCCGCGACGTGGCCGTGCTGTGCCTGGGCGACCCGTTCTTCTATGGCTCGTTCATGTATCTCTTCGCGCGGCTGGCCGCCGCACACGAGGTGGTGGTGGTCCCCGGCGTCACATCGGTGTCGGCGGCGGCCGCCGCGCTCGGCGCGCCGATGGTGGCGCGCAACGAGACGCTGGCGGTGATTCCGGCCCCGCTCCCCGATGCGGAGATCGAATGTCGGCTGGCGCAGGCGGACGCCGCCGCGATCGTCAAGCTGGGCCGCCATTTTGCCCGGGTTCGCGAGCTTCTTGTCCGGCTGGGGCTTGCATCGGCGGCGCGCTACGTCGAGCATGCGAGCATGACGACCGAACGCACACCCTCCCTCGCCGAGGTCGACCCGGCGGCCGTGCCGTATTTCTCGCTGATCCTGGTGCGCCGGCAGCGCTCCCCGTCATGACCGGCCCGGCCCTGATCGCGCTGACCCAGACCGGCGCCGACCTCGCGCGTCGCATCCAGGCTGGATTGCCGGGCTCGCGGGTGCACGGCCTCGATCCACGGGTGATTGGCGCCGATCTCGAGTTTGTTGACACGGCCGATCATCTGCGACGCCTGTTCCAGGCGGGCGAGCCGATCGTCGGCATCTGCGCGGCGGGGATCCTGATCCGGGTGTTGGCCCCGCTGCTCGCCGACAAGCGCGAGGAGCCGCCGGTGATCGCCGTCGCCGACAACGGCAGTGCCGTGGTGCCGCTGCTCGGCGGCCATCGCGGTGCCAACGATCTGGCGCAGCGGATCGCCGACGAGCTCGGCATCGGCGCCGCCCTGACGACCGCTGGCGACGTGTCGCTGGGATTTGCGCTGGATGCGCCGCCGCCCGGCTGGCGCGTCGCCAACCCGCGCACCGCCAAGGCGATCACGGCGGCCCTGCTGGCAAACGAGCCTGTGGCGCTGAAGGTCGAGACCGGCGACGCAGGCTGGCTGAGCAGCCGACGGACATTCAGCGGCACCGCGCGACTGTCGATCGTCGTCACCGACCAGGCGCTCACCGGCGACGCCGAGACCCTGGTGCTGCACCCGCCGGTGCTGGCGGTCGGCATCGGCAGCGAGCGCGACATCGCGACCGCGGAGCTCGAGGCGCTGGTGCGCGACACGCTGAAGCAGCACGACCTGTCGCCGTTGGCGGTGGCCTGCCTAGCGACCATCGACCTCAAGGAAGACGAAGCGGCGATGCATGAGTTGGCGCAGACGTTCGACGTGCCCCTGCGCTTCTTCGACGCAACGCAGCTGGCGGCCGAAGCGCCGCGGCTGCGCAACCCGTCTCCGATCGTGGAACAGGCGGTCGGCGTGCCCGGCGTCGCCGAGGCCGCTTCCCTCGCGGCGGCAGGTCCCGGTGGAACACTGGCCGTCCCCAAGGTCAAGGCGGCGCGCGCCACCTGCGCCATCGCGCGCGCCGCCAGGGCCATCGATGCCGAAGCCGTCGGCCGGCCGCGCGGCAAGCTGTCGATCGTGGGGATCGGCCCCGGACACGCGGCGTGGCGCACGCCGGATGCCGAGTCGGCGATCCGCTCGGCCACCAACGTCGTCGGCTATGGGCTCTACCTGGCGCTGGTCCAGGACCTCACCGCCGGCAAGGCACTGCACGAAAGCGGCCTCGGCGAGGAAGAGGTGCGCGCGCGCGTCGCGGTCGATCTCGCCGCGCGCGGCTGCACCGTCGCCCTGGTCTCTTCGGGGGACGCCGGCGTGTACGGCCTGGCGTCCCTGGTGTTCGAGCTGATCGAACGCGGCAAAATCCCTGCGTGGCGCCGGCTCGACGTCCGGGTGATCCCCGGCGTGTCCGCCCTGCTCGCCGCCGCGGCCCAGGCCGGCGCACCGCTCGGTCACGATTTCTGCGCCATCTCGCTGTCCGACCTGCTGACGCCGCGACCCGCCATCGAACAACGCCTGCGCGCCGCCGCCGCCGGAGATTTCGTCATCGCCCTCTATAATCCCGCGTCGACGCAGCGGCGCGAACTGCTCGCCCGCGCCCGCGACATCCTGCTGGAGCATCGCTCGCCCGACACCCCAGTCCTGCTCGCCCGCAATGTCGGCCGCGAAGGCGAGGAAACCGAAATCGAGACCCTCGGAGGCGACTGGCTGCGGCGGGTCGACATGCTGACCTTGGTGATGATAGGCAGCTCGCAAACCCGCCTGGTCGAGATCGCCGGGGACATCCGCATGTACACGCCGCGCGGTTATGCCGCCAAGCGGGACGGTGGGAGTAAAAAGTGACCGTCCATTTCATCGGCGCCGGACCGGGGGCCGCGGATCTGATCACGGTGCGCGGCCGCGATCTGATCCGGGCCGCACCGGTGGTCCTGTATGCCGGCTCGCTGGTGCCCGAGGCATTGATCGCAGAAGCGCGCAAGGATGCCCGGATCATCGACACGGCCGCGATGACCCTGGAGGAGATCATTGCCGAGATGGCGGCCCCGCATCAATCGGGCCACGATGTGGCGCGCGTGCATTCCGGAGACCCATCGCTGTACGGCGCCATTGCCGAGCAGATGCGGCGCCTCGACCAGCTCGGGATTCCCTACGACGTGACGCCGGGCGTGCCGGCGTTCGCCGCCGCCGCCGCGGCACTGGCCACCGAGCTCACCCTGCCCGGCATCTGCCAGACCGTGATCCTCACCCGCACCGCCGTCCGCGCGTCGCCGATGCCGCCCGGCGAGGAGCTGGCCGCGCTCGCCCGGAGCGGCGCCACGCTCGCCATTCATCTGTCGATCAACAATCTCGCGGCCGTGATCCGCGACGTGCTGCCGTCTTACGGGCCGGAGTGCCCGGTGATTGTCGCCTGGCGGGTCAGCTGGCCGGATCAGAAGATCATTCGCGGCACGCTGGCCGACATCCGAGACCAGGTGAAGACGGAAAAATTGACCCGCACGGCGCTGATCCTGATCGGCCGGACCCTGGCCCAGCCCAACGGCGTCCATCGCGCGTTCGCCGACAGCCGTCTCTATTCACCCGATCACAGCCACGTGCTGCGGCCACGGCGGACGGCGGCCACGCCGTCGCAAGCGGTCAGGACTTCGCGCCGACCTTCCGCAGGAAATTGACCACCTGCTGCTTGTTGTTCATCTCCGCCCAGTCCAACGCCGAGCGGCCGGTGCGGTCCTGGATGGTCAGATCGGCGCCCGACTTCACCAGCAGCTCGACGACGCGCAGATGGCCGTTCTGGGCTGCGAGGGTCAGCGCCGTCAGCCCCTCGCGGTTGTCGAGGTTCACGGTGGTATTGGCGCGGATGAGGAGGATGGCGATCTGCTCGAAGCCGCGTTGGGCGGCCAGCATGAGCGCGGTATTGCCCTCCCTGTCCCGGGCGTTGCAGTTGACCTTGTACTTGATCATCTCCTCGACGATGTCGAGGTGCTCATTGATCACCGCGAGCTCGAGCGCCGTCCGGCCGTCGTTGTCCACAATGTTCGGCGACTCGCCCTTGAGCATGGCGGCGTGAAACTTGTCGAAATCGCCGTGCGCGGCGGCGTCCGCCAGTGGCACGCGGTGAATGAGGCCGAGATCGATCTCGGCGGCGGCCCGGCGCGTCGCACCCGCGACTGCGCAGACACTCACCGCACCGAGTCCCCACACGACGGCCCGTCGATCAAGCATGCCCGGTCCCACCATGAGTCGCCTCCCGTTCGAGATCGAGCGCATTACGCGGCAGCGCCTGCCGCCCGTCAAGCGTCCAGCCGCTGCAGCAGCCATGCCAGTGCCGCCTCCGGCGTCTCCACCACCGCGCCGGCGACCGGCGCGGGCCGGCGGATCATGATCACCGGCAACCCGGCTTCGCGGGCCGCGACCAGCTTCGCTTCGGTGGCGGCACCACCGCTCGCCCGGCACACCAGCACCTCGATCCGATATTCGGCGAGCAGCCGGCGCTCGTCGGCGAGGGAGAACGGTCCGCGCCCGAGGATCAGCTCGACGTCGCGCAGCGGCAGGGGACTGGACGGCGGGTCGATGCGCCGGACCAGGAACCAGGTCTCCGGCAGGCTGGTGAACGCGGCGAGGTCGTCGCTGCCGACGGTCAGCCACACCCGCCGGCCCAAGGTCGGCAGAAGGACGGCCGCCGCCCACGCATCAGAGACGTCGATCCAGCGATCGCCGGCGGTGCGCCGCCACGCGGGTCGGATCAGCGCCAGGTGCGGAACGCCGGCGCGCCGCGCGGCATCGACGGCATGGGCGGAGATGCGGCGCGCGAACGGGTGCGTCGCGTCCACGAGGTAGTCGATCGCCTCGGCGCCGAGGAACGCAGCAAGACCCGCGGCGCCGCCGAACCCGCCGCGCCGCACTTGGCCGGCGGGGAGCGCCGGCGCTTCCGTGCGACCGGCGAGCGAGGTGATGACGTCGAGCCGGGCGGCGAGATGCCGGCTCGCCAGCGCCGCCAGCTCGCGCGCCTCGGTCGTGCCGCCGAGAATCAGCAGGCGGCGCTTGCGGGCGGACTCCGTCGTCACGGGCCGGCGTGGCCGATGAGATTGCCCTGCCGGTCAAACACCGCGACGTCGACCGCGATACCTCCGGCGAGCGTCGCCAGCGCCACCTCGCGCGCCCGGGCGGCCACGGTCGCCGCCAGCGGCAAGCCGGCGGCCGACGCCACGTGCAGCACCTCGCCGGCGGACTGCGCCGCAGCCGCGCCGGCGACAATCTCGCGCGCGGCGCCGAGGTCGGCCAGAAGCGCCGACAGGTACCCGCCATCGACGCGCGAGCGGCCGGAATGCAGATCGAGATGCCCGGCCGCGAGCTTCGTCAGCTTGCCGAAGCCGCCGGCCACAGTGAGCCGCGGCACCGGATGATTGCGCAGATATTTGAGGGTGCCGCCGGCGAAGTCGCCCATGTCGATCAGCGCGATCTCGTCGAGCTCATACATCGCCTTCACCGCCGCCTCGGAGGTCGAGCCGGTCGCGGCGGCGAGATGCGATAGGCCGGCGGCGCGCGCCACGTCGATGCCGCGATGGATCGAGTGGATCCAGGCGGCGCAGGAATAGGGCACAACGATGCCGCTGGTCCCCAGCACCGACAGTCCGCCGACGATGCCGAGCCGCGCGTTCAAGGTTTTTTCGGCCAGCCGCGCGCCGCCGGGAATCGCCACGGTGACGATGAAATCGAGCTGCCCCGGATCGCCGCCGGCCACCGCCACGGCGTCGGCCAGCGCCTGGCGGATTTGCGCCCGCGGCGCCGGATTGATCGCGGGCTCGCCGACCGCAAGCGTGAGGCCGGCGCGCGTCACGGTGCCGACACCCTCGCCGGCACGAAAGACGATATCGCTGCCCGCAGCCCCGCGCTCGACCGTGGTCAGGATCAACGCCCCGTGCGTGACGTCGGGATCGTCGCCGGCATCCTTGGTGACACCGGCGGTGGCGCGGCCCGGCGCCAGCTCGGCCTGTGCCAGCGGAAACGCCGGCCGCTGGCCCTGCGGCAGGACGATGGTCACCGGATCGGGGAAGCGCCCGGTCAGCAGCGCTTCGGCGGCGGCGCGGGCGCCCGCAGCGGCGCAGGCGCCCGTGGTCCAGCCGCGGCGCAGCTCGCGGCCCGCGCCAGTCTCCGGCGCGATCTCGCCGTCCGCTTCAGAGTCCGGATCGGCGGGATCGCCCACGAGACCTCCGCAAAGATGAAGATTCAGGTGCCGACGCGCAGCTCGGAGACCAAGCCGCGCAAAGCCGCGATGGCGCTGAGCGGCGTGATGCGGCCGGTCTTCGGATTCTCCGACGGGACGTTCTCGATCTGCAGCGAGAAGCGGGCGCTGTCGGCATCCACCTCGATGCGATGGATGTTGCGGTCGATGCCCGGGTCCGCCCAGATCTCGAGCCGCGTGCGGTCGGGACCAATGCCGGCGAGACTCAGCGCCGCCGCCACGTTGACGTTGGCGGGGAAGCCGCGCGCCCCTTCGCGCGCCGTGCCGTCGAAGACCTTGCGCGGCGCATTGAGGCCCACCAGCGAAATACCGCGCTCGCGCAGATAGGGAGCACCCTCCAGCCCGGCCGGCGGCTTGCGGGTCACCATCTTCACCTCGCGGATCTCGCCTTCAGCGGCGGCGCGTACCGCATCGAGGCCGAGCAACGCCCCGGTCGGCACCAGGATGCGTGCGCCGGTCTCGCGGGCGCGGTCGATCAACTGCGGATGAACCAGAAGCTGGCCGACGCTGAGCGGCATGAAGATGCGACCGGCGGCGATCGCCGGTTCGGCGACGGCCATGAACAACGCCGGCGGCAGGCCCTCGACCACCACGTCGCAAAGGGCAGCCAGACCCTGCGGCTCGGTCACTTCGATGCCGGCGCCGATCCGGGGCAGGCCGCGCTTGGCCTTGGCGACGTCGCGCACCGCGACCGCGGTCAGGCTGAGGCCCGGAATCCCAGTCTCGAGTCGCTTGGCCACGGCCATGCCGACGGCGCCCAGGCCCGCCAATCCCACGCGCAACGTCTTACCCACGCCATCCTCCGGTCGGTTGAGATGCCTTTATGGTTCGGTCTTCGCCGTGGTGCAACAGCCTGCCGCTTCGGCTAGGCTCGCGGCCATGATCGATCGCCTGCCGTTTCGGCTGCCGGACCTCGAGCCGGGCTGGGTGTGGCTCGTCGGCGCCGGCCCCGGCGATCCGGGGCTGTTGTCGCTGCTCGGGCTGCAGGCGCTCCGGC
>DASWFO010000117.1:0-3326 GCA_036394195.1 Alphaproteobacteria bacterium | reverse complement strand
ATCGTCGGCTCGGCGTCGGGTCCGCCCTTGCCGACCAGACCGGGCCACATGGCGTTGTGCAGTGCGGGTTTTGTGTGCGCCATAGATGTCTATCGCTTGGGTGCGTCCGGGTTTCCCGGACCGAAGTGTTTGAGGATGACCAGCGGATCGCTCTCGCTGCGGTTCTCGATGCGGACGCCGCCGGCCGCCGCTTCCGCGGTCACGAACAGCTCGTCTTCCGTCATCTGGCCGAAGCGGATCATGGCCGGCGTCGAGATCTGCAGCCGCCCGAACATGCCGTGCCCCTGCGTCAGGATGAGGCCGTAGGCCGCGGCGTCCTTGATCGTGACCGTGCGCTTCGGCAGCACGGTCAGCTCCTTCGCCGAATACCACGACGTGCCGTAGGTCACCCACTGTTCGCGATAGCCGTCGGGCTCGGTCTCGCGAAACGGCCGGACTGGCTTCGGGAAGTAGCGGTTGCTTGCGGCGAACCGCGGGTTGACGTTCGCGTCCCAGTCGAGCATGCCGATGATGTAGTCGAGATCGTGCGCCTGCGCCGGCGGCACATCCTTGACGAGCAGATCCCAGGGGGTGATCCGCCCTTCGACCTCGGACTGGAACATCGCGAAGACGTCGCTGTTCACCTGCGGCTCGTAGGTCAGCAGCGAGCCGGGGGCGTGCAGGATTCCGGGATCGATCTGCCAGCCGGTGCCGCGCTCGAGCCGGTAGGCGCGCGACAGATACATCAGGCCGTTGTCCCCCTTGTTCCAGTTCTCGAGGCACCGGCGGACGTCATCTTTTGTGGTCCCCGGCTCGAGGCCCATGAAGGTGTACGGATAGTTGTTGTCCGTCGGGTTGTACTGGGGAGGGAAGTAGTACGCCTCCGGCTTGCCGCGGCGTCCGACCCGGGCCGCATGCTCGTCGCTCTGATGCAGGTGGTGCGGGATCGGCCCCATGTTGTCGAAGAACTTGCAGAGCAGGTTCCAGCCTTTCTCCCGCGCCATCGTCGGCGCGCCAAGGAGCAGGTCGCCGGACTGCTCGACGGCGTCCTTCAACAGAAAGCAGCGGCCGTTGTGGCGGACGTAACTCAGTCCTTCATCCGGGGGCGTGCCGGGCCCGTTGTCGGCGTTCGTGGTCGACGAGAACCAGCGCTCGTTGATCCCGCCGCGGTGGGCGCCGAACGCATAGAGGTCGTCGGGATGCAGCCGGAGGCGCCGCCCCGGGTGCATAAACGAGCGTGGAACCCAGCAAGGGTCGAGGCGCAGGAGCCCCCCGCCCGCGTGAATGGCATCCTGAATGGTCGATCGGTCCATCATGCGCGCAGACCATATCGCGTCGCTATGCGCGCAGCAACTAGGAACCATAAGGTGCGACCATGTTTTGCATGGCGACATAGCGCGGCGGCCGGCGCGGAGGCTCTGGGCGGAACTTGACGGTTTCGTTCCGCCCCCCGCCGAACGCCGGCGCCCGCCCGTTCCGTATAGCGAAACGCCTCCCCGGCCGGTGAAACTCGATTGGCCCGGACGGCCCTCCGCGCGTATGCTAATCGCCCGTCTGATGGATGCTCACTTTCTCGCGTTCGATCTGGGTGCGGAAAGCGGGCGCGCGATGTCCGGGCGCCTGCGATCCGGTGTGCTCGACCTGGCGGAGGTCTGCCGCTTCCCGAACGAACCCGTCCGGGAGCACGGGTCTCTACACTGGGACATCCTGCGTCTCTGGACCGACATGCGGCATGCGCTCGAGCGCCTCGAGGGCGACGTCCGCGGCCTCGACAGCATCGGCGTGGACACCTGGGGGTGCGATTACGCCCTGCTGGGCGAACGGGGCGAGCTGCTCGGCAACCCATATCACTATCGCGATGCGCGCACCGACGGTGTCATGGAGGCCGTGTCCGCGAAGGTCGGGCGCGCCCGCATCTACGACACGACCGGCACGCAGTTCCTCGCCTTCAACACGCTCTATCAGCTCATCGCGGCGCGGCAGCAGACGCCGCGCCTGCTCGATGCCGCGACGGGATTCGGCACCATCCCGGACATCCTCAATTACTGGCTGACCGGGGTGCTTCGCGTCGAGTACACCGCCGCCACGACCACACAGATGATCGACGCGCGGGCGCGGAACTGGGCCGACGCGCTGCTGCGCGATCTGGACATCCCGACGCGCCTGCTGCCGGCGCTGGTCGAACCGGGCAGCTTGCTCGGCGGCCTGACCGGTCCCTCGCGGCTGGAAGGAACACCGGTGGTCGCGCCGGCGTGCCATGACACCGGCTCCGCGGTGGCATCGGTCCCGGCGTTCGGCGGCCGCGCCTTCCTGAGCTCTGGGACCTGGTCGCTGCTCGGGACCGAGGTGCCGCAACCGATCATCTCGCCGCGCACGCTCGAGGCGAACTTCACCAACGAAGGCGGTGTCTGCGGCACGACCCGGCTGTTGAAAAACATCGGCGGACTCTGGCTGCTGCAATCCTGCCGCCGCGGCTGGTCGCGCGACGGACACAACTACGACTATGCCGAGCTGATGGATGCCGCCGGCGACGATCGGCACGCGTTCGTGTCGCTGTTCGATCCTGATGATCCGGCCTTCCTGCATCCGCCCGACATGGCGCGCACGATCGCGGCCTACTGCCTGCGGACGGGCCAGCCGGAGCCGGCGGGTCCGGCCTCGTTCACCAGGGCGATTCTCGAGAGCCTCGCGTTCAAGTATCGCGTGGTGCTCGACTCGCTGCAGCAGATCACCGGGATCCCGATCACCGAAGTACAGATCGTGGGCGGCGGCTCCCGCAACCGGCTGCTGAACCAGTTCACCGCGGACGCGACCGGCCGCACGGTGCTCGCCGGCCCGGCCGAAGCCACCGCGCTGGGCAATATCGCCATGCAGATGCTGGCCACGGGCGCGGTGAGCTCACTCGCCGACGCGCGCCGCATCATCGAATACTCGTTCCCTGTCGATCGCTTCGAGCCCGAAGCGGCGGATCGGTGGGGGGCGCATTACCGTCGTTTTCAGGACTACGTGGAGCTGACCTGTGTCTAAGACCCCGACCGCGCCGACGACAGCGTTTCTCAAGGACCTCTGGGACGATCGCGTCGCCGCGACGCTTTCGTCGCCGCTCGATCTGCTGCGCTACCGCTCGAACCTCCTCGGCGAGGATCTCCGGATCACCAACTTCGGCGGCGGCAACACCAGCTCCAAGTTCGAGCTGCCGGACCCGCTGACCGGGACGCCGTCCCGCGTGATGGCGGTCAAGGGCAGCGGCGGCGATTTGCGCTCCATCGGCTCGAGCGGCTTCGCGGTGCTGTATCTCGACAGGCTCGAGGCCCTCGTCGACCGCTACCGCGGCGAGGCCCACGAAG
>DASWFO010000116.1:0-1849 GCA_036394195.1 Alphaproteobacteria bacterium | reverse complement strand
TTCACCTTCTCGTCCTTCGCGCCGAAGGTGTTGGCCATGAAGTGGATGGTCGGCTCTTCGATCTGGATGCACCGGCAGCCGGCGTCGCGCAGCGCCAGCAGCTCCGTGTTCATGGCGACGGCCATGTCCCACACCACTTCGCGGTTGTCCTTGTACTTGTTGGTGTGGATGTCGAGGAACAGGCCCATCACCTGCGAGCAGCAGGTGCCGAAGCGCACCGGCTTGCGCGTCTTGCTTTGCGCGATGCGCCAGATTTTCGGATAGTCGAGCGGCCGGTGCTCGATTTTGCCCGTCACCCGCGGCCAGCGCCAAGCCGTGTAGATCTCGTTGAGCAGGGTGCCTGGCGGATACTTCAGCCATGGGCTGCGCGTCGCTTCCGACTGGAGGTAATCGCCTTCGAGGCCGGTCCAGCGCTGGAGGGGATAGTGATGCCAACTCCTGCCCGCGAAATCCTCGTCGCAGTGAAAGTCGCCGTGGGTGAGGATGTCGAGCCCCGCCCGCTCCTCGTCGCCGATCACCACCGCCAGCGCGTCCTGAAACTTCTCGCGGAAGCGCACGTCCATCATGCAGGTGTCGAGCGGCTTGCCCCACATGCTGGTGTCGAACCATCGCGGCCGGGGCCACGACCCGGTCACCGTGCCCGGCAGTATGAGATCTTTCGTGACAGTCAACGCCATCCGCGCCTCCGAAACCCGGATCCTACGCTATTCTCGTGGCGGCAGGAGGCGCAGATGCGCAGTGGACGTGTGATGGCGGCGGCGATTGGCGTGGTCTTCCTCGCCTCTGGACGGCCGGGCGGGACGGCGCCCCACGGCGCCCCGGGCCTGGGCATCTTCACGGACGCGACGGACGTCGGCACGCCATCGGCGGGCGGCGGCAGCTCGGCGCGGTTCGACGCGGAGCGGAACGTCTACACGGTCGCCGGCGGCGGCGCGAACATGTGGGGGACGGCGGACCACTTCCACTACGTGTGGACGAAGGTCTCCGGCGACGTCATGCTGGAGGCGACGGCGGAATTCGTCGGCACGTCGCCGGCCACCGGCAGCCCGAACGGCCACCGCAAAGCGTGTCTCGTCATCCGCCAGACGCTCGATTCCGATTCGGTCTACGCCGATGCGGCGGCCCACGGCGATGGCCTCACCGCCCTACAATGGCGTGATGCCAAAGGCGGCGTCACCCGCGAGGTCCAGGCCAACGTCGTGGGGCCCCGGCGCCTGCGCCTCGAGAAGCGCGGCAACTATGTCTCGATGTCGATCGCGGGGCCTGGCGAAGAGCTCCATCCCGCCGGCGGATCGGCCCGGATCGCCCTCACCGGAGAATTCTATGTCGGCCTCGGCGTCACGTCGCATGACGCCGGCCGCATCGAGACGGCGGCGTTCTCCGCGGTGGCGCTGAGCACGCCGCCGCCGGCGCCGGCCGCGGCGCGGATGACCCTCGTCAACACGCTGGAGACGATGAGCGTGCAGTCGGGCGATCGTCGCGTGGCGTATGTGCTCACCCAGCCGGGGCGGCTCGAAGCACCGAACTGGTTTCCCGACGACACCAACACCCTCTTCTTCAACAACGGCGGCAAGCTGTACAGGATCCAGGCCGAACCACCGGGCACGGCGCCGAATCCGCATCGGCGCCAAGTGCCGGAGCCGGTCGATCTCGGCATCCTCACCCGCATCAACAATGACCACGGCGTGACCCGCGACGGGAAGATGTGGGCCATCAGCGATCAGTCGCAGACGGTGAACGGCGCGCGCCCCTCGCTCATTTACACCGTCCCGGTCGGCGGCGGAGAAGTCAGGCGGCTCACCGAACGGGGCCCGTCGTATTTCCACGGGTGGTCGCCGGCCGGGACGGC
>DASWFO010000115.1:0-11023 GCA_036394195.1 Alphaproteobacteria bacterium | reverse complement strand
GAACGCCGGCCATGATCTCGGTGAAAGCCTTCTTCGCCATGTCTTAAGCTCCGTACGATTTTGCGATCGCTTTGACGGCTCGCGCCAATTGGTGAACCTCATCCCGCGTCAGGTCGCTGCGCTCATTCTTGGCAAATACGGCCAAGAGAAACACGGGAAGCCGCCGGCTGTGGTAGTAGTAGATCACCCGGACGCCGCCGCGCTTGCCCCGGCCGCCAATCCCGAATCGGGACCTTGCGCAGGCCTCCGCCCTCGCGGATCAGGTCACCCAACTCCGGATCGGTAGCCAACCGATCCACCACATCGTTCCGCTCCCTATCGCTCAGCAGCTTTGCGGACTTGGCCAGATACGCGCCGGTCTCGACGACGGTAATGAGCGTAGATACCATAGAGCATTGTGCGGCATTGCCGCACAGAGATCAAGCGAAGAGCTGCGGCAATGCCGCAGTCCGGACGGCCGGCAGATGGCATTTTACACAGTTCCCCTGGCCGCGACTTCCCCACCGCGACGCCCGAGTGTGTATATCTACACAGATGAGCAGCCGGGACATCATCCGGGCGATCGAGGCGGATGGTGGCGGCTGAAGCGGGTCACCGGCAGCCACCACCCCTTCGCCCACCCGACCAAGCCCGGCCTGGTCACCGTCATTCACCCGGCGAAGGACATCAAGCTCGGCACGCTCGAGAGCATCGAGAAACAGTCCGGCGTGACACTCCGGAAGTGAGGCAGGAGATCATGTCCACCATCTATTTTCCCGCCATCGTCGAGGGCAATTCGCGCGCCGGCTACAGCGTCTTCTTCCCCGACCTGCCCGGCCTCGCCAGCGCCGGCGATACGCTGCAGGAAGCGGCGCTCCACGCCGCCGAAGGCTTGCGCGGCCACGTCCAGCTCATGGTCGAGGACGGCTTGGCCGTGCCGGCGGCCAGTGAACTGGACGCCGTCGCCCGCGACCCTGATGTCGAGGAGGCCGCGCGCATCCTGGTGCCGGTCGAGGTGCCGTCCTCGCGCGCGCTGCGCGTCAACGTGACCCTGCCCGAGGATTTGCTGCAGCGCATCGACCGCAAGAGCGCCAACCGCTCGCGCTTCCTCGCCGAGGCGGCCGAGCGCGCGCTCGCCGGCGACACGCCGCCGGCGAGGAAGCCGGCGCGCGCGGCCAGGAAGCGGCGGGCGCGGGCGTGACGCGCGCCCTGCCGCTCACAGGCGCTAGAACGGCGTCTGGAGCTTGATGCCGAGCAGGTGATCTTTGAGGAAATCCTGCCGCTTGCCGACCGTCAGCGGATCGAACGGCACTTCCGTCAGGCTCGGTTTGAGATGCGCGGCGGGGGCCGCCTCCGGCGAAGCGGAGCCGGACGACGACGATGGCGACGTTTGTGCATTCGCTTCCTGCTGCTTCGGCGGCTCCGGCAATCGGGCGATGCCGGAAAGGTCGAGCGCCGGCGCCGCTGTGCATCGACCGATATCGCGGCCGGCCGGCCTTCGGCGTAGGTGCAATTCGCCGTCAGCCTTATCCATCCGCCGGCGGATCGTGCGCGGCCAGCGATCTCGACGCGCCTCATGGCCGGGGCGTCGCCTCGCGCCGCGCCCGGCGCGGCCGAACTTTCGAGCCATTCGACCGACTTCAACCGCATCTCCGAGCGCGCCCGCTGACCGGCGTCCGCACGACAAGCGGCGTCGATGCCCGGCACCCTCAGACGCGCATCCTGCTGTTCCGCCGAACTCGGCGCCGGCGCCGACAGAACGCCCAGCCATAACGGGCCCAGGACCAGGGCAACCCTGAGGATGCGCGGCGGCTTCGTCATACGATCGGACATGGACAACGATATTATAGCGGCTGCGGAAAATGGCGATTACGTTTATCGCAAGAAGCGCTTGCGCGAGATCGACCGGCACGCGCGCTTCCCCGCCAAGCGGATCGAGATGGCCGCGGTCGTCGACCCCGCCCGGCAATCGGGGAAACCCGACTGACGCGGCCGGCGCCCTCGTCGAGTTCATCGACGCCGACGACCGTCACCGTGTTCTCGGAGCCGTCGGCGCGGGCGCAGCGCACGGTCGCGCCGAAGAAGACCCGGCTTCGATTGCGCGGCGGGTGCGGGCGTGACCCGTAGATTGCGGGCGCGGCGCGCCGGTCGAGGCGTGACGCGGGGACTTGGCCGGGTTATCTAGAGCGCGCCGATCCGGTGCCGTGCCCGCTTGGCGGAACAGGTAGACGCAAGGGACTTAAAATCCCTTGGCCCACAAGGCCGTGCCGGTTCGAGTCCGGCAGCGGGCACCAGACGAGGCAACAATCGCAATGGCCCATCGGGTGGTCGCGCGCCGCGCCGAACCGCGTCAGGCCGCCAGCCATGCCTGGCCATTGGCCTTCATCGTCTTTTCCAGATCGCTTCCTTTGGTGGCAAAGACGCGCTTCACGGGAAAACCACTCTTTTCCAAGAGATAGGCGAGCGGCGCGTATTCGCGCGGATACTTCTTGACGAGCTCGCGGTCGATCTCAACCACACCCTGAGGGAAGTTAAAGTAGCCAAAGTCGTAGATAGTTTGGCGCTTCACGATCTTCCATGCGCCATTACGCTTCTCGACCTGATCATAGAAACGGGCATGTGCACTGCAGCCCAGATTGAGGCGCACGTGCTCACCAATGACAACGGCATTGGTCTCGACAATGGCCTTGTTACCATTGAAGGTCACGACCGGCGCGCCAACGAAGTGCTTGGTACGGAAATCCGACTTGCCCATTCGCATCGAGTCATCGACAAAATCGCTCGCCAGACCCTCAAACCAGGTTACTTCGATGGTGCCGTCCGGATGAAACAGCTCGCGCAGCTTATCCCACTCCGCCAGATCCCGATGGATCCACCCGGTCATCAGGTCGGCAATGCTCTGGCGATCTTCCAAGACCGTCTGCATTTCCTACCTCCGCACCTGGTTGTCGGCTGGCCCTCAGCCTCGGCCCTGCGCTCCGTGCCTTGATCAACGTCGCAAATCGCCTCGGCGTTCAAGGCGGGCACGGGCCGCGCGGCCGCCGCCGCCGACAGAATGGAAAATTGGGGTCGGACAGAAGCAAACCGAAGCATTGGAACCAGTTTCCCTCGCTCGCGGTTTGCATTGCTGGCCTCACTCCTGGGTAGGGCGAGACAATGCTGCATCCCGCAATACGAGAGATGACGACCACGAGCGCGGTGGCGCTGCTTGTGGTGATGGTGCCGCTGGCGCCGCCGATAGCGCCTCTCTCTTGCGCCATGGCGGCCCCGGGCGTGGTCGGAAACGCTGCGGCCAAGGTCGGCGGCGTCGTGGGCGCCCTGGGCTCGGGTGCGGGCAGTGCGGCCGCCGGTCCTGCCGGCGCCGCTGCGGGCGGCAGCGGTGCCGGCATTGGCGGCGCGGCGGGCGGCGGCGGCGCGGGCGCGGGCGGCGCTTCCGGCGGCGCGAGCGGCGCCGCAAGCGGCGGAACCGGGGCCTCGGGCGCCGGCGGCGCGACCATCGTGGCGGCGGCCGGCCTCGGCGACATGGCCGACGCCGAGCTCGTCGGCCGCGCCTTCCTCGCCAGCCCGGCGGCCACGCACGTCGCCGCGGGCCGCAATGCGAGGAACACCGTGGTCATCAAGGCGGTCTACAAGGATACGGCGGGCCGTCCCTGCCGCGTGGTCGAGCAGACCGTGATGATCGATGGCCAGGCCGTTCGGGCGAGCGGCAACATCTGTCTGATGCGCGGCGGCCAATGGGCGCTGGTACCCTGATATAGATGGCATCCAGCGCTTGCGGCGGTGCAAGCGCGTCGCGTCAGGCGGCGAGCACGCGCTGAACCGTCTCGACGAGCCGCGCAGCGTCTACGGGCTTCCGCAGCGTCGCCTTGGCGCCGCAACCGAGCGCCATGCGGAGATAAGGATAGTCGATGCCGGAAATGGCGATGATCCGCACGTCGGGCCACTTGCCGCGAAGGGCCTGGATCAGCTCGACGCCGTCGATCTCCGGCATGATCATGTCGGTGATCACGATGTCCACCGGGTGCTCGCGGAAGCGCTCCATCCCGTCGCGGCCGTTGATCGCGGTCACGACGGCGAAGCCCGTCCGCTCGAGCATGCGCCGCAGCAAGGTTCGCATCGACTCGTCGTCCTCGACGACGAGGACCGTTGCCGTCGCTGCGGTCGCGGCGCCGGAAGCGGGGGATTGCGCGGTCGTCGGCAGCATTCGCCGAGCCTCCAAATTGAAGCCTGATGCTTCAGACCGATAATACTCGAGGAGAATTACAAAAGCCTTTACTTCGGCGCACGGTTTACTGCCGGTCCGGCTCTGGTCTGGTTCCATTATAGAGGGCATGCGGATCGGACGTACTATTTGCCCTTACTGCAACCGTTCCACAATGTCCCCGCGGCGCCGCCGTGCCGCCAGATGTCGAGCCGCGCGGCCAATACCTTTGGATCGAACATTACACGGGCATGGCGATCACCGAGGCGACCGCCGACGCGCTCACGGCTCACCCGTAGCGAGGCGTGGCAAGCGAGGCCCTACGCGCCTAACATCCGGCAAAGGCCGCGGCCGGTGAACGCGGCGACCGGAAGCCAGCGCCACAAGCCCGCGGGATTGTGTGCCCCGCGTCTCCGATTGCCGCCGGTAGTCGCCGAAGGTAACGCTTTGGCGCCATGATCGATGGAGCGAAGGCCGCGACAGCTCCATCGGTGCACCGCCTCGCGATGCACGCGCAGAGCCTGGGCGCGGAGCGCGGGCGGAAGATGCGGGGCATTGCCCCGCATCTCCGCTGCAACGCGATTGGTCTCGGTCACCGGACGGCTGGCAGCGTCGTTTGATCACCCGTTCTGATGCATTTGGGGTGGCCGAACCCGCCGGCGCTGTTGCCGGTGCCGCCGCTCGGGTTGGGCGTGATGTCGTAGACGATGTTGTCCGGGCGATTCGGATCGCCGGAGACGCCGCCCACGCCTTTCAGCTGATCGAGGTTCAAATTGTGGCGCAGGCGCCAGGCGATCATGTGGTCGGCGCAGGAGGTATCGCCGCTCACGCCCACGCCGCCGATGCTCTGTTTCTTGACATAGAGGGCGAGCCCGCCGCCGAACACGTTCACGCCGCCGACACGCTTGCCGACCATGGGATCATTGGGCGCCCCGAGATTGTCGGCTTTCCCGGCGTAAGCGACCGTCGGGTCGACGGGATTGCTGTGCTGCAGGCCGTAAAGGCTCCCGCCGGGCTGCACGGCCGAGTAGAGATTGGCCGTGGACAAGGCCAGGCCGTTCGGGAAGACGGTGCTCGGAAGCGGGCTGCTCAGGCTGAAATCGTTGGCCGTGTTCGCCTTCTGGGCCGAGATGATGCGGCTGCCAAGCCACTGATCCGTGAAGTTGTTGCCGGAGAAGGCGACCACGCAAACGGTGCCGTCGCGATCGACGAGCGTGCCCCACATGTTGAAGTCGAGACCGCTCGATTCGTCTTTCACAGCCTGGACGAGAGCCGCTCGCAGCTCCGACCAGCTGGGGAGATCGTCGCACTCGGCGAAGGCCGTGCCAGCCGCCGCCCAGACGCCGAGTCCGACAAGGCTCGATACCATCACGCGCTTGATGTCCATGGGTTCGCTCCCTCAGGTGAGAGTGACAGAGCAGAACCGGACGCAGCCTCGCGATAGCCTCGCAGCGAGGCCTGCCAAACAACCATCCGGATTTCTGCAGCTGGGGAGCTCCCATATCAACCATACATCGCGGCGTGTCGCTTCGCTAATCAATTATTCCGCTGGCATACCGAAGTGTGATCCGGCGCACACATCGTTTGATCGCTGAGCTTGTGATTATTCCCCTTGTCGATGAGAGACGCTTTTCGAGAATGGACAAAACTTTGCCACCGACCAACCTTGGGGGGATAGCGTGGCATGGACGAACAACGCCTCACGGGAGACGAGCGATGAGCAGCCTCTATGACCGTGCCGCCGATGTCACAAGGTACGTCTACGATCGGCGAATCGTCGGGCCGCCGGTGTTGGACCTGGAGATGAATTTTCCCGGCGCCGCGAAGTTCGTCGGGGCGTGGCGGGAGATTCGCGACGAGGCGCTGCACGTTGCGGCCGATCTCGGCCGGGTGCCGCGGTTCCATGAGATCATGCCGGAACAGGCGGCGATCTCGGACAACGATCATCGCGACTGGCGAATGCTCATCCTCAAGGCCTATGGCGCCAAGGTTCCGCGCAACATCGCGCAATGCCCGAGGCTCGCGGCGCTCGTCGCCGCGAGCCCCGAGGTGCTGTCCGCGTCGATCTCGTTCCTGGCGCCGGGGAAGCACATCCCGCCGCACCGCGGCCCGTTTCGCGGCGTCCTCCGGTTCTATCTCGGGCTTGCCATGCCGCGGTCGGCCGATGGCAGGCCCGCCGCGGTGCTGAAGATCGCGGACCGGGAATACCGCATCGCCGACGGCGAATGCCTGCTGTGGGACGATACCTACGTCCACGAGGTCTGGAACGACAGCGACGCGCTTCGCGCCGTGCTCCTGCTCGATGTGCGGCGGCAAGGCATGCCAACCGACATGGAACTGCTTTCCCGGCTGCTGATCGTGGCGGTCCGAGCCGGCATGACGCTGCGCGGCGTCGCATAGACGATCGCCGACGGAAAAGATGGTGGCCGGCCCGACACCGGGCCGTGGCCGCGCATGACGAGGAGAGGGCCTTCCACGGCGCCGACGCGCTCCGTTACCGTCGCGGCCCCAGTCGCCGCGCGAGATAGAGCGTGCCGGAGACGGGGTTGAAGCAATAGGCGGCGATCTCGGCGAAGCCGAAACGGCGATAGAGCGCGAGCGCCGCGGTCATCGAGGGCAGGCTGTCCAGCCGCATCTCGGCGTAGCCGCGCGCCTCGGCCGCGGCGATGATCGCGGCGACGAGCGCCTGGCCGAGGCCGCGCCCGCGCGCCGCGTCGCGCACATAGAGCCGCTTCATCTCGCAAATGTCGGGCGCGTCGAGCGGGCGCAGCGCCACGCAGCCAAGCGCCGCGCCGTCCGCACCCCGAGCCAGCAGCAGTTCGCCCGCTGGTGGCGCATATTTCCCGGGCAGCGCCGCCAGCTCCTCGTCGAAGCCCTGGAAGCAGAGATCGACGTCGAGCGCGTCCGCGTAGTCGCGGAAGAGCGCCGCGGCCTGGGCGATGTCCGCCGCTGAGCGCGCGGGGTGGAGGCGGAAGGGCGGCATGGGTGCGTCGCTGGCTGGCGCCGATCCTAACCGATGCACCGACCGCGCCCAACGACCGCGCGCTTAGCCCGCCGGCGGACCGCTGTCCCAGGAGGGCGGGCGCAGCGGCGTCGTCTGCGCGCGCAGCAAGGCGGCGTCGAGGATGCGGGCGACGCCGTCCTTGGTCATGACGCGCAGGCGCGCCTCTTCGTCGAAGCCGTGGCTCTCGACCGGCATCGTCGCGGCGAGGCGGTGCAGGTGCTCGCGCGCCCACGCCGCCTGCTTCTCCGGCTCCGGCACCGCGCGCAGGAATTCCGAGATCAATTGCGTCGTCAGCAGCTCGAGCGCGCAGAGGCGCGCCGCTGTCTCGATGTCCATGACGGATGCGCCCTCCTTGAGCAGCCACTCTCGGGTCGAACAGCACCTGACGGATCGCCCGAGCGTAGCGCTCGCCGCGCGAGAACACAAGAAGAACGACGAAAGCGGCTCGGCGACCGCCTCGGGCGTTACCCATCAATGATCGGATTTGAACGGCGGAGTCGAGGGCCTACGACGGCAGAAAATGAAACGCCCCGCCGTAGCGGGGCGCTCCTAGTCGCTCACCCGAGCCGGAATTACGACGCGGCCGCGAGCGAGTTGGCGATGCTGCTGAAGACACCCTTAAGGTTGCTACCAACCAGGGTCACCGCACTGATGATCACCACCGAGATCAGCGCCGCGATCAGACCGTACTCGATCGCCGTGGCGCCGCTCTCGTCGCGAATAAGCTTTTCGGCAAATGCACGCATGATCTCAATCCCCTGTCTATTGTCGAGAAGCCAAGTCGTGGGAGAAGCTACCCTAGAACAACCGCAAAGGCATCAAGCTTCGTTTTCGATTTGAGCAAATTGCGACTGGAGGATTAACCACGTTTCCTTAGGCAATAGGCGGCCGTTTGGCGACAGTTCTCGGAAACCATCGGCAAAGCGGGCCGCGCCGGCGCAGCGCCGGGTTGGGCTTGCGAACCGCCGACCGCGCCTGCCACCCATCGTCGGCGGCCTACTTGCCGGCTGTCGCCCCTTTTTGGCTCAGCAGGCGGATTTGTTGGATCGCGTCCTTGAGCTTCGCCAGCTCGATCCGCCTTTCGCGTTCCGGCAGGTTCCGCTTGAGCGCTTGCTCGGCGTTCCGCTTCATCGTCTCCCATTTCTTGAGGTCGGACACCGTTCCTACTCCTCTCTGCCGAGTGCGGTCGGGGAAGGCGCCGGCTCGTTTGAGCGCGCTCTCCGTCAGGCCACGATACAAGAAAAATCCCGCCGGGGGAGGGCGGGACCGAGTGAGGGCAGGGCCGAGCGACCCGCTATCGCCGCTCCGGCAGCGGCGCCTCGCTGACAGGGGGTGACGCGGCCACCAGACGCGTCACAGCGTCGGCGCTGTGCTCCCTGCCGATTTTCTCGCCGATCGCCGCCAGGGCGAGAGCCCGCGAAGCGAAGGCTTGGCGCGTCGCGGCATCCTCGGATTCCTGGGCTTCTTCGCGGCAAAGCCGGGATTCTTCCCACAGATCGTCGGCGCTCAACCCCAACGGTCGCAGCCGCTGGCTCGCTCCCCGTGCGCGCGCCAGGAACGTGTCGATCTCAGCGAGCAGGATGGCGTTGTCGAGCATCCGCGCCTGAGCCGCGGCAGCCGCCCGTCGGAATGTCCTGAGCCGCTGTTCCATCTCCAGCGCGAGGATGCGCAGCCGTCCCGCCGTCTCATCCTCGCCAAGCAAGGTCGACAATTGCCGGTAGCGCGCGGCGCGCCGCTGCCAGTCATGGAATTTGTCGTCAAGCGGAGATAGCGCAGTGCCCATCTCAGCACCCCTCAATCGAAACTGATTGTGGTTCACTGCCTCATTCTAGTTGAAATTGGCGTCAGCTTCATCACTTTTCTAGTGTGCTGCACGAGCGCGCGAAATCCCGCCGGTCAGATCGCCACGCGCCGCGGCTTCATGAAGGCCGGCGCCACGCCGTCATGCGCCACGACACGCCCGCGCTGCATCATCTCTTCGACCGGCGCGGTGATGTCGGGACAGGTCGGGTTGGCAGCGAAGTGCTTGCCGGCGAAATCGAGGAAGCTGCGCACCTTGGCCGGGATGTGCTGGCGGTGCGGATAAAGCGCGATGATCGGGTATTCGCCCGAATGCCACTCCGGCAGCACCTGGACGAGGCGGCCCGAGCGGAAGGCGCCAACGGCGGAGCAGCTCGTCACCATGGCGATGCCGCGGCCCTCGAAGGCGGCGCCGAGCAGGGTCTCGATGCTGTTGCTCTGCAGATTGCCGGTGACCGGCACCGTCACCTGGCCGCCGGGGCCGGTGAGCGGCCACTCGCGCGCGAGCTTGTCGAAGCCGCGGTAGGTATAGGCGAGGCAGTTGTGGCGCGACAGATCGCTCGGCTCGGCCGGCGCGCCGTGCTTCGCGAGATAATCAGGGGCGGCGCAGAGGATGATGCGGAGCTGGCCGAGACGGCGCACGATCAGGCTCGAATCGGGCGGCTGGTTGAAGCGGATGGCGACGTCGACGCCGTCCTCGACCAGATCGACCATGCGGTCGGTGGTGGTGAGGTCGACGGTGATCGCGGGATAGGCCGCCGTGAAGGCGCTGATCAGCGGGGCCACGCTATGCGAGAGGACGTTGGCCGCGTTCAGATGCAGCGTGCCGCGCGGCACCGCCTGCAATTCGCTGACGCTCGAATCGGCGGCCTCGATCTGCGCCAGGATCAGGGCGCACTGGTCGAAGTAGGACTTGCCGGCCTCGGTCAGGCTGAGCTTGCGCGTGGTGCGGTTGAGGAGGCGCGCGCCGAGCCGCTCCTCCAGCGAGCGGACGTGGTTGGTCACCATCGCCGGCGACATGCTGAGGCGATGCGCGGCGGCGGCGAAGCTGCCGCTGTTCACGACAGTGGCGAAGGCGGTCATGCTGGTGACGCGGTCCATCTCGGCCTCGGTGGTTCGACGTTATGGTGCCGTCTTCGGCTTTCCCTCCGCCAAGAGATGGCCCATCGCGGGCCGTTCGTCCAGAGGCGGCTGCTCGGGGGACGCATGTTCAGGGAGCGGGAGGGGCGGTTCTCGCGTCGGATGCGGCGTGAGCCAGACTCGCACGGAGAAACCTTGCGGCCGGCTCAGTTCCCGAGTCGCGGCGGCAAGAGATGGCGCGCGTCGGCGATAGTGGAGCGGCCGGACGGCGTCGTTATTTTGCCGCGCAGCAGCGAAATCAGCGAACATTGTGGGAACAAACGGGGTGGTTAGGGCGTCTTTGGCTATGCGGCGCCGTGCAAGTTCTCGGCGCCTGGGGCCCCTGTGCGCTTTTCTCTTGCTCAACCGGGGTCCCGGTTCCACTTTTATTGCGGGCGGATAGCCTCTTGGAGGACGCATATGAAACTGCGCGACCGAGCAACGGACAAGAGCGGCGGCAAAGCCGGCACCAGATCCATGGCCGCCGGCTCCGCTGCGGCGAAGCGAATCGCCGCCACCAAGAAATCCGCGCCGGCCAAGAAGCCCGCGGCAAAGAAAGCCGGCACCGCCAAGAAGCCGGCACCGGCCAAGAAACCGGCGCCCGCGGCCGCCAAGGGCGCCCCGCCGAAGCCCGCTCAAGCCGTGCCGCCGCGGCCGCTCCCGCCAAGCCCCGCCCGGCCCGCCGCCGCGGCTACCGCCCGCCCCGCTGCCTCACCGGCATCGACGGACGAGCGGCGCAAGGCGGCGACGCGCAAGTTCTTTGCCCGCCTGCGCTCGCTCGAGGCGATCGTCGGCGCCGATTTGCGCAAGCGCGGCAGCGTCGTGCTGATGCAGGCGGTCGATCAGTGGTACAGCGAGGCGATCAGCTCAAACGCCACCGACGTCAGCATCACCAACGCCGCCAAGGCGGTCATCACCCA
>DASWFO010000114.1:0-4027 GCA_036394195.1 Alphaproteobacteria bacterium | reverse complement strand
ATGCTGCCAGGTCTTAGGTGCTGCGTGCAGCACCGCCTGTGCCAATGGCGGCATCGTCGTTGACGATCTGCAGGGCTTGGCGCCTTGCCGGCTCACCGTGGCCGACGCGGAGATGAGCTCCCGTACCGTCGGGATCGTCATCGATCCCGAGATCGATCCTCCAAGGTCCCTCGCTCTGATCTAACCCCGTCGCGCGCACGCGCACGGGGCCCGGAGCGCTATTCGCCCCACTTCGGGCGAGCGCCCCCTTCCATTCATCTTCGCGCCGGTCCGGGCATCAGGGCCGAGCCGCGACGACAGTTCGGGTGCCTCAGAGCGAGTCCTCCCCATGCTTTCTCGTTTGTTCACGTTCCTCCTCCCCATGGCGCTTGCCGCGTGCCTTCATTCCGAAACCACCGCCGCTGATCCGGTTGCGCTGGGCATCGACCTCGGCGCCTCGGGGCCTGCCAATCCCCGCGGCGGGGAAGGCCATCCCGGCTCCGCGGCGCCGAACCGGCCCATGCAAATGGCGCATGAGGGACACAACGACGTGCACGGCACTGGTGTGGTGAAGGCGGTCGATCCGGCCCAGCACAAGGTCACGCTCAGCCATCAGCCCATCTCGCAAATCGGCTGGCCCGCGATGACGATGGAGTTTGCCGTGGCCCCCGCGGTGGACCTGAACACCGTCAAGCCCGAGAACCGCATCGACTTCAGCATGGAGCAGGGCCAAGGCGGGATGTACGTGATCCAGTCGATCAAGCCGGCGGGCGGGGGGCGCTGATGCGCCGGCGCGGCCTCGTGGCGGCGCCGATCGGGCGCCGGCGATTCGTGCAGGGCATTGCGGCGGCCGGGATTCTCGGTCCGGCCCTGTTGTCTTCGGGGCGCGCGCCCGCCGCGTCGGCTCCGGTCTTGAGCGGCACGGAGTTCGCGCTCGAGATCGGAGAGGTTCCCGTCAACGTGACCGGCCGGCGGCGAACGGCGACCGCCGTGAACGGGCGGGTCCCGGCACCCATCCTGCGCTGGCGCGAGGGCGACACGGTGACGCTGGCCGTCACCAACCGGCTGTCGGAGCCGACCTCGATCCACTGGCATGGCATCAGGGCACCGTCGCCGATGGATGGCGTGCCCGGCCTGAGCTTCGCCGGCATTCCGGCTGGCGAAACCTTTGTCTACCGGTTCGCCGTTCCTCAAAGCGGCACGTACTGGTATCACAGCCACTCGGCATTCCAGGAGCAGACCGGGCTTTACGGCGCGCTCGTGGTCGAGCCGAAGGCCGGGTATGCCTACGCGTTCGACCGCGATTACGTGGTGCTGCTGTCGGATTGGACCGACGAAGATCCGCACACCCTGGTCAGCAATCTCAAGTTCCAGAGCAACTATTACAACTTCCAGCAGCGCACGCTCGGCACGTTCATTGAAGACGCCAGACGCAAGGGCCTTGGCGAGACGATCTCCGACCGTCTTGACTGGGGGAAGATGCGGATGGCCCCCACCGATATCCTCGACGTATCGGGGGCCACGTACACCTATCTCCTGAACGGATACGCGCCGGCGGCGAACTGGACGGCCTTGTTCCGGCCCGGCGAGCGCGTGCGGCTGCGCGTCATCAACGGCTCCAGCATGAGCATCTTCGATGTGCGCATCCCGGGCCTGAAGATGACCGTCGTGCAGACCGACGGCAACGATGTCCAGCCGGTCACCGTCGATCAATTCCGCATCGGCACCGCCGAGACGTACGACGTGATCGTCGAGCCGCACGAAGACCAGGCCTTCACGATCTTCGCGCAGGCGGAAGACCGCACCGGTTTCGCGCGCGGCACGTTGGCGCCCCGCGCCGGGATGACGGCGCCGCTGCCGCCCATGGATCCCCGGCCGCTGCGCACGATGGCCGACATGGGCATGGGCAACATGGCCGGCATGTCGATGGACCATGGATCGATGCCGGGAATGGACCACGGCTCGATGCCGGGCATGGATCCCGGCGCTATGAGCGGCATGAGTAAGGACCCCGCTGCCGCCGCGCTGGAAGGCAGGGTGGGCGTCGACAACGTCGCGATGATGCCGATGGACCGGTCGGGCGAGCCGCTCGACGGTGTTCCGGAGGGCCGGCGCGTGCTGAGTTATCGCGATCTCCGGGCGCTCACGCCGGGCGACGACAAGCGGCCGGCCGGCCGCGAGATCGTGCTGCACCTCACCGGCAACATGGAGCGCTTCATGTGGGGGTTCGACGGCAGGAAGTACTCCGAGGCCGGCCCGATCCTGCTGCAGCACGGCGAGCGCGTGCGCTTTACCCTCATCAACGACACGATGATGGAGCACCCGATGCATCTGCATGGGTTGTGGAGCGAGCTCGATAACGGGCAGGACACATACCGGCCCTATAAGCACACGATCCTGGTCCGGCCCGGCGAGCGGGTGAGCTTTCTCGTCAACGCCGACGAGCCCGGCCGGTGGGCCTTCCACTGCCACCTGCTCTACCACATGGAGTCCGGCATGTTCCGGGAGGTACGGGTCGCATGATCGGATCTCGCTGTCTGCTCGTGGCGGCCGGCGTGCTCGGATTGAGTACCGCTGCAGCCGCGCAAACGCCGGCTGCCCCCGATCACCCCGCCCCGGCGGGTGCCGTCGACTTCGGGCACCCCGTGATGGACCGGATGATCTTCGTTCACGGGATTCTGAATCAGTTCGAAGGGCGCCTGAACGGCGACACGCCCGAGCTGCGCTGGTCGGGCCAGGCCTGGATCGGCACCGACTATGACAAGTTCTGGCTCAAGACGGAAGGATTCCGGCGGGCCGACGGTTCGATCGATGATGGCCGACACGAGTTCCTCTACAGTCGCGCGATCTCCACCTATTGGGACCTGCAGGGCGGCATCCGCGCCGATATCGATTCAAGGCCGTCGCGAACCTGGGGGGCGTTCGGCATCCAGGGTCTGGCGCCGCTGTTCTTCGATCTGGAGGCCACGGGCTATGTCAGCGATCAGGGACACTTCGCCGGCCGTCTCGAAGGCTTCTACGACCTGTTGATCACGCAGCGACTCATCCTGCAGCCGCAGATCGAGGCCAACTTCTACAGCAAAGCCGATCCGGCACGGCTGGTCGGCACCGGGCTGTCGGATATCGATGCCGGGCTTCGGCTGCGTTACGAGTTCGATCGCAAGCTCGCCCCCTATGTCGGGGTCGCCTACGAGGGCAAATTCGGCGAGACCGCGACGCTGGCGCGACAGGCCGGCGAGAGCACGGGCGGTGCGCGCTTCCTCTTCGGCATCCGGAGCTGGTTCTGATGCGTACGGGCACACACCGGCGGACGATCCTGACAACCGTCGCCGTCGCGTATGGCATCCTCGTCGCCGGCGGCATCGCGTTCGTCTACTCCGGTCTCTACGATGTCGCCGCGACCGCGCCGCATTGGGCGGTCACATACCGCCTGATGGAGACTGTGCGCGTGCGCTCGATCAAGGTGCATGCGTCCGGCATCCAGTCGCCCGCCGGGCTCGACGACGAGGCAAAACTCCTCATGGGCACCGACCATTTCGCGGCGCATTGCGCCGTCTGCCACGGGGCACCCGGCGTGCCCAAGGGCGACATCGCGCACGGGCTCTATCCAGCGCCGCCGGACCTGGCCGGCGCCGCGAAAGCGTACACGCCCGCCGAGCTGTTCTGGATCCTCAAGAACGGCATCAAGATGACCGGCATGCCGGCGTGGAACGACCACTCCGATGACGAGCTGTGGGCCACCGTTGCGTTTCTCGAGCGGCTTCCGACGATGACCGACGCCGATTATGCGAAGCTGATCATGGCCAACATCATGCACGGCGGGGGGCATCAGCATGGCGGCACCGGCGACCATCAGTAAATCGGAGTAAATCGGGGTCAGCAGAGTAAATGGTAAATCGGGGTCAGAGTGAGGTGGCCCAGGTTCTCCGGACGTCTTAATCAAGCCACACCGGCATTCTCATACTCGACCGGGCTTACGTACTGCAACGTCGCGTGAGCCCGCTGACGGTTATAGAAGATTTCGATGTAGTCAAAGATCTCGGCGCGC
>DASWFO010000113.1:0-1613 GCA_036394195.1 Alphaproteobacteria bacterium | reverse complement strand
GCACTCGGCACCCGGCGATCCGGACGTCCGCAAGGAGCGGGCGATGCTGCGCTCGATCCTCGACCTTGCGGAGGTGTCGGTCAGCGACATCATGGTCCACCGCCGCGATATCGTCTCGATCGACGCCGACCGGCCGCCGGCCGATATCCTCGAGCAGGCGCTGCTCAGCACGCATACCCGCGTCCCGCTGTGGCGCGGCCAGCCCGACAACATCGTCGGCGTCCTGCATGCCAAGGCGCTGTTGCAGGCGTTGCGCCGGCACGGGGGCAACGCGGATGCGATCAACATTCTCGAGGTCGCGAGCCGGCCGTGGTTCATCCCCGATTCGACGACGTTGCTCGACCAGCTGGAGGCGTTCCGCCGGCGCCGCGAGCATTTCGCCATGGTGGTGGATGAATACGGGGCGCTGTTGGGCGTCGTGACGCTCGAGGATATTCTCGAGGAGATCGTCGGCGACATCGCCGAAGTCCACGAATTCAGGCTGCCCGGGGTGCGGCCGCAGCCGGACGGCACCTTGATCGTCGACGGGCATGTGACCATCCGCGACCTCAACCGCGAGTTCGACTGGCGCCTGCCGGATGACGTCGCCGCGACCATCGCCGGCCTGGTTCTGAACGAGGCGCGCTCCATCCCCGAGGTTGGTCAGGTATTCAATTTTTACGGCTTCCGCTTCGAAGTTGTGCGCCGCAAACGCAATCAGGTCGCGGCCCTCCGTATCACGCCGCCGGCGGCGCAGCCGGCAACTCTGCCGGTTCCCGCCGTGTCATCGTAATTTCTCGTAAATTCCAACAGGTTCCGCATCATCGTGCGGCTTCGCGGCACGGCGCGGATCGGCTATACTTCGAGCAAGACTGGGGATACCAGTCGTCTGGTGGGGGCGAAACATTCTCTGGACATGAATCCGGAGAAAGGAGGTTACGCCAATGCGCATCAAGATCGTGCCCGACGTGATCGGGAAGCAGAATCTCATATTGGTGAAGGCCGACATCACGGTCCGCGAGGCCGCCAAGCTGATGGCGACCCACAAGATCGGCGCGGTGATGGTCGGCGACGAAACGAACCTGATCGGGATTTTCACCGAGCGCGACCTCGCCTTCAAGGTCGTGGCCATGGGCCGCGATCCCGAGGGGATCCGGCTCTCCGAGGTCATGACACGCGATCCCGATACGCTGCGTCCGGAAGACACGGCCCACGATGCGTTGCAGCGCATGAGCCAGCGTGGTTACCGGCATCTCCCGGTGGTCGATGACAGCGGCCGGGTGGTCGGGATGGTATCGATCCGCGACATCTACGCGGCCGTGTTGCGCGAGCTCGCCGATGAGCTGCACGACCGCGAGGCGTTCATCCAGGGCAGCGCCGGCTACGGGTTGAATTGACGACGCGCCGAAGGCGCGTCGTTCACCCCGGCCCTGAGCCGGGGTCCAGCGTGATGGGCGCCGAAGGCGCGTCGTCACCCCGGCCCTGAGCCGCGGTCCAGCGTGATGGGCGCCGAAAGGCGCGTCGTCACCCCGGCCCTGAGCCGGGGTCGGTGGGCTTACGCCGCGCGGGGCGGGCGCGACGGATCGGCCATGCTGGAAATGCATGCGGCGGGGCGGCCCGACACGGTAGAATCG
>DASWFO010000112.1:0-2943 GCA_036394195.1 Alphaproteobacteria bacterium | reverse complement strand
CCACCTCGCTGTCGATAGCGGCCGACATGATCGGCAACAACAGTACGGCCGCGCTGGCGTTCGACGACGCAAAAGCCGCCCAACAGACGCTGTCGGCGCTGCGCTCCGATCCCGAGGTCGTCCGGGCGGTGATTCAGCTTCGTGACGGCACCATTCTGGCCAGCTTCGATCGCGACCCGTCGAACCGGCGGGCGCCGGCAGGCAGCGCCGCCGGCGCCGATCCGCGCGGGTCGCACCACTTCGACTTCAGCCGCCGTACGCTGGCGGTCACACGTCCGATCGTCCTGGATGGCGAAACCATCGGCACGGTGTATGTCGAGTCCGATCTCCGCGAGCTCACATCGAGCTTCATACGGCTGCTCGAGGTTCTCGGCCTCGCCCTCGCCGCCGGGTTCGTGTTGTCGCTCGTATTATCGAACCGGCTGCAGCGCGTGATCTCGAGCCCTCTCCTGCGCCTGACGGCTGCCACTCGTCTCGTTACACGCGATCATCGCTTCGACGTCCGGGTGGAAATGCCCGGCCATGACGAAATCGGCGAGCTGGTTGGCGGCTTCAATGAGATGCTCGGCGGGATCGAGGAGCGGGATCGGAAGCTCCTGCGGCACCAGGAGGGGCTCGAGGACACTGTCGCGGCGCGCACCGCCGAACTGCGCGCGATGAACACCGATCTCGAGCTGGCGCGCGACCGGGCGATGGAAGCGAGCCGGGCCAAGAGCGAGTTCCTCGCCAACATGAGCCACGAGATCCGAACGCCGATGAACGGCGTCATCGGCATGACCGACCTGGTCCTCGACACCGAGCTGACCGCCGACCAGCGCGACAGCCTCGTCACCGTGCGCACCTCGGCGGACGCTCTCCTGCTGATCCTGAACGACATCCTCGACTTCTCGAAGATCGAATCGCGGCGACTCGAGCTCGAAGCGGTGCCCTTCTCGCCCCGCGCGTCGATTGCGGCCGCGCTCAAGCCGCTCGCGCTGCGGGCGCACCAGAAAGGGCTCGAGCTCATCTGCGAAATCGCGCCCGAGGTGCCGGCCGGGACCGTCGGCGATCCGACACGGATCCAGCAGGTCCTGACCAACCTGGTCGGCAACGCGCTGAAGTTCACCGAGCGCGGGCACATCTTCATCGCCGTCCGTGAAGACGCGCGCGCGGAGGGATGCACCCGGCTGCATTTCAGTGTTACCGACACCGGGATCGGCATTCCGCCGGAGAAGCACGCCACCATCTTCGAGGCCTTCCGCCAGGCCGATGGATCAACCACACGCCGGTTCGGCGGAACCGGCCTCGGCCTGACCATTTCAGCCACCCTCGTGGGCCTCATGGGCGGACGAATCTGGATCGAGAGCGAGCCGGACGCCGGCAGCACCTTCCATTTCACCGTCTCGCTCGACCTCGCCGACGCGCCCGACGAACAGCCGGTGCCGTCCCGCCCGCTTCACCTGAACGTGCTGGTCGTCGACGACAACGACGTCAACCGGCGCATTCTCTCGGAGCAGGTCAGACGGTGGGGGATGACCGCGACCGTGGTCGCGAGCGGGCGGGCCGCGATCGAGGCATTGACGGCGGCCGAGAAGGCCTCGACGCCATTCGACCTGGTGCTCCTCGACGCGAACATGCCGGACATGGACGGCTTCGAGGTCGCGGCGGAAGCCGGACGGCGGCCCGAGCTGCGGGGCGCCACCCTCATGATGCTGAGCTCGTCGGGCGAATACGGTGATCACGCCCGCTGTGCCGAGCTGGGCATCGCGGCATATCTCACCAAACCGGTGTACGCCGCCGAGCTGCTGGCCGCGATTGAGCGCGCGATCGGCTCGAAGCCCTCGGCCGCCGCGGCGCCCGCGGCGAGTCAGACGGCAGGCGGCCTGGCGATGGGCGCGGCAGACTGGCACGGGCGCGTCCTGCTCGTCGAGGACAATGTAGTCAATCAGAAGGTCGCCTCCGGCCTCTTGACCCGCCGCGGCCATCACGTGACCGTTGCCGAGAATGGCCGCGAGGCCCTGACCCGCCTCGCAGAAGATACCTTCGACCTCGTGCTGATGGACCTGCAGATGCCGGTCATGGGCGGTCTCGAGGCCACCGTCGCGATTCGCCTCGGCGAGCGCGCCACCGGACAGCACGTGCGGATCGTCGCCATGACGGCGCACGCGATGAACACCGATCGCGAGCGCTGCCTGGCGGCCGGCATGGACGGCTATCTCTCGAAGCCCATCGATCCGGCGCTCCTGTTCGCGGTGGTCGAACAGGGCAGTGACGGCTTCGGCGCCCCTCGTCAGCCGGCCGCCCCTCTTTACCCGGCCGCCCCTGAGCCGGACATCTTCGACGAGAACGCCCTGCGGCGCCGCGTTTCGGGCGACGAACAGCTGATGGCCGACGTCATCCGGGTATTCCTCGAGGATCTTCAGCCGCGGCTTGCCGCGATCAGGGACGCGGTGACCGCGCGGAATGCCACTGCGCTCCGCATGGCGGCCCACGCACTCAGAGGCGCGGCCGGCAATCTGTCGGCCGGCCGGCTGGTCGAGGCGGCGCGCGCACTCGAGCGCGCCGGCGAGGAATCGAACATGGACGCCGTGGACGCCGCATCGGATCGGTTGTCGGCCGCAGCCGGCGAGGTGATCGCGGCGCTGACCCTCCGGCGAAAACCCGACAAGGAGCTGCCCTCGTGCGCATCCTGATTGCAGACGACGATCGCACGTCAACGATGATGCTCGGCCGGACCCTGGTCGAGTGGGGCTTCGAGGTGGTCGTCGTGCACGATGGCACCGCGGCCTGGGAGCACATCATCGGTGACGCGCCGCCGGCGCTGGCCATCGTCGACTGGATGATGCCGGGGCTCGACGGCATCGAGCTGTGCCGGCGGATCCGGGCGACGCCGCGCAAGTCGCCGGTCTACGTGATCCTGCTGACGGCGCGGAGCAGCCGGCAGGATCTCGTGGCCGGCCTCGA
>DASWFO010000111.1:0-25095 GCA_036394195.1 Alphaproteobacteria bacterium | reverse complement strand
AGCTCGAGGCGGCGTCCGGGCTCGACCGCTACACACTGGCGCGCCAGTTCCGCGCCCGTCTGGGGACCAGCCCTTACCGCTACCTGGTGATGCGCCGCCTCGACACCGCCCGGGCGCTGCTGCGGGCCGGCCGGTCGCTCGCCGACGCGGCGTATGCCACCGGCTTCAGCGACCAGAGCCACATGACCCGCCAGTTCAAGCGGGCGTTCGGCCTGCCGCCCGGGCGGTGGCGCGCCATGCAGGCTGAGGGGACGTTCGGCGAGAGCGGCGCCCTAGCTTGATCGGTGGGGCTTGATCAGGCGCGGCAGCCTCGACGCCTCGGGCTGACGCGCTCGCCGTTTGGGCTCTCAGGGATCAGGGCCCTCAGGGATCAGGCCGCCTGCGTCTTGTCGACCGGATGCTGGTTGCGAAATCCGATCGCCAGCCGGTTCCACAGGTTGATCGTGCCGATCAGGATGGTGAGGTCGACGATCTCCTTCTCGCTGAACTGCGAGCGCAGCTCCTCGAACGGCTCGGCCGGCGCGTGCGTCTCGGCAATCAGCGTCACCGCCTCCGTCCACGCCAGAGCGGCGCGTTCGCGCGGCGTATAGATCGGGGATTCGCGCCACGCATCGAGCAGATAAAGCCGCTGTTCCGTCTCGCCGCCCCGCCGCGCATCCTTGCTGTGCATATCGAGGCAGTAGGCGCAGCCGTTGATCTGCGACGCCCGCATCTTCACGAGTTCCATCAAGCGCTTCTCGAGCCCGCTCTGTCGTATATAGGTTTCGATGCCGAGCAGGGCTTTGTAGCCGTCGGGCGCCACGGTCCGTGCGGACAGTCTTTCCGGTTCCATGGGTCGGTCCTTTCGCTTCGGGTCGTCTCGACTGTTCGGGCTATTCCGCCGCCGACGCCGTCGGCAGCCGCGCCGACGCGGCGAATTTTGGCAGCCCGAGCACCAGGAGCTCGCTTGGCGCGGTGGCGGTCAGCTCCGCGTCCTCGCCGCTGTCGCAGAAGACGGTCGTACGTCGCGCATACGGCTTCCCGCCGGCCGTCCCCGAGCCGTCGATGATGAAGTAAAGGCGCCGGCCGTGGAGCTTGCATCTGGCGCCCGGATCCAGCCGCAGGAACGACGCCTCGGTGCGCCGCTCGGTGAAGATGCCCATGGGCTTCTCGGCGACGCCCGGCTGGCCGTCGAGCGGCAGCCATTCGAAACTGGCCGGGTCCATCATCAGCGGGTCGTGATAGCGCGGCTTCGGATAGACCATCGGCCGCCGGTTCACGAACTCCCACACCGCCTGGTAGCCGTCGACGTTGCGCTTGCCGTCCACGTCCTCGTTGCGGCGGAACACGCCTTTCTCGAACACGCCCTGCGTCTTGAGCTCGGCCGTCCCGGCTTCGAGCTCGCGCTGGGTCATGTAGCCGTTGCCGCTGGCGCCGCCGAACTGGAGCACCAGGGTCAGCGAGCGCACGCTGGAGGTCTGCGGGCCGTAGGGCGTGCCCTCCGGGAAATAGCCCAGCGTGCCCGGCTTCATCCGCCCGTTGCGGTCGAAGTCGAACTCGCCTTCGAGCTGATAGCGGAACTGATCGAAATTGTGCCGGTGCCGCGGCGAAAAGAAGTCCGTCGTTGTCTCGACGATCTCGAACAGGAAATTGCCGGGCGTGCGCGGCTCGCCTTCGACCAGGCGGTGATAAATGAAAGTCCCCTGGCGCTGATTGTGAACCCGGCGCTCCTGCGGAACGTCTTCCAGACGTACGACCTTCATGGGCGATCTCCCGACGTTAGCCGCCTTGTCGCGGCCTGACCGGGCCTTATACTGACTCTTCAACGGCCCGGCGGCCAGCGCCTTTTGCCGATATGGGGAGGAGACGATGCGCGGAATGCGCGGGATAGCAGTTCTATGCGCGACGGTGGCGCTCGCGGCCGGTGGCGCTGCGGTGGCGCGTGCCGACAACCTGACGGTCAGCCAATATGGGCGGATTCCCGGCACCCTGCCGTGGGCGGTGGCGCTGAAGAAGGGCATGTTCAAGGACGAAGGCCTCGACATCGACGGCATCACGGCCAGCGCTGGCGGCGGCACCTCCTTGCGCAACATGCTGGCCGGCAAGCTGCCGTTCGCCGAAGCGGCGGCGTCCGCCGTCATCGCCGGCGTGAACACCGGCCTCGAGCTCAAGGTGGTGATGGCGACGTCGAATCACATCGGCGAGCTCGCCTGGGCGGCCAAGCCCGGCGGTGGTGTCGTGTCGATGAAGGATCTGGCCGGCAAGAAGGTCGCGTTCAGCAGCCCGCGCTCGATCACCGAGATCGTGATCCGGACCGCGATCGAGCGCGAAGGCCTGACCGGCAAGGTCGAAGCCTTGTCGCTCGGCGGCCTCGGCCCGGGCCTCACCGCATTGGCACAAGGGGCTGTCGCGGCGGCGCCGCTGAACGACCCGCAGCTGACCATGGAGCCGGAGAAGTACAAGATCCTGTTCTACAGCTACGACTACTTTCCGAAATTCACCTGGGCGATGGGCGTCACGACGCGCGAGTTTGCCGAGAAGAACCCGCAGATCATCCGCGCCCTCCTCAAGGTGCGCCGCCGGGCGGTCGATTTCATGTACGCCAACCGGGCCGAGACGGCGAACATCTACGCCCAGGTCTGGGACGTCGAGCCGGCCGTGGCCGCGAAGCTGCTGCCCAAATATTACGAGTGGGGCCACTGGTCGCGCGGCGAGATCTCGCCCGAGGGCCTGAAGGCGCTGACCGACGGCATGGTCGCGGTCGGCGAGCTGAAGGCGCAGTTCGACTGGTCGAAGGTCATCGACCAGAGCTACCTCGACCCGGACCTGCGCCAGAAGCTCTAGCGCGGGTCACCGCAGTGAACGCTGGCCCCCCACCCGCTCGCGGGGTGCAGGGGGCTTCGCCCCCTGAAAAGGAATCAGGGCGCTCGCGGCCTCCCCCGCAAGGGGGGAGGCAAACGATCCACGCGACTTCACCTCCCCCTCGACGGGGGAGGTCGGCGCGAAGCGCCGGGTGGGGGTGGTGACCGACGGCGGGCTGCCCCGGCGGCCGGTGCCAACCAGGAATAACGCTGTTCAGCGCTCCCTCCGCTCCTCAGCGTCCTCTGCGGTGAAAATTTCGGACGCCTGCTGAAGCCTTATCGCGCCGGCGCCGCCGCGACATTGATGGTCTCGGGATAGCGGGTCAGGGTCAGGCGAACGTGATCGCCGCGCTCGATGCTCTCCAGCATCACCGGAACGCCTTGGTCGTCGAACCACACCCAATGCTGCCGATCGGTGTCGATCCCGTATTTATGGGCGCGCCGCGACTGCCCGGCGACGAGCACGGTCTCCTCGCCGTTGTCGCGCACCTGCGCCGGATAAACCTTGCCGCTCACCGACGACATCATGGTGTCCGCGCGCAGGCAGTCCGGCGACAACGGGTTCGGCGGCTGCACGTCGGCCGGGGCCAGATACGTCCCCTCCGGACCGGTGATCGCGAACCGGTCGCCGCTCGCCTCGCCGGTCACCTCGAGGCGCTTGCCGTCCTTGTTGGTGATCCCATGGAAATAGACCAGCCGGCCGTCCTTCCAGTGCTCGGTGCGGTCCGCGTCCTCGCGATAGAGCGTGGCGCCGAAGACCTTCACCGCGATGCGGACCACCGTCTGCACCCGCACGCTGTCGCCCGAGCGCTCGATGATGTTGGTGTAGCTGCCGATATCGCCGTAGGTCGGATGTTTGACCCGGTATTCCAGGGTCAGGGGCGCCGCCGCGGCGGCGGGAACCGGCTGAACGCCAACCGCGCCGAGGCATAGGGCCGAAATCAGAAGGGCAACCGATCGACGCATGGCACTCACGGGCGAAAGCTGCTATCCCCGCGACGCAATCTAAGTCGCCTGATGCTAATAGCTATGGGGGGAGAGTCCTGAGTTTCCCTCCGGAAACTAAGGACGCGGCGCGTGGGGGGCCCGGATGTCACCAGACTGCGGCGCCGGCCCGCTCGCTGATCCGCTGGACGTCCTCGGCCAGCAGGTATCCCTGTTGCTGAAGGCCCCGCGCGGCTTGCTGCACCTTGGCGGCATAGTCCGCCTTGTCGCGATAGCGCTCTTCCAGCGACGGCCGGGGGTCGCGCCGGGTCTCGCGCTCCGCCTTGGTCCTGGCGAACGGCACATAAGAGCCGTCGAGATAGCACAGCTCTCCGGCGCCGCCGGCCTCGGCCGCCCGCACCGCCCAGCCGGTGGCGGTCGCGGTCGGGACCGCGACGTCGGGCAGGCGGACCCCGGCCACATCGTTGCCGTCGGCATCGACCTTCGGCACCAGGACCGGGTAGGGGTCCGGCAGCTCGACCGGCGGCACCCGCCCGATGATCCCCTCGCGGTAGTCGGGACCGTAGTCGAGGCGGAGCTTCTGGCTCGGCCCCTTGGGCAGGGTGATGCCGATCGACGGGAAGCCCAGGCCCTTCATGTCGACCAGGGTGGAGTCGGCGATCCGGGGGTAGCGGCTCTGCGGCGGCTCGGCGCCGTCCGTCACCCAGCGGTCGAGGGCGAGCAGCAGCGCCCGCAGCACCGGGCGGCGGTCGACCGGGTTGACCGGCAGCGCGCACACGCCCGGCGGCATGGTGGCGATCTCGACGTGCTGGGTGCTGGCGATGTGATAGACGCGGACATTGGCCGGCAGGGTCGCGTCGCGCTGGCCGCCCGGATCGGTCGTGATCAGCGACTGCCCGGACTGCCAGTATTCGATGCCGCTGACCGTGTGGATCACCCGGGGGCAAGTGTTGCGGGCGGTGCAGCGCGCGAGGATGCCGTCGCTCTTGCCGGTGAAGGGATCCGTCTCGTTCTCGTAGGCGAACGGGAAACTCGCGTCGCCGTAATACATGAAGCCGTGGCCGATATGCATCATGCGATTGGCCTGCGCGAAGCGGAAATCGAGGAACAGCCGCCCCGTCGCGATATGCGGATTGATGCCCTCGAAGACGATGCGGTTGGCCTCGTCTTCGTTGAATCCGCGATAGACGAAATCGCGCAAGTATCGGCCGCTCTGCGAGGTTCCGTGGGCCAGTGCCCGGCTCACCCCCGGCCGGCCCGACGCGGCCAGCGGGTTCGGCGTGCCGGCGTCGTCCTGGGTTTCGCGGCGCAGGAACGCGATGAGGTCGCGCGTCGCGGCAAAGCCGATCCCGGCCACCGGCGGATCGGCCGCCCGGTAGACCAGCTGGTAGATCGCCCCGATCGTGAACGGCGTCCCGGCGGGCAGCAGGCGGATGGTGTCGGCGTCGACGAATTCCCACTGGTCGCGGGCGAGGGTGGTCGGCGGATCGGCGTTGCGGTCGCGCACCAGCAAGGTCGCCGTCTCGCGGTCGACCGCCGGGAACGACAGCTTGCCGGTGAGCGTCGTCTTGTTGTTGAAGAGGAATTCGTCCCACACGGTCTGCTCGATCCGGCCGCCGCCGGCGGTGGCGCGCGGGACCTCGAGGCGGAGCGCGTGGTTGGCGGCCGGAAGATCCGCCAGCCAGCCGCTCCACACCACCGTGAAGCCGTGGCGCATCAGGAAGCCGTTGCCGGCGTCCTCCGCCGTCGCCGGGTCGTTCACCGCCGGGCCGCTGTTGAACTGGATCAGCGCCCGCTTGTTGCCGCGGTTGTTCACGTCGTAGAGCAACGCGCCGTTGCCCTGGCTCATGTCGAGCGGCTTCAGGATGAAGAAATCCGACGAATACTCGACCTTGCCGCGGGCGTTGCGCGGCGCCTTGTCGAGGTCGACGATCTCGGTGTTCAGCGTCGCCGACGGGTCGAGCTCGCCGTGGAACCGGCCGACGATCTTCTCGTAGGCCCCGGTGTCGCCGAACGTCGCTCCGCCGGCGAAGGCGGTGCGCTCCTGGATCTCGATCCTGGTGACGCGCGCATCGGCCGCTTCGGTGGCGGCCAGAAGGGCGACGACGGACAGGCTGGCGGCGATCCGGATCATCTGGCGGTCCCCCCAACGCGATCGTAACGCGACGATCGGAACGGTTGCGATCGGAACGGTGAGTCCAAAAACAGGCCTGACCGGCCCCGGGTTTTGGATTATTGGTCTTAAGATTAGTCGTGCAGCGGCGATAACTCAAATCGATGGAGGAAAGTGATGGCCAAATACCAGACCGTCGAGCAGCGTCACGAGGCCGGCGCGCGGGTGCGCGAAGAAGTGCTCGGCACGCCGTACGTCAAAAGCGGTAAGACCGATCCGTTCAACCAGCACTTCCTCGAGTTCACCGTCGACCATTGCTGGGGCAATGTCTGGGTGCGGCCGGGGCTCGACCGCAAGACGCGCAGCATGCTCAACATCGCGATGCTCACCGCACTGGCGCGCTGGCACGAGCTGGAGGTGCACACCAAGGGTGCCCTCAACAACGGCGTCACCGAAGACGAGATCGCCGAAATTCTCCTGCAGGCCGGCGTCTACGCGGGCGTTCCCGTCGCCGCCGAAGGCTTCCGCAGCGCCTTCCGCGCCATCGAGGCCTATCGCCAGGGCAAGGGATAACCCGAACCCTCCACATCGTCATGCCGGCGCCAGATTCTTCGCGCCCGTCGGCGGCCTTGAAGGCCGCCAACGCAGCGCAGGCCGGCACCCAGAAAATTCAACCACGGAGGCACGGAGATCACGGAGGAGAGGCGAGATAAGCTCTTCTCTTCGCTTCGTGTCCTCTGTGTCTCTGTGGTTTATTTTTCCGATCGGACTGGACCCCGCATCAAGTGCGGGGTGACGGGTGAGAGCGCGGCGCGACCTCTCCACACTCGTCATGCCGGCGAAGCTTGTCCCCGCGAAGGCGGGGAGCCGGCATCCAGGAAAATCACCACGGAGACACGGAGGACGCGGAGAAGAGACTGCTCTCTCACGCTCCGTGTACTCCGTGCCTCCGTGGTTTGAATCCTGGATTCCCGCTTGCGCGGGAATGACGCAGGAGAAACGGGAATCTACGTCCCGCTCTTCTCGCGGATCAGCTCGCTGATGGTGTGTTCGACGGTGGCGAGCGGGAACGGCTTGGTCAGCGTCCGCACGGCCGCATAGCGGGGCGAGATGCCGCCGTTGCCGTAGCCGGTGATGAAGGCGAACGGGACGCCGCGCGCCTTCAGCAGGTCGGCGACGGGGTAGACGGGCTCGCCGCCCAGGTTGACGTCGAGCAGGGCCGCGTCGAGCTGTTCGGCCGCGGCCAGCGCCAGGGCCTTGTCGCGGCTGGCGGCGGGACCGACGAGCTCGCAGCCGAGGCCGGTGATGACGTCTTCAACCAGCATCGAGACGAGCATCTCGTCTTCGGCGAGGAAGACCCGGTGTCCTGCAAGCGGTGAGTCGGGCATCCGGCCTCCGTCTTCTGCACATTCCGCACGCGCCGCAGCCCGGCGCACGACCCAGCCAATGCCCCCGAAAACCATATCATGGCAACTGTGACGCGCCAGTGACCATTTGGGACGGCCCCTGGTTACAGGGGCGCTCCCGTGTCACGCCGACTTGCGGGCCCCCTGGATCGCCTGCCACACCCGCTCCGGCGTCGCCGGCATGTCGATATGGCGCACCCCGTGGTCGCGGAGCGCGTCGACCACCGCGTTCATCACCGCCGGGAACGATCCGGCACAGCCGGCCTCGCCGCAGCCCTTGACGCCCAGCGGATTGGTCGTCGCCGGCACGGCGTGGTTGATGGACGTGAAGGCCGGCACGTCGCCGGCGCGCGGCATCCCGTAATCCATGTAGGAGCCGGTCAGCGGCTGGCCGTCCTCGTTGTAGACCGTGCGCTCGATCAGCGCCTGGCCGATCCCCTGCACCACGCCGCCGTGCAGCTGGCCGTCGACGATGAGCGGGTTGAGCACGTTGCCGAAATCGTTGACCGCCGAGTACTTGACCACGTCGACCACGCCGGTGTCCGGATCGATTTCCACCTCGGCGATGTGGCAGCCGTTCGGAAAGGTCGACGGCGCCCCGTCATAGGCGAGCTTGACGTCGAGCGTCGGCAGGTCGCCCGGCAGGTTTTTCATGCCGCGCAGCTGCTCGGCGAGCTCGAGCAGGCCGATGCCGCGGTCGGTGCCAGCGATGGCAAAGCGGCCGGCCTTGAACTCGATGTCGGCCGCCGCCGCCTCGAGCACATGCGCCGCCAGCGCGCGGCCGTTCTCGATGACCTTGTCGCTCGCCAGCACGATGGCCGCACCGCTGTTCATCGCCGAGCGCGAGCCGCCGGTGCCGCCACCGACGATCAGCTCGTTGCTGTCGCCCTGCAGCAGGCGGATGCGGTCGAAGGGGATGCCGAGCCGCTGGCTCAGCACCTGCGCGAACGGCGCCGCGTGGCCCTGGCCGTAGTCGAGCGTGCCGGTGACGATGGTGACCGTGCCGTCCGCCTCGAAGCGGAGGCCGCCCATCTCCTTGTTCGGCGGCGCCGTCGCCTCGAGGAAGTCGCTCATGCCGCGGCCGCGCAGCTTGCCGCGCGTCTTGCTGTCGGCCTTGCGCGCGTCGAACCCGCTCCAGTCGGCGACCTGCAGCGCCTTCTCCAGAATAGTCGGGAAGTCGCCGCTGTCGTAGGTCTGTTCCGACGGCGCCTTGTAGGGCATCTGGCTCGGCTTGATGTGGTTGCGCCGGCGCAGCTCGACGCGGTCGATGCCCATCTCGGCGGCGGCGGTGTCGATCAGCCGCTCCATGTAGTAGTTCGCCTCGGGGCGGCCGGCGCCGCGATAGGGGCCGAGCGGGGTCGTGGTGGTGAACACGCATTTCATCGAATGCTCGATGAGCGGCGTCTTGTAGACGCTGATCGTGTTCTTCACCGCGTTCAGCGTGTGAGCCAACGGGCCGACGAAGCTGAGATAGGCGCCGCAATTGGCATAGCCCGAGAGGCGGATGGCGAGGAAATTGCCGTCCTTGTCGAGCGCCAGCTCGCCCACGACGTCGGAATTGCGGCCATGGCTGTCGGAGAGGAAGCTCTCCGACCGCTCGTCGGTCCATTTCACCGGCCGCTTCAGGAGGCGGGCGGCATGGAACAGGCAGGCATATTCGGGGTAGGCGGCCGCCTTCATGCCGAACGAGCCGCCGACATTGCCGGTGAGCACGCGGATCTTGTCCGGCTTCACGTTCATCAGGTCGGCCACCTGGCCGCGCAGGCCGAACACGCCCTGCGAGCCGACATGCAAGGTCCAGCCGTCCGTCTCGGCGTCATAGACGGCGAGGGCCGACCGCGGCTCCATGGCGTTGACCACGAGGCGCGTGTTGACCAGGGCGAGGCGCGTCACATGCGCCGCCTGCTTGAACGCCGCGTCGACCTTCGCCGCGTCGCCGAAATGATAATCGAGGGAAATGTTGTTCGGCACGTCGTCGAAGATCTGCGGCGCGCCGGGCTTGGTCGCCGCCGCGGAGTCGGTCACCGCCGGCAGCGGGTCGATGTCGACCTCGACCGCCTCGGCCGCGTCGCGCGCCTGGGCCGCGGTCTCCGCCACCACGAACCCGACCGGGTCACCGACCCAGCGCACCTTGTCGACCGCCAGCGCCGGACGCGCCGGCTTCTTCATCGGGGTGCCGTCGCGGTTGGGGAACGGCGTGATGCATTTCAGCGTCCCGTAGCCGGCCGCTTTCAGGTCGGCGCCGGTCCAGATCCCGAGCACGCCGGGCATGCTCCGGGCGGCGGCGCTGTCGATCTTGCGGATGACGCCGTGCGCGTAGCGGCTGCGGATGATCACCGCGTAGGCCTGCCGGGGCAGGTTGAGGTCGTCGGTATAGCGGCCCTCGCCGCGCAGCAGGCGCGGGTCCTCGGTGCGCGGCACCGGCTGGCCAACGCCGAATTTCTCGACCGACCAGTCGGTCGGCTTGTTTTGCAAATTCATGAACCTGTCCGTGGGTCGTGCGGGGAACTGGGCGGTCGAAATTAGAGCATTGCCGCGCCCAAATCGAGGGGGCACGGCTGGGGTCAGGGGTGCTGCCGGCGCATGCTCACCAAAGCGGCGGGATGCCGCCTGAATGACCCTCTCCGCCCTTCAGGGCGGAGGAGAGGGTGCGAGCGAAGCGAGCGGGTGAGGTGGGTCTGACCATCTGCGCAGGCGGTAAAACACCTCACCCTCCCGCTCAAGTCTTTTCTTCGCGCCCCCGGTCCTTCGCGGCGGCGCAGTGCCAGGCCGGGGCACCCATCGACTTGGCCAACTTGGCCAACTTGGCCAAGTGTGATAGCCTTGTCTCGAGCAACCGGGAATCTCGTCATGAAGGTCAACATTCTGGAAGCCAAAAACCGCCTCTCGCAGCTGATCAAGGCTGCCCAAGCCGGCGAAGAGGTGATTATCGCCAACCGCGGCGAGCCCGTGGCGCGGCTCGTACCCGCGTCAGGAGCGGCAGAGTCGGCAGAAACGGGTAGCGCACGGGCGATTCTCGACTGGCTCAAAGCCCATCCTCTTCCTACCTATGCGCGACGTTCGACAAAGGAAATTGATGCCACCATCGACGAGGAACGCGCCTCTTGGGATTGATCTATGTCGACTCGTGCTTGCTGATTTATCTCGCCGAGCGGCACGCCCGCTGGGGTGACGCAGTCGCAAGAGCCATGACGCGAGCGGCCGGGGAGCGCTTCGGGATTTCTCCGCTGGTGAAATGCGAGTGCCTCGTCGCGCCGACCAGGCTTGGGGACGTCGTTCTCCAGCGAACCTACTCCGAGCTGTTCGACCGGTTCGTGGCGTTGGCCATGCCGGAGCTGGTGTATCTCCAGGCAGCACAGCTCCGCGCGCACTTTGGCGTGAAAACGCCCGATGCACTCCACCTCGCCTGTGCTCAGCACCATCGCTGCGATGCCTTGTGGACGAACGACAACCGCCTCAAGCAAGCGTCGCACGGGCTGGCGCGCGACGTGCTGACGTGAGATGCCCTGCTAGAGGGCGGCCTTTCGCGCTGTTCCGTCATGCCCCGACTTGTTCGGGGCATCCATCGTGCCGGTTGAACCATGGATGCCCCGCCTGCGCGGGGCATGACGGGTAAAAGAGGACGCGTCCCCGCTTTCGCGCGGAGGGGCTAACGGGCCGCCTAACGCAGGGCCGCGTTCATCTTGTCGAGCGCCGCCGAACCCGGGCAGAGCTCTTTCTCGGTGAGCGCGTTCAGCGGGGCCGGCACGGTGTTGAGATAGCCGTGCAGGTCGGTCGGATCCGGATCGACATAGAGCAGCCCGGTCACGACCTCGCCGGCGGCCTGGCGCTCCTGGAAGTAGCTCATCGCGGCGATGCGGTTGTGCACGTCGTAGTCGGCGGCGAGCTTGCGCAGGCGGAGCACCGAGCCGTCGTGCTGGCGCACCTCCTCGACCGTGCCCGGCGCATAATCCGCGGTGATCTCGGCGCGCGGCATGATCACATCAAGGTAATTCACCGCCGCGTTGTGCTCGCGGACATAGTCGAAGCTCTTGGTCGAGCCGTCGTGGTTGTTGAACGCGACGCACGGGCTGATGCAGTCGATGAACGCGGCCCCCTTGTGCAGGATGGCGCCTTCGATCAGCGGCACCAGCTGGGTCTTGTCGCCCGAGAAGCTGCGCGCGACATAGGTGGCGCCGAGCTGCAAGGCCATGCCGATCAGATCGATCGGCGCGTCGTTGTTGAGCGCCCCCTTCTTGCTCTTCGAGCCCTTGTCGGCGGTGGCCGAGAACTGGCCCTTGGTCAGGCCGTACACGCCGTTGTTCTCGACCAGGTAGACCATGTTGACGCCGCGGCGGAGGCAATGCGCGAACTGGCCGAGGCCGATCGACGCCGAATCGCCGTCGCCGGACACGCCGAGATAGATCAGGTCATTGTTGGCGAGATTGGCGCCGGTGAGCACCGACGGCATGCGGCCGTGGACGCTGTTGAAGCCGTGGCTGTTGCCGAGGAAGTAGGTCGGCGTCTTGGACGAGCACCCGATGCCCGACAGCTTGGCGATGCGGTGCGGCGGCAGGTCGAGGTTGAAGCAGGCCTGTATGATGGCCGCCGAGATCGAATCGTGGCCGCAGCCGGCGCACAGCGTCGACACCGAGCCTTCGTAGTCGCGGCGCGTGTAGCCGAGCTTGTTCGTCGGCAGCTTCGGGTGGTGGAGCTTGGGCTTGGCGAGGTAGGTCATGACACGATCTTTCGGAACGGCGTGACGTTGGCGGGATCGAGCTGGTTGGCGATGCGGCTCAGGATGAAGCGGGCGGTGATCGGCGACCCGTCGTAATGCAGCACCGGGACCAGCTTCGCCGGATCGACCGAGCCCTCGTTGACCAGCAGGGCGCGCAGCTGGGCGTCGCGGTTCTGCTCGACCACGAACACCTTCTCATGGGCGGCGATGAAGGCGAGGACGTCGTCGTGGAACGGGAAGGCGCGGACGCGCAGCGCGTCCAGCGGCAGGCCGCGCGCCTCGAGCCCGTCGAGCGCCTCGGCCATCGCCGGGCTGGTCGAGCCGTAATAGAGGACGCCGTGGCGGGCCGGCGACTTGGCGTCGCGCCGCACCGGGCCGGGGACCAGCTTCTTCGCCGTCTCGAACTTCTTCAGGAGGCGCTGCATGTTGTCGGCGTAGGCGGCCCCATCCTCGGTGTAGCGCGCGTAGCGGTCGCGCGACGTGCCGCGGGTGAAGAACGAGCCGCGGGTCGGGTGCGTGCCGGGATAGGTGCGATAGGGGATGCCGTCGCCGTCGACGTCGAGATAGCGGCCGAACTCCTTGCCGGCCTCGAGATCCGCGGCGGTCATGACCTTGCCGCGGTCGAAGGGCTTGGCGTCGTTCCAGGCGAGCGGCTGGCACAGGCGCTCGTTCATCCCGATGTCGAGGTCGAGCAGCACGAACACCGGCGTCTGCAGCCGGTCGGCGAGGTCGAAAGCCTGGGCGCCGAACTCGAAGCATTCGCGCGGGTCCTCGGGGAACAGCAGCACGTGCTTGGTGTCGCCGTGCGAGGCATAGGCGCAGGAGATGACGTCGCATTGCTGGGTGCGGGTCGGCATGCCGGTCGACGGGCCGGCGCGCTGCACGTCGTAGATCACCGCCGGGATCTCGGCGAAATAGGCGAGGCCCAGAAATTCTTGCATCAATGAGATGCCGGGCCCCGACGTGGCGGTGAAGGCGCGGGCCCCGTTCCAGGCGGCGCCGATCACCATGCCGATCGAGGCCAGCTCGTCCTCGGCCTGGATGATCGCGTAGCGGGCCTGCTTGGTCTCCGCATCGACGCGATAGCGCGAACAATGGCGCGAGAACGCCTCGGCGAGCGAGGAGGACGGCGTGATCGGATACCAGGCGCAGACCGTGGCGCCGCCGTAGACGGCGCCCAGCGCCGCGGCGGCATTGCCTTCGAGGAAGATCTTTTTGCCGACGGCGTCCGAGCGCTTCACCTTGAGCCCGATCGGGCATTTCAGGTTCTGCAGCGCGTAGTCGCGGCCCATGTGCAGCGCCTTGACGTTGGGCGCGATGAGCTTGTCTTTGCCCTTGAACTGCTCGCCGAACAGGTTCTCGGTCTCTTTGGCGTCCATGTCGAGCAGTGCGGAGAGAGCGCCGAGATAGATGATGTTCTTGAACAGCTGGCGCTGCCGCGGGTCGGAATATTCGCGGTTGCAGATCTCGGTCAGCGGAATGCCGATGACGTTGATGTCGTCGCGGAACCTGGACTTCGGCATCGGCTTGGACGAATCGTAGAACAGATAGCCGCCGGGCTCGATGCTCGCCACGTCCTGGTCCCAGGTCTGCGGGTTCATCGCCACCATCAGGTCGATGCCGCCGCGCGCACCGAGATACCCGGCGTCGGAGATGCGGACCTCGTACCAGGTCGGCAGGCCCTGGATGTTCGACGGGAAGATGTTGCGCGGGCTGACCGGCACGCCCATGCGCAGGACAGACATCGCGAACAGCCGGTTGGCGCTCGCCGAGCCGGAGCCGTTGACGTTGGCGAACTTGACGACGAAGTCGTTGGTGGCGGTTATCGACTGTGGCATGCGTGACCTGCGTAACTCATGTCGAGAAGGAATTTCTGCATGTCCCACGCGCCGGTCGGGCAGCGCTCGGCGCACAGACCGCAGTGAAGACAGACGTCCTCGTCCTTGACCATGACCCGGCCGGTCTTCAGCCCGTCGGCGACATAGAGGTCCTGGGTGAGGTTGGCCGCCGGCGCCATCAGCCGGGCGCGCAGATCGGTCTCTTCACCGTTCGGGGTGAAGCTGATGCAGTCCATCGGGCAGATGTCGACGCAGGCGTCGCACTCGATGCACAGCTTGCTGGCGAAGACGGTCTGGACGTCGCAGTTGAGGCAGCGCTGCGCCTCGGCAAACGCTGTTTTGAGATCGAAGCCGAGCTCGACCTCCATCTTGATGTTCTTGAGCGCGATCTCCTTCTCTTTCAGCGGCACCTTGTAGCGCTGGTCGTTGGAGATGGCATTGTCGTAGCTCCACTCGTGGATGCCCATCTTCTGGCTGGTGAGGTTCACCATCGGCGGCAGGCGCTCCGTCACGTCTTCGCCCTGGCAGAACTTGTCGATCGACACCGCCGCCTCGTGGCCGTGCGCCACCGCCCAGATGATGTTCTTCGGCCCGAACGCCGCGTCGCCGCCGAAGAAGACCTTGGGGTTGGTCGACTGCATGGTCACCTTGTCGACCGCCGGCATGGCCCATTTGTCGAACTCGATGCCGACGTCGCGCTCGATCCACGGGAAGGAGTTCTCCTGGCCGACCGCGACCAGCACGTCGTCGCAGTCCATGATGACGTCCGGCTCGCCGGTCGGCACCAGGTTGCGGCGGCCCTTCTCGTCATAGACCGCCTTCACCACCTCGAAGCTCATGCCGGTGAGCTTGCCGGCCTTGTGCAGGAACGCCTTCGGCACGTGAAAATTGATGATCGGGATGCCTTCGTGCATCGCGTCCTCCTTCTCCCAGGGGGACGCCTTCATCTCCTCGAAGCCGCTGCGCACGACGACGCGCACGTCCTCGCCGCCGAGACGCCTGGACGAGCGGCAGCAATCCATCGCCGTGTTGCCGCCGCCGAGCACGATCACGCGCTTGCCGATCTTGCTGATGTGGCCGAACGAGACGCTGGACAGCCAGTCGATGCCGATATGGATGTTGGCCGCCGCTTCCTTGCGGCCGGGAATGTCGAGATCGCGGCCGCGCGGGGCACCCGAGCCGACGAACACCGCGTCATAGCCCTCCGCGAGCAGCGCCTTCAGGCTGTCGACGCGCTGGCCGAGCCGCATCTCCGGCTGGAGCTGGGTGATGTAGCCGACTTCCTCGTCGATGATCTCCTCGGGCAGGCGGAATTTCGGGATCTGACTGCGGATCATGCCGCCGGCTTGCTTGTCGCCGTCAAAGATCACGCAGGTGTAGCCGAGCGGCAGCAGGTCGCGGGCGACGGTGAGCGACGCCGGCCCGGCGCCGACCAGGGCGACCCGCTTGCCGTTCTTCGCCTGGGCGGGCTTCGGCAGATGCGGCGTGATGTCGTCCTTGTAGTCGGCGGCGACGCGCTTCAGGCGGCAGATCGCCACCGGCTCCTTCTTCTGCCCGTCTTCGACGCGGCCGCGGCGGCAGGCCGGTTCGCACGGGCGGTCGCAGGTGCGGCCGAGGATTCCCGGAAACACGTTCGACTTCCAATTGACCATGTAGGCGTCGCTGTAGCGCCCATCCGCGATGAGCCGGATGTATTCCGGGACCGGCGTGTGCGCCGGGCAGGCCCATTGGCAGTCGACAACCTTGTGGAAATAGTCCGGCTTGCTGATGTCGGTCGGCTTCACGAGAAACGCCTCCTGGTCGCCGGCTGCACCCGCCCGAGCTTTCGGGTGGTGGCCGACGTGGAAATTCCGGCTCGAGCGGTCGGGGTTTCTCCGACCATGATGGCAAACGGGATCATCGGTGAGGGACCGCGGTCGCGCATCGTTGCGGCGACCGCCCGAGTTCTATCGGCTCCGTGCTGGATTGCGCGCTGGCACCCATTCTCCTCCCGCGGCTCATGTCCTCGTGCGATGGGACCGAACCGGAACATCTAATATAGAGGGAAGGATGCCCGACCAAAAGTGGTTCCAGCACCCGGCGCGGCACCGTTTGGCACCGCGGTTAACCACAGATATTCCAACGCTCGTTTTTGCGCCTGCGAGAGACCCCAATTCCCGTGGGGTTCCTCGACCGGTGGGAGTCCGGCTCGACTCGGGGCGGCGGCTACTTGGCGCTGCTGTGCTCGTCCATCTCGACGAGGATCCAATAATGATCGTCGTGATAGGACTTTTTGAGGTGCACCTTCACCCGGCGCGGCCGCATGCGGAAATCGAAGAGGTAATTGAAGGTCACGTCGAGCTTGCCGGATTTGACGCCGTCGGCGAACCGCCCGAGGAATTCACGCCGGTTCGTGCACGGCGCGATGTCGCGAAAGAAGTTGCGGCCGATGATGTCCTGCGGCACCAGCTTCGTCAGCTCCGCTTCCTTGGTGTTGAACTGCAGGACGGTTCCGGTGCGCGTGATCTTGATCACGCCGAAGGGAAGCCGGTCGATATCCTGGGGGGACAGGCGCGACAGCGCGTTGTCGATATCGTCATCGACATAGGTGATGGTTTCGGCGCCGCCGCGGGCCGATCTGCGGCCGGCCGGCCGACTGTTCTCGCCGAATGCGGCTGCCTCTTCTTTCTCGCGTGACTTCTTCTGATCCCAGGTGCGTGCGATCAGGTCGAGCAGCCGGTCCGGGAAGCCCACGGCCCCGGCCAAGGTCAGGACCGGCATCTTCAAGACGATGGTCTTCAGGCGCAGGTCGGGGCCGAGCTTCAGCCGCGCCGTCAACTCCTCGCGCAGCTCTTCGGACAGAAGATTGGCTTCGAACTGCGCCTCGTCTTCGGACGGGTTCGTCAGGTACAGCAGGTAATTGGTGGCGTTCACCTTGACGAAGGAATCGACCTTGTCGCGGTGCTTCGCCAGGGCGCGCTCGACCAGGGTCTCGATGCGGCTGCCCAAACCGGCGCCGTTCGCCGGCTCGATGACCCGGAGAGCGCCGACAATGCGGTCGTCGGAGGGCGCGCCGGTCGACTCAATTTGAGGCGATGTCTTGGCAGCAGGCGCGTGGTCCATAGGCGTCGTCCAACTGTGCTCGAAGATGCGCCTCGTATAAGTGAGCGCCGTTAAAACTTCCTTGATGCGCTGTCGTGCGCGCGCCGGATCGCGTGCCGCCGGCCCTCTCTGGATTTCGCGCGCCGCGGCGTCTACAATGCTCGCAAAACGGGAGGAAGCAGATGATGCGTGGCCACTGGCTGTGTCCGGTCGTGCTCGCAGCACTGATCGCCGCACCGGCCGCCTGGGCCCAACAGGCCGCCGCTCCGCCGCTCAACGATCAACAGAAGCTCGGCCAGCGGCTGTTCACCCAGTCGTGCATGGTCTGCCACACCAAGCCGCAGATCACCTCCGGGATGTACGGACCTCCGCTGTCCAAGGAGAGTGCCGGCGGCGACGTCGAGGTGATGCGCACCGTCATCGCTGACGGCACGCCGCGCATGCCGGGGTTCAAATATCATTTCACGTCGGCGCAGATCGACGCGCTCGCCCAATACCTGAAGACGGTGCCCAAGCCGGTCGCCATGTCGGGCGGCAGCACCAAAGGCGACGTGGATTAACTCGGGAGGACGATGCGATGCGTACGTCTCCGAAATTAGGCCTCGCGGTCTTGGTGTTGCTGGCGGCGATGGCCCTCGGGGCGGCGGCTCGCGCGGACGCGGTGCTGAGCGGCACCGTCAAGGCGGCCTCCGGCGAGGCGCTCAGCGGCGTCACCGTCTCGGCCAAGGCCGACGGCAAGAGCATCACGACGAGCGTCTTCACCGACGAGAGCGGCGCCTATTACTTCCCGGCGCTCCCGGCCGGGACGTACCGGCTGTGGGCACAGGCGCTGAGCTTCGAGACGGCGCGGGGCGAGGTCGACCTTGGGTCGGCCAAGCACCAGGATTTCACCTTGAAGCCGATGCAGGATTTCGCGCGGCAGCTGCCGGGCGACGTGCTGCTGGCGAGCCTGCCCGACGACACGCCCGAGGATGCGCGGATGAAGCGCCTGGTGCGCAACAACTGCACCGGCTGCCACACGCCGAGCTATGTCCTGCAGCACCGCTTCGACGAAGCGGGCTGGACCAAGATCATCGACTTGATGAAGCACGTGAACGTGTCCGGCATCTATCAGGGCCCGGACTCGAAGCCGAACGGCATCCTCGACTTCCATGAGAAGGAGCTGGCGGCGTACCTGGCTCGGGCGCGTGGCCCCGGCGAGAGCGCGATGAAGTTCAAACTCCGGCCGCGGCCCAGCGGCGAGACGGCGCGGGTCGTCATCCGCGAATACGATGTGCCGATCGATCCGGAGCTCGGCCTCGACAAGACGGTGACCAACGACGGCAGCGACTGGTCGCAGGGCACGCCGTCGCGCTCGGGCTCGATCGTGCATGACGCGTGGGCCGACCTCGACGGCAATCTGTGGTTCACCTCCAACACGCCCAACCACACGACGACGGTGGGCCGGGTCGATCCGCGGACCGGCGAGGCCCGGATGCTGAAGATCGCGGGGCTGAACGGCCTCGCCGCCCAGGCGCACGGCATGACCCGCGATCCCGAGGGCATCCTGTGGTTCAACGCCAATCCCGGCCGCGGCGGCCTGGCGCGCCTCGACCCCAAGACCGAGAAGATCTCCGTCTACATCCCGCCGCAGACCATGTCGCCGACCGGCGGCGCCACCACGGTCGACTTCGACGGCAAGGGCAAGATCTGGGTGAGCTCGCCCGACGGCGCGCTGCGCTTCGATCCGGACAGCGAGAAATTCACCGAGTTCAAGTCGCCGCTCTACAAGACGCCCCAGGGCACCGGCCTGACCTACGGCCTCGCCGCCGACCGCGACGGCAATGGCTGGTGGGCCGAGATGAGCATCGACATCGTCAACAAGGGCGATCCGCAGAGCGGCAAGTCGACCGACATCAAGCTGCAGCCGGTGGCGGCCGAGGTCCAGCGCGCGACGCCGGAGGCGAAGCAGTTCTACGACAGCTTCGTCGTGCCCGACTTCAACACGCCGGTCCCCTGGGCACAGGGGCCGCGGCGCATGGGCACCGACAAGAATGCCGACGTGCTCTATGTCGGCAATTCGTGGGGCGGCAATTTCGCACGCATCGATACGCACACCTTGAAGGTCGACTACATCCCGCTGCCCGGCTTCGGCCAGCAGCCGTACCAGATCGCGGTCGACCGCAACCACAACGCCTGGACGAATCTGTGGTCGACCGACCAGCTTGCCAAATACGATCCGGCGGCGGGCAAGTGGACGCTGTTCGACCTGCCGGGCCGCGGCACCGAGGCGCGCTACATCTCGCTCCTCGAGCAGAACGGCTCGATGCAGGTGGTGGTGCCGTGTTCGCGGACCAGCAAGATCGCCGTGATGACCTTCCGCAGCGACGCCGACCTGCAGGCCGCGAAGGCCCAGGCGGGGCGGTAACGATCGCTCGCCGCTTCTGAGGACGCCGCGCTAGCTAGGGCAGCGTTTGGTCGGGGATGACCACCCCCTCTCCATCGTCATGCCCGCGAAAGCGGGCATCCATCGCGCCGCTGAACCATGGATTCCCAACTGCGCTGCGTTGGCGGCCTTCAAGGCCGCCGACGGGCGCGAAGAATCTGGCGCGGGAATGACGCCGGAGAAAACGCCCGGAAACCGCAACCGCCCCTGGTCGTTGTGGGCACATGGCGGCCTCTCACAAGCAGCAGCAGCGGAAAGAATTGCATCGGCGCGCAACCCCGGATGCAATTGTTCGGGGGCACTTTTCGCCAGTCCGATCAACGGCTTCCGAGAACAATTGCAGTATTGCACCGATTCGAGGGGGGCCCCGGCGGGGCGGTAGGGCAGAAAGAAACGGCAGTCCGACGCTTCGTCGTTCAATAACTACCGCCGCGCCGGGGTGCAGGGGGCTTCGCCCCCTGAAAAGAATTGAGCGGGCGGCGCGCGCTTATGCGCGCGGGACCCCCAAAGTCTTCAAACAAGGGGGCGCGGCAGGCACAATCGCGCAGCGCGATTTGCCGGCGCCCCGCCCGGCGCTTGAGGGACAAATTAATAGGGCCGCACGTCGCCCTTCACGGTCGTGCGCAGCATCAGCCGGCGCTCGGTCGAGGCGAAATCGGTGCGCGCATGCGACGAGCAGCGGTTCTCCCACAGGACGAGATCGCCCACCTGCCAGACATGCTCGTAGACGAACTCGCGCCGTTCGGCGTGGTCGAACAGCGCGCCCAGCAGCGGCTCGGACTCCGCTTGCGGCATGTCGACGATGCCCATGGTCATCAGGCGGTTGACGTAGACCGCCTTGCGGCCGGTGTCCTCGTTGGTGCGGAACACCGGGTGCACGCACTCGGCGAATGCGTCGGTGCCCCGCGGGTCGTTCTTCTTCACCGCGTCGTAGTTGTAATGATGGAAGGCGCGGCGGCCTTCGAGCTTCTGCCGGAGCGCCGGCTCCAAGGTTTCGTACGCGGCGTAGCCGCTGGCGAACAGGGTGTTGCCGCCGGTCGACGGGATTTCGACCGAGTAGAGCAGGGTCGCCTTGTCGGGCTGCTCGGTGTGGATCCGGTCGTGATGGAACATCATCTCGCCGTCGGGCAGCGCCCCGATCGGCTCGCCGTTCTCGCGGATGTTCGAAATCAGCATCATGCCGTCCGGCAGGCCCGTGTAGCCCTTCGGAAAATATTTGGCCGGCCGGCGGGTGACGCCGGGCTCGCCGAAATAGCGGGTGACGCGCTGGAGGTCCTCCGGCGACAGGCTCTGGCCGCGAAAGACGAGCACCAGATGGTCGAGCCACGCCTGATAGATCGCCTTGACCGTCGCCTCGTCGGGCTGGCTTCTGAGATCGAGGCCGCGAATCTCGGCGCCGATATGCCGGGTCAGCGGGACGACGTCGAGCTTCGGCTGGGTCATCACGGTCATGGGGCTCTCCGCGCCGGATTGGTGCCCGATCCTAACATGTCCACCCGGTGCAACAAAAAGGGCGCCGGTCGAAAACCGGCGCTCGTTCGAGCGGCTTTAAAAGCCGAGCAGAGGTGCGAGCTTGGCCCTCAACTCGGCCAGCACGGACGAGGGCGCTTTGCAGCTCGCTGCGGCGTGGCGAACCCTCCAGTCCAGGTTCTTCACATGGTCGGCGAGAATGACGCCGCGGATGGCGAGCCCTGCCGGAAGGGCAACCTCGAAAGGATAGTTCTTCTGCTGGCTCGTAATGGGACAGACGACCGCGAGCCCTGTCTTCGCGTTATAGCCCGCCGGCGACAGTACGACGGCGGGCCGGCGCCCCGCCTGCTCGTGACCAGCCTTGGGATCGAAATCCAGCCAGATCAGATCACCGACATCAGGGACGAACGAGCGGCTACCAGACTTCGCCGCCGCGCGGCCTGCCCCACTCGGTTTCCGCGTGGGTGTTTTCGGGGGTGATCGCATTGACAAGATCCTCGATCGCGTAACGCCGCCTGGCCGGAGAGACAACCAATTTTCCCCGCGAGACAGAAATGTCGACTTCCGTACCCTCAACAGCATCGATCTCGTGCGCGAATGCCGATGGAATCCGGAGCGCGAGGCTATGGCCCCACTTGGAAATGATGGTTTTCATGATAATTGAGTGCCGAGGATATATCTACAATGTAGATACTTCCCTGACAAGTGTCAAGGCGCTGCGGCCGCGGGCGAGCCCGAGTTCTCGGCGTCGAATAACAAACATGGAGGGCGCCGGTCGAAACCGGCGCCCTCGGAGCCTAATCGGTCCCACTCCTTTTTCGTCATTCCCGCGCAAGCGGGAATCCACGGTTCAGCGGCGCGATGGATGCCCGCTTTCGCGGGCATGACGAGGTAGAGATGGTTGGACCTGCCTATTCAATCGTGTTCTCTCCCGCCCGCCCCCGCGTAGATCTGGCTGCCGGATTCGCGGAACTTGACCGACATCTCCTGCATGCCCTTCTGCGCCACGTCGGCGACGTCGTTCTGCGCCGCCGCCGCGTCCCGGATCTCCTGCGTGATCTTCATCGAGCAGAATTTCGGGCCGCACATCGAGCAGAAATGCGCCAGCTTGGCGCCGTCGGCGGGCAGGGTCTGGTCGTGGAACTTCTCGGCCGTCGACGGATCGAGCGACAGGTTGAACTGGTCGCGCCAGCGGAACTCGAAGCGCGCCCGCGACAGCGCGTCGTCGCGGAGCTGCGACCCCGGCATCCCCTTGGCGAGATCGGCGGCGTGCGCCGCGATCTTGTAGGTGATGACCCCCGTCTTGACGTCGTCGCGGTCGGGCAGGCCCAGATGCTCCTTCGGCGTCACGTAGCAGAGCATCGCGGTGCCGAACCAGCCGATCATGGCGGCGCCGATGCCGCTGGTGATGTGGTCGTAGCCGGGCGCGATGTCGGTGGTGAGCGGCCCCAGGGTGTAGAACGGCGCCTCGTGGCAGGCCTTGAGCTGCTTGTCCATGTTGGCCTTGATCTTGTGCATCGGCACGTGGCCGGGGCCTTCGATCATGACCTGCACGTCGTGCTGCCAGGCGATCTTGGTGAGCTCGCCCAGGGTCTCGAGCTCGGCAAACTGGGCTGCGTCATTGGCGTCCGCGATCGAGCCCGGGCGCAGGCCGTCGCCCAAGGAGAAGCTCACGTCATACGCCTTCATGATCTCGCAGATCTCGTTGAAGCGCGTGTAGAGGAAGCTCTCCTCGTGGTGGGCGAGGCACCATTTCGCCATGATCGAGCCGCCGCGGCTGACGATGCCGGTCACCCGCTTGGCGGTGAGCGGGATGTAGGGGAGCCGCACCCCGGCGTGGATGGTGAAGTAGTCGACCCCCTGCTCGCATTGCTCGATCAAGGTGTCGCGATACATCTCCCAGCTCAGGTCTTCGGCCTTGCCGCCGACCTTCTCCAGGGCCTGGTAGATGGGCACGGTGCCGATCGGCACCGGCGAGTTGCGGATGATCCATTCGCGCGTGGCGTGGATGTTCTTGCCGGTCGACAGGTCCATGACGGTGTCCGATCCCCAGCGGATCGCCCACACCATCTTCTCGACCTCGTCGGCGATCGACGACAGGATCGCCGAGTTCCCGATATTGGCGTTGATCTTCACCAGGAAGTTGCGGCCGATGATCATCGGCTCGCTTTCCGGGTGATTGATGTTCGCCGGGATGATGGCGCGCCCGCGCGCCACCTCGTCGCGCACGAACTCCGGCGTCACGTGATCCGGGATCGACGCACCGAAATCCTCGCCGTCGCGCGCCTGCTGCTCGCGCGCGATCTCGCGGCCGAGATTCTCGCGGATCGCGATGTACTCCATCTCCGGCGTGATGATGCCCTTGCGGGCGTAGTGCAGCTGCGTGACGTTCTTGCCCGGCTTCGCGCGCAGCGGCCGCTTGCCGGCGAGCGAGAACTCGGTCAGCTCGGAGCTGTCTTCGATCCGCCGGCCGTTGTCTTCCGGCTTCACCGTGCGGCCGTCATACGCCTCGACGTCGCCGCGGGCGTGGATCCAGGCGCTGCGCAGCCCAGGCAGGCCGCGGGTGATGTCAATCTTGGCATCGGGATCGGTGTAGGGGCCCGACGCGTCGTAGACCCGCACCGGCGGCTCGTTGGCCGAGGGGCTGAGCTCGATGTCGCGCATCGCCACCTGGACCTCGGGATGGAGGCGGCCTTGGACGCGGATTTTGCGCGAGGCCGGCAGCGGGCCGGTCGACACGGTGAAGTTCGGATTCGGGTTGCCGTCGGGCATGGGCGAAATCTCCTCTCGTCGCGTCCAAAACGGACGTTGTTTGAGATCCGGGATTTCGCGTCGGGGAGGGTGCGGCTGTGTGGAAAAGAGAAGAGCGCCGCGAGTTCCTGTCCCTACGCCGGAATGACCCGGATCAGGTTCGGAGGGTCTCCGCGTTGCCGTCGCTGTCACGGCCGGCGGTGTCTCAGCCCCCTAAACGGGGCTCCCCAGGGAACACCTCATGCTCGCAGAGTTGCCATCAAAGTGCAACCGCCGCGGCCGCGGTGGCGCTGCCTCAATTGGCCCCTCCCGCGCCCTCATCCTGAGGCACTCGAAGGATGACGAAGGCGCGGGGCTCCTCAGGGAGAGGCCAATTGAGACACAAGTGGGTCTCACCCCTGAACCGAATAGCCACCGTCGACCGGAATCGCGGTGCCGGTGAGGAAGTCCGATGCTGCACTTGCGAGAAAGACGGCGATGCCGGCGAAGTCCGCCGGATTGCCCCAGCGGCCGGCCGGGGTGCGCGCCAGGACCCGCTCGTGCAGGCCGTCAACCTGCTTGCGCGCGCTGCGGGTGAGGGCGGTGTCGATCCAGCCGGGCAGCACCGCGTTGACCTGGATGTTGTCCTTCGCCCACGCGGTCGCGATGGCCCGGCTCAGTTGCACGATGCCGCCCTTGCTGGCGGCGTACGGGGCTGTGAACGAGGCGCCGAAGATCGACATCATCGAGCCGATATTGATCACCTTGCCGCCGCCGGCCCGGCGCATCTCGGGATACGCCGCCTGGCTCAACAGGAAGGCGCTGGTGAGATTGGTGTCGATCACCGCGTGCCACTCCGCGGCCGTGTACTCCTGCGGCTGCTTGCGGATATTGGTGCCGGCATTGTTGACCAGGATGTCGAGTCGGCCGAACTTCGCGACGGTCTCCTTGATCAGCCCGCGGCAGGCACCTTCGTTGCAGACATCCACGCTGGTCGACGCCGCCTTCGCGCCGAGGCCCGCGAGCTCCTTCACCGCCGCGCTGCTCTTGGCCGCGTCGCGCCCGGCGATCATCACCGCCGCCCCCGCCTGGGCCAGCCCCCGCGCCATGCCGAGCCCGATGCCGCCGTTGCCGCCGGTGACGATCGCCACCCGGCCCGTCAGGTCGAAGAGGTTCATGGTCGCTCCCGTGTCAGGTGAAGCTCTGGCCGCCGTCGATGTTGATGAACTGGCCGGTCATCGCGTCGCTCTCGGCGGATGCGAGATAGACCAACGTCCCGATCAGGTCGGCGGGGAAGATGTCCTTGGCGATGGCGCGCGCACCCAGGATCAGCTTGCGCTTCTCCGGATGCGCCTGGAACTCGGCGTCGGTCGCCGCGTTCGACACCAGGCTGTAGCCGACCGTGTTGACGCGGATGCCGAACGGGCCGAGCTCCTTGGCCATGGCCCGCGTCATCGCCAGCACCGCACCTTTCGAGGTCACGTAATGGAGGCGGTTCGGCAGGCCCGAGAGCATGGTCGACGAGCCGAC
>DASWFO010000110.1:0-16204 GCA_036394195.1 Alphaproteobacteria bacterium | reverse complement strand
GGCAAGATAGCGCGGCACCTCGCTTTTCGCTAGGTTAGCGCCCATCCATGCCCGAGCTTCCCGAAGTCGAAACCGTGGTTCGCGGCTTGCGGCCGCATCTCACGGGACGCAAGTTTGTCCACGTCGAGCAGCGGCGGCCGGATCTGCGCGAGAAGCTGCCGGCGGGCTTGGCCCGCCGGCTCCTGGGGCGGCAGATCGCCGCGGTCGACCGTCGCGCCAAATATATTCTGATCCTGCTCGATGACGGCAACGTGCTGGTCGTCCATCTCGGCATGTCGGGGCAGTTCGTGCTTGGCGAGAAGCCGAACGCGGTCGGGCTGCACGAGCACCTTGCCTTCACCCTCGACGACGGACGGGTGCTGCGGTTTACCGACCCGCGGCGGTTTGGCCTGATGGACCTGGTGCCGCTGGCCCGGCTTGCGGGCCATCGGCGTTTTGCGGAGATCGGTCCCGAGCCGCTGTCGCCCGACTTCACGGCGGGTGCGCTGGCTGAGCTGCTCGACGGACGCCGGGGACCGATCAAGGCAGCCCTGATCGACCAGCGGGTGGTGGCCGGGGTCGGCAACATTTACGCGTGCGAGGCGCTCTACGCGGCGGGCATCTCCCCGAAGCGGAAATCGCACACCGTCGTGCGCGACCGTGCAAGCCGGCTGGTCGCGGCCCTGAAGGACGTGCTCGAAAAGGCGATCGCCGCCGGCGGCTCATCGGCGCGCGATTACGTCAACGCAAGCGGCGACCAAGGCTGGTTCCAGGCCCAGTGGGCGGTATACGACCGCGAGGGCCAGCCCTGCCCGGCCTGCGATTGCGGCGGCGGTGTCAGGCGGATCGTCCAAAGCGGCCGCTCGACCTTCTATTGTGCCCGCCGCCAGCGTTAGACTGGCGGGGTGATGATCCCGTCGATCCGGAGCATTCTCTGGCTGCTTGCCCTGGTCTGGCTGCTGGGCGTCGGTCCGGCGCGCGCCGCCGAAAATTTCGTGCCCGGCGTCGACGATCTGCCGCTCATGCCGGGCTTGTCGGCCCTGACCGGACAAGGCGTGGTCTTCGAGGCCCCCAGCGGCCGCGTGATCGAGGCGTGGGCCGAGGGGGCGGTCAGCCGGGATGCCGTCCTGTCGTTTTACGGCTCGACCTTGCCCCAGCTTGGCTGGACGGCCGCCGCTCCCGATTTGTTCCGCCGCGAAGGCGAGACGTTGCGGCTGGAGTTTCCAGCCGCCGGCAACCGCACGGCGCAACCCGCCGCGGCCGGGCTGCTGCTCATCCGTTTCTATCTGTCGCCCGGTTGAAGTGGAGATACGCCAATGGCTTATGAGAACATCCTTGTCGAGATGAGCGGCCGCGTCGGGATCATCCGGCTCAACCGCCCCAAGGCGCTGAACGCGCTCTGCGACGCGCTCGTCCGCGAGCTCGGCCGCGCCCTGGACGGCTTCGAGGCGGACGCGAACATTGGCGCCGTCGTGGTGACCGGCAGCGAAAAGGCGTTCGCGGCGGGCGCCGACATCAAGGAGATGAAGGACCGCACCTACATCGATGTCTACGTGCAGGACTTCATCACCAATGGCTGGGAGCGCATCACCACGTGCCGCAAGCCGATCATCGCCGCGGTCGCCGGATTTGCGCTCGGCGGCGGCAACGAGGTCGCCATGATGTGCGACACCATCATCGCGGCCGATACGGCGAAGTTCGGACAGCCGGAGGTCAACCTCGGAACGATGCCGGGCTCGGGCGGCACCCAGCGGCTCACGCGTGCGGTCGGCAAAGCGAAAGCCATGGATATCTGCCTCACCGGACGGATGATGGACGCTGCGGAGGCGGAGCGCAGCGGCCTGGTCAGCCGGGTCGTGCCTGCGGCACAGCTCATGGACGAAGCATTGAAGATGGCCGAGACGATCGCGGCGAAATCGCTGCCGATCACATTGATGATTAAGGAAAGCATTAACCGGGCTTACGAGACGACTCTCGCCGAAGGCATCCGTTTCGAGCGCCGCCTTTTTCACTCCACCTTTGCGACAGACGACCAAAAAGAGGGCATGGCGGCGTTCGTCGAGAAGCGTCCGGCGAACTTCAAGCACCGCTGATTCGAACATTACAGCCTGTCATCTCCGGGGGCGCGGCGGCCGCCGGGTCCGCCCAGGGCGTGCGCGGCCCGGGCTGGCCGCGCCAAGTTGACGCATATGGGACAGGGGTTTATAACCGCGCCTTCCCGAAATTCGGCTCACGGCAAAGCGGATAACTCCAATGGCGGCAAAGAAAATCAAGCGCAACCCCTCGGCGCGGAAAGCGGCTCGTCAGGCGGTCCGTCGTCATGACGTGAATCAGTCGCGGCTCTCGATGCTTCGCTCGTCGCTGCGGAAGGTCGAGGCGGCGATCGCCGCCGGCAATAAAGGCGAGGCTCAGGCGGCTTTCAAAGACGCACAGCCGTTGCTGATGCGCGGCGTGCATGGCGGCTTGGTTCACAAGAATCTCGTCGCTCGGAAATTATCTCGCCTGTCCTCGCGGATCAAAGCGCTCGGCTGATTTCGCCGGCGACGCTCCCGCATCCGCCCATACCTCAGCACGGGCTGGTCTCGCACTAGGATTTGCGTGCGTCTCTCCGCCACGCCACTTCAAATATGAGATGGCGTTGCCTCATGTGTGATCGTTCTCACTGCAAGACGTTCGCACATCGCACGTGAGCAGTTTTGTTGCGCGGACCTGGAACGCCCATTTCAAGCCACGCAAGTAAATTTTTTTGCAGAATCACGACACATCATGTTGCACGTTCCAAAAACGCCGACTAGATTTGCGGGACGCTGATCGTGGGGAGGCCAGATCAAAACGTTCCAAGCAAGAGCGGCGCTCTCATCCAGAGTGCGACGCTCGCCGCGAAGGAGCAGCAGAGACGGTCAGTGTCACAAGCGGTTTTTTTTCGATGAGGTCAGCAGCCGGTTCGGCGAAAGTCGATCCGAGCGAAGTCGAAGGTGTTGGTCGGCAGCAGGCGGAGACTGCGGACGTATATAAGAAGACGACGTTATAAGAAGACGAGGCACTAGGGCTCGTTTGTGCCGGGCCTTGGAAGAAGTCGGATCAGAGGCGGCACCCACCGGTCACATAGAAAATCACGCACCGAAATGTCGCAGTCCTTTTCAACGTACTTCTCTGTCTTGCCGCTGCCGTCGGGCGGCCCGGCTCATCAATACCCGGCTCATCAATACCCGGCTCATCAATATAGGAACCGCGCTCGACCGAGCAGAGGGTCGGCGCGCAGCCCGTCGGGGGACGGCGTTGCGCCCCACCCAGCCGCCCGACGAAGGGGCGGCGTGCCGCCCGGAAGTTGAAGCTGAACCGGGACTAAAGGGTAGAACGAATTCTTTAGATTTTTAGCAGCACACTGAGGCCGGACGAGCCGGCCGAAGACGGTCGGAAATTCCGGCCGGAACGTCAGGGCGGGCAGGGGACATGTCAAACGGGTCAGCGGAGATGACGCGACCGAAGAGCGGCAATGAAAGCCGCGCGACGGCAGGTTACGCGGGCGACCTCACGCCGAAGGACGCCTGGGACCTGCTGCAGCGCCAGCCGAATTCCGTGCTCGTGGATTGCCGCTCGCAGGCGGAGTGGTCTTTCGTGGGCGTGCCCGATCTCTCGTCGCTGGACAAGCGCGCCGTGCTCGTCGAATGGCAGTCCTTTGTTCCGGGCACGGCGGGCGCCAAGCCGCGGATGTCCGCCAATCAGAGTTTCGTGCCGGACGTTGAGCGCGCGGGCGTCTCCAAGGACGCGACCGTCATCTTCATCTGCCGCTCGGGCGGGCGCTCGCGCTCGGCCGCCATCGCCATGACCGCCGCCGGCTGGCAGCAGTGCTACAATCTGGCCGGCGGGTTCGAGGGGCTGCATGACGGGGGCCAGCATCGCGGCGCTGCTTCCGGCTGGAAGGCGGACGGTTTGCCATGGACCCAGGAATGACGGTGATGCGCGACGAGTCAGGCCCCACCGTCGAGACGCAATGGGCGCGAGTCCGCGGAAAGCTGCGCGCCGAATTCGGCGAGGTCGCCTATCGCAGCTGGCTGAAGCCGCTGACCCTCGCCGGGGTCGACGACGGCGAGGTCAAGATCGCGGTGCCCACGCGGTTCATGCAGGACTGGGTCCGCACCCATTATGCGGAGCGTCTGCGGGCGTTATGGAAAGCCGAGAACAAGAACGTCCGGGCGGTCGAAATCGTCGTGGCGTCGCCGGCGGCGGCGGTGCGGACGATCGTCGCGGCGGAGCGTAGCCAGGCCGTGCGTCCGGAGATGATCAAGGCGCGCCCGGCGATGCCCACCCGGCTGGGCTACTCGGACGGCGACGGTCAGGCGTCGGCCCCCGGCTTCGATCGGCGTCCGATCGCCGCAGCCGCCGCCTCCGGCGGCACCTCGCCGGACGGCGATGATTTCGGCGCGCCGCTCGATCCCCGTTTCACGTTCGACAATTTCGTCATCGGCAAGCCCAACGAGTTCGCCACCGCGGCGGCCCGGCGCGTCTCCGAGGAGGCGAAGGTGCCGTTCAACCCGCTGTTCCTCTACGGCGGCGTCGGCCTCGGCAAGACGCATCTGATGCATGCCATGGCGTGGGAGATCCGCAAGCGGCACCCGCAACGCCGCGTCGCCTATCTCTCCGCCGAGATGTTCATGTACCGCTTCATCCGGGCGCTGCGCTTCAAGGACATGATGTCGTTCAAGGAGCAGTTCCGGTCGGTCGACGTGCTGATGATCGACGACGTGCAGTTCATCAGCGGCAAGGATTCGACGCAGGAAGAGTTCTTTCACACCTTCAACGCCCTGGTGGACCAGAACCGGCAGATCGTGCTCTCCGCCGACAAGAGCCCGGCCGACCTCGAAGGCATCGAGGATCGCGTCCGCTCGCGGCTCGGCTGGGGGCTTGTCGCCGATATCCATCCGACGACCTACGAGCTTCGCCTCGGCATCCTGCAGACCAAGGCCGAGAAGATGAACCTCGCGGTGCCGCCGAAGGTGCTCGAGTTCCTGGCCCACAAGATCACGTCGAACGTGCGCGAGCTCGAAGGCGCGCTGAACCGCATCGCGGCGCACGCGACCCTGGTTGGCCGGGCGATCACCTTCGAGACGGCGCAGGACGTGCTGCACGATCTTCTTCGTGCCAACGATCGCCGCGTGACCATCGAAGAAATCCAGAAGCGCGTGGCCGAGCATTATTCCATCCGGCTCGCCGATATGCACAGCCCGCGCCGTGCCCGCCTGGTCGCCCGGCCGCGCCAGGTCGCGATGTATCTGGCCAAGCAGCTCACCTCGCGCTCGCTGCCGGAGATCGGCCGCAAGTTCGGCGGCCGCGACCACACGACCGTGATGCACGCGGTGAAGAAGATCGAGGAGCTCCGCTCCACCGATTCGAGCTTCGCCGAGGACATCGAGCTGCTGCGGCGCATGCTCGAGGCGTAAGCTCCGCCCTTCCGAACGTCATTGCGAGCCCCCATTCCTGTAGGGGGCGAAGCCCCCCACACCCCGGGCGAAGTAATCCAGGTCCTTCTGGATTGCGTCGTCGCTTGCGCTCCTCGCAATGACCGATCGCCGTCTTCTCCTCGCCTCTGCTAAATTCTTCGCATGAAGAGAAAAAAGGCGGCGCTGGTCACCGGCTTCGAGCCGTTCGGCGGCTATGCCCTAAATCCGTCGGCCGAGATCGCGCAGCAGCTGGACGGATCGCGCATCGCCGGGGTTCCGGTCGTGGGCCGCGTGCTGCCGGTCGACATGGCCGCCCTCGATCGCGCCCTGATCGAGGCGCTGCGCGGCGTCGATCCGGTCGCCGTGATCCTGTTGGGGCTGGCGCCGGGGGAGGCGGTCATCCGGCTGGAACGGGTGGCCCTCAACCTGGCCGATTTCACCATCGCCGATAATGCGGGGATGCGCCTGGCCGACCGGTCCCTCGACAAGGCGGCGGGCGCGGGGCTGTGGGCGCGCCTGCCGCTGCGCGCCATCCAGGCGAAGCTGCTGGCGGCGGGCATTCCGGCGCGGCTGTCCGAGACGGCCGGCACATATCTCTGCAACGCGGCCCTCTATCGGGCACTGGCCGCGGTGCCGCGCCGCATTCCATGCGGCTTCATCCACCTGCCGTTGTTGCCGGCCGAGGTCGCGGCGGGACTCGGCCGCGACTCGGCGACAGCGCCCCTCCCCTCGATGGCGCTTTCGGTGCAGCGGAAGGCGGTCCAGATCGCGCTTGCGGCGACCCTTGCAGCGGCGGCGAAAAAACCTGCGCCAAAGGCTTGAAAACAGGGCTGAATTTACTGCGATTTATTAGCCATAAAATGACGAAAACGTTTTAGATTTCAAACGCTTCTGATATACTGCCGGTCCTGGCAAAAGGCACGGCAGGCAGCGTCCCCGCCCAGCCCTGCAAGGAGGCGGCACCCGGGGGGTCCGGCGCCGTTTCAAAAATCCCCCAAAGGACGCGGATCCGACCCTCATGAAACTCACGATCGAGCGCGGTGCCCTTCTCAAATCGCTGGGGCACATCCAGAGCGTCGTTGAACGGCGCAACACCATTCCGATCCTCGCCAATGTTCTTCTCGAAGCCTCGAAGAACAAGCTGGCGATGACCGCGACCGACATGGATCTCGCCATCGTCGAAACCGCGTCCGCCGACGTCGGCAAGACCGGCACCACGACCGTGCAGGCGCACACCCTGTACGACATCGTCCGCAAGTTGCCGGAAGGCAGCCAGGTCGGTCTCGACAGCGGCAGTGATGCGAAGAGCGGTCAGGTGAGCCTCAAGGCCGGCCGTTCGACCTTCACGCTCGCCAGCCTGCCGGCGGAGGATTTTCCGAAAATGGCCGGCGGCGAATTGCCCAACAATTTCGAGCTCGCCGCGGGCGACCTGCGCGGCCTGATCGACCGCACGCGGTTTGCGATCTCGACCGAAGAGACGCGCTACTACCTCAACGGCATCTACATGCATGCGACGCAAAGCAACGGCATGAAGGTGCTGCGCGCGGTCGCCACCGACGGGCACCGCCTGGCGCGCGTCGAGATGACCTTGCCGGCCGGCGCCGACAACATTCCCGGCGTCATCCTGCCGCGCAAGACCGTGCTGGAACTGCGCAAGCTGCTCGACGAAACGCAAGGGTCCATCGCGGTGTCGCTGTCGGATACGCGCGTGCGCTTCGCCTTCGACGACGTGGTCCTGACCTCGAAGCTCATCGACGGGACATTCCCGGATTACGAGCGGGTCATCCCGTCGGGCAACGACAAGGTGCTCGAGGTCGACTGCAAGCAGTTCGCCGAGGCGGTCGATCGCGTGGCCACGATCTCCACGGAAAAGTCGCGCGCCATCAAGCTGGCGCTCGCCAAGGGTCAACTCACCCTGACCGCGACCAGCCCCGATGCCGGCAGCGCCACCGAGGAGCTCGAGGCGCGCTATACCGCGGCCCCGATCGAGATCGGCTTCAACGCCCGGTATCTTCTCGACATCGCCCAGCAGATCGAAGGCGACGGGGCGCGTTTTGCGATGTCGGACGCCGCCTCGCCCACGGTCGTCCAGGACACGGCCGACCCGAGCGCGCTCTACGTTCTGATGCCGATGCGGGTGTGACCCGGCTCATGGCCAATCGCCTGGCGCCCGTGATTTCGGAGCCCGTGGCTGCCGCGGCGGCACCGGCGCGCGCCGCCGCCGTGGTGCGGCTCAGCCTCAGCGACTTCCGCTCCTATGCGCGCCTCAGGCTCGACGTCGACGCCAGTCCGGTCGTGCTCACCGGCCCCAATGGAGCCGGCAAGACCAACCTCCTGGAGGCGCTGTCGTTCCTGGCTCCCGGCCGCGGTCTGCGCCGGGCCAGGCTGTCCGAAGTGGACCGGCGCAGTCCGAACGCGCCGGAAAGTGCGGGGCCGTGGGCCGTCGCGGCGGTCGTGGACACGGCGCGGGGCCGCGTCAATATCGGCACCGGCCGCGAGCCGGGGGACGAGCCGAAAAAACCCGGCGCCACCGAGCGTCGGACGGTGCGCATCGACGGCCAGCCGTCGCGCGGCCAGAAGGACCTCGCCGAGCATCTCGCCGTGGCGTGGCTGACGCCGGAGCTCGATCGGCTGTTCCTGGACGGCTCCTCGGCCCGCCGGCGGTTCGTCGACCGCGTCGTGTACGGCTTTCATCCCGAGCACGCCGGCGAAGTGGCCGCCTACGAGACCGTGATGCGCGAGCGCTCGCGCCTGCTGGCGGATGGCTGCGGCGACGCCGCGTGGCTGGACGCCCTCGAGGACGGTATGGCCCGTCATGGGGTCGCCATCGCGGCGACGCGGGCGAGCGTCGTGCGCCGGCTCGACGAGGCGGCGGCGCGGAGCGGCGGACCGTTCCCGGCCGCGCGCCTGGGGCTCGCCGGCGAGGTCGATGCAGCCCTCTCCGAAATGCCGGCCGTCGCGGTCGAAGACCGCGCGCGCGAGGCGCTCAGCGCCGCGCGCAGCCACGACGCGCTTCATGGCGGGGCCGCCTGGGGTCCGCACCGGACCGAGTTGATGGTCCGCTACGCCGCCAACGATTGCCCGGCGCGGGACTGCTCGACCGGCGAGCAGAAGGCGCTGCTCCTGTCGATCACCTTGGCGACGGCGCGCGAGCTTGCCGCCGAGCGCGGTGAAGCCCCGCTCCTGCTGCTCGACGAGGTCGTGGCGCATCTCGACGGTGCGCGGCGGGCCGCGTTGTTCGATGAGGTCTCGGCACTCGGCGCCCAGGCGTGGCTGACGGGGACCGACGACGAGTTGTTCCAGGGCCTGCGCGGGCGGGCCCGTTTTTTCCGTGTTCTTGACGCGACGGTGATGCCGCGATGAGTGAACCAGCCCAAAGACTAGATCCCACCCAGGGTGCGGCCGACTACGGCGCCGAATCGATCAAGGTCCTGAAGGGCCTCGATGCCGTGCGCAAGCGCCCCGGCATGTATATCGGCGACACCGACGACGGCTCGGGCCTCCACCACATGGTGTACGAGGTGGTCGACAACTCGATCGACGAGGCCCTGGCCGGCTATTGCGATGAGATCCAGGTGATCCTGCACCCGGACGGTGCCGTCGAGGTGACCGACAACGGCCGCGGCGTTCCGACCGAGATCCACAAGGAAGAAGGCGTGTCGGCGGCCGAGGTCATCATGACCCAGCTGCACGCCGGCGGGAAGTTCGACCAGAATTCCTACAAGGTCTCCGGCGGCCTGCATGGCGTCGGCGTGTCGGTCGTCAACGCGCTCTCGGAGACGCTCGAGCTGCGCGTCTGGCGCGGCGGCAAGGAGCATTTCGTGCGCTTCCGGCACGGTGAGCCGGAAGCACCGCTGAAGGTGGTCGGCGAGGCCGGTAAGCGCACCGGGACCCAGGTGCGGTTCATCGTCTCGAAGCAGACCTTCACCAAGACCGAATACGATTTCGAGACGCTCGAGCATCGCCTGCGCGAGCTTGCGTTTCTCAATTCCGGCGTGAAGCTGGTGCTGACCGACGCCCGCGGCGTCGACAGCAAGACCGTCGAGATGAAGTACGACGGCGGCATCGAGGCCTTCGCCAAGTTCCTCGACCGCTCGAAGGCGGCGCTGCATCCCACCGTCGTCATGAAGGGCGAGCGCGAGAAGATCACCGTCGAAGTCGCGATGGAGTGGACCGACGCCTATCACGAGACGATGCTGTGCTTCACCAACAACATCCCGCAGAAGGACGGCGGCACGCATCTCCAGGGCTTCCGCGCGGCGCTGACCCGCACCATCAATAAATACGCCGTCGAGGCGGGGATCGCGAAGAAGGAGAAGATCGAGCTCACCGGCGAGGACTCCCGCGAAGGCCTGACCTGCGTGCTCTCGGTCAAGGTGCCGGACCCGAAGTTCTCGTCGCAGACCAAGGACAAGCTCGTCTCGTCCGAGGTGCGGCCGATCGTCGAGATGGTTTGCGCCGACAAGCTCCAGCAATGGTTCGAGGAGCATCCGGGCGACGCCAAGCGCATCATCGGCAAGATCGTCGAGGCGGCCGCCGCGCGCGAAGCGGCGCGCAAGGCGCGCGATCTCGCCCGGCGCAAGGGGGCGCTGGACATGGCCTCGCTGCCGGGCAAGCTCGCCGACTGCCAGGAACGCGACCCGGCCAAGTCCGAGATCTTCATCGTCGAGGGCGATTCCGCCGGCGGCTCCGCCAAGCAGGGCCGCAACCGCGCCTTCCAGGCCATCCTGCCGATCAAGGGCAAGATCCTGAACGTGGAGCGGGCGCGCATCGACAAGATGCTGTCCTCCGCCGAGATCGGCACGCTGGTCACGGCGGTGGGGACCAGCATCGGCGAGGAGTTCGACGTCGCGAAGTGCCGCTATCACAAGATCATCATCATGACCGACGCCGACGTCGACGGCTCGCACATCCGCACGCTCCTGCTGACGTTCTTCTACCGGCAGATGCGGCCGTTGATCGACGCGGGCTATGTCTATATCGCGCAGCCCCCGCTGTATCGGGCCAAGCGCGGCAATTCCGAGGTCTACCTCAAGGACGAGCGCCTGCTCGAGGACTACCTGATCGAGGGCGGCATCGACGGCATGGTGCTCATCGTCGGCTCCGACGGCAGCCAGCGGGCCGGCCAGGATCTCCGCCAGCTGGTCGAGAAGGCGCGTCAGGCCAAGTCCTTCATCACGCCGCTGGCGCGCCGGGTCGGCAGCCGCGACGCGGTCGAGCAGGCGGCCATTCTGGGAGCGCTCGATCCCGAGCTCCTGGCTGACCAGACCAAGGCCCGGGCGGCCGCCGAATACATCGCCAAGCGGCTGAACGCGCTCTCTCCCGAGACCGATCGCGGCTGGACCGGAACGGCATCCGTCGACAGCATGGTCTTCGAGCGGAAGCTGCGCGGCGAGACCGATCGCGCGGTCATCGACCAGGTGGTGATCAACTCCGTCGAGGCCCGGCGCCTCGTCGAGACCGCCGGCGAATTCCAGAAGGTCTACGGCCGGTTCGCCAAATTGAAGGCCGGCGATCGCGAGGTGGAGATCACCGGTCCGACGCGGCTCATCGACGCGGTGCTCGAGATCGGCAAGAAGGGCGTGTCGATGCAGCGCTACAAAGGCCTCGGCGAGATGAACCCCGAGCAGCTCTGGGAGACGACCCTCGATCCCGAGGCGCGCCGTCTGCTCCAGGTGAAGGTCAACGACAGCGCCGAAGCCAACACCATCTTCGAGACGCTGATGGGCGACGTGGTCGAGCCGCGCCGCGACTTCATCCAGGACAACGCGCTCAAGGTCGCCAACCTCGACGTGTAGGCGCGTGTAAGTGCGTGTAAGCTCGGCGGCCTATTGGTCGCCCGCACTCGATCGCCCACCCGTCCCGGGGCGTTCGCGGCGCCTGCAATCCAGCGTTACTTAACAAATGCGAAGCTTCTCCTTTGCCTATGCGGCAGCAGCGGTTCGCATTCGCTATTCAGCCGGCGTTGACGCGTTTGGCGTATGAACGCGTTCAACTTTGACGTTCAGAGTGCCCGACGTTCAGTCATCGTGGGATCAGCGCTGCGCGTTTCGATCCCACTCCCCATCCGACCGCCGGCCTGGACATCCCGAAGGCGTCAACGCTTGGAGTTTGTCATGTTGAGCACGCTTAAAATCGGCCCGCGCATCAATCTGGGCTTCAGTCTGTTGTTGTGTCTCCTGGTCACGATCGGGGCCGTCAGCAGCTATGGCCTGTGGTCGGCGATCGATGCGCTTTCCAAATATCGTGCCTTCGTCGAGGCGGGGGAACTCGCGGCCGACCTCGAGAGCGAGTCGCTCAATCTCCGCCTGACCACACGCGATTTTCGAATGACCGGCGACCCGCGGCTGAAAACGCGGTTCGACGAAACCGCGGCCGCGGCGCGGCAGCTGATCGATCGCGCCGTGGCGATGCCGATCTCGACCCAGCAGCGCGAGAAGTTCGCCCAGATCAAAGAGGCCATCGATGCTTATGCCGGTTCGTTCGCCCGGATCATAGAGCTCTTCCATGCCAAAGACACGATTCAGACCGAGCGGTTGACCGGGCTGGGACCCAAGCTCGACGAGCAAGTCGGCAAGCTCCTCGCCGAGGCGCGTGCGCGGGGCGACCTGCAACTGGCGCTCAAGACCGCGGAGACGTTGCGCGCCCTGATGTACGGCCGCGTGCTGGTGCAGTCGCACGAAGTCAAGCGCGACACAGCGACGGCCGGCAAGGTCAAGCAGCAGATGGAGTTGTTCGCGACCCAGCTGGCTGAAATCCGGCCTTCCTATCAATCTGCGGACGCGCTCGCGGCGCTTAAGGAGATCGACGCCCTTTTCGCGAAGTACGTCGATGCCTTCGATGACAAGCTCAAGGTCATGGGTGCCATTGGCGAGGTCGTCACAGGCCCAATGCAGGTCCAGGCCTCGGCGGTAAAGACGCTGGCCACGGATATTCGCCGCGATCTGCGCAACGCCGACGTCGCGCTCGGCGACAGCACCGTCGCCGGGGACGGTGTGGCGCTGACGGTCTCTTTGGTCGCAATGATGTTGGCGATCGGCCTGGGCATAGCGGCTGCGGTGCTCATCGGCCGGTCCATTCGAAATCCGATCACCGGGATGACCGCGACCATGCGGAAGCTCGCCACCGGTGACAAAACGGTGGCTGTGCCCGGCGTCGGCCGCAAGGACGAGATCGGCGAGATGGCGGAGGCGGTCCAGGTATTCAAGGACAGCATGCTGAAGGCTGATGCGCTCGCTGCCGAACAACAGGCCGAGCAGCAGCGAAAGGAAGGGCGCCAGAAGATCGTCGACGGTTACATCAAGGAGTTCGACCACTCGGTCTCCGCCTCGATCGGCGTTCTGGCGTCGGCCTCGACGGAGATGCAGGCAACCGCCCAGTCCATGTCGAAGACCGCCGAGGAGACGCGCCGCCAATCGACGGCCGTGGCCGCGGCTTCGGAGCAGGCCTCGACCAACGTGCAGACCGTGGCTTCGGCCGCGGAGGAGCTGTCGAGCTCGATTTCGGAGATCAGCCGTCAGGTCGCGGAATCCGCCAGCATCGCCGGCCAGGCCAAGGACCAGGCGGACCGGACCAACGCGCAGATCAAGAACCTGGCCGAGGCGGCGCAGCGGATCGGTGACGTCGTGAAGCTGATCACCGACATCGCCGGCCAGACCAATTTGCTGGCGCTCAACGCCACGATAGAAGCTGCCCGCGCCGGCGAGGCCGGCAAGGGCTTTGCGGTGGTGGCGTCAGAGGTCAAGTCGCTGGCCAACCAGACGGCCAAGGCGACCGAGGAGATCGGGGCCAAGATCGCCGAGATGCAGGCCGCCACCGGCGATTCCGTCCAAGCGGTGCAGACCATCGCCGACACGATCGGCCGCATCAACGAGATCGCGACCACAATCGCCTCGGCGGTCGAGGAGCAAGGGGCCGCGACCCAGGAGATCGCCCGCAACGTGCAGCAGGCGTCGGCCGGGACCGCGGAGGTATCGTCCACGATCTCCGGCGTTACAACGGCGGCGGCGGAGACGGGGGCCGCGTCGGCCCAGGTGCTGGGAGCCGCGGGCGAGTTGGCGAAGCAGTCGGAGACGCTGCGCCATCAGGTTGACGGATTCATCGCTAAGGTCCGCGCCGCCTGACGGCGCGCGACCCCTGCGGCGGGCGCCGTCGCGCCCGCCCGTTCTGTTAGCTGGGGCGTTCGCCGCTCTTCTAATCCAGCGCCTGGCTCCTAACTGGCGCCGGATCCCGTTGCCAGGAATTTACGCAGCCGTTCGACCGAGGCGATGGTCAAATCGCGGCGGCGGCCGCTGACGCCGAGCTCCGCCAGTTGCCGGAACACACGCGAGATACTGCTGGGAAGAATACCGAGCCAGCTGGCGAGGACCTGCCGGTCGCAGGGGAGGACGACGGCGGCCTGCCCTCCGGGAGGGTCGATCAATGTGAGCAGGAAGTGCACGAGCCGCTCCGCGGCCGTCTTCGTCACGATGCTCTTCACGTCGGCAACAAAAGCTCGCCGCAGCCGGCTTTGCGCTATGTTCACCGCATTCGAGAACGCGAGATCGCTCGTCAAGCAGCGCAGAAACACGCCATCGGGAATGACCAGGATGCGACTGAGGCGCAGGACCTGCGCCGCCACGAGATGAATTTCACCGAGCACGAGAGCTGCTATGGCAAACGGGTGCCCCGGCTGCACGAACTCCGTGATCACGTTGTTGGCCCGCCCATCCGTGCATACGAACCCGACAAGTCCGTCCAGAAGCAGATAAAGGCAGGCGGCCCGCTCTCCCTCGCGGAACAGCACGTTCCCCGGCTCGAATTGATGCACGCTCGCCGCATCGAGCAGGGCCGTCGCGGTGTCGTCACCCACGTCGGCGAAGAGCATCGAACGCCGGGCCGCGGCGAGGTCATGCTGATTTAAGGGCATAAGGGGCTTCGCCACAGGGCCGTCGAACGGGCGTGCACATTTTTTAGCCGGCGGCGTGAAACCGTTGCCTTGGTCTGGAACAACCTAGCTGACGAAAGGTTTGAGGGCGTCATCATTAGAATTCATGTTGCCGTTTTGTTAAAGACGGTCTCTTGCGGCTCCGCAGCGGCTTGCTTGTCACTTGCGTGGCGGAGCCTTGCCGAGGCGCTGTCATCGGTTCGCTTTGGCCATTCAGAACGATAAGGCGTTGCGACGGTCCCACAGTCATACGTGATTATACGTATAGAGAAGCGACAATAAAATTATGTCTCCGCTGAGCTCCAGGCCGTAAATCGTCGCGCATTCACAATAAAAACCAGCGACCAGGAGCCAATCGTGCTGCTTTTCTCGCCAACATGAGAATGCCGTGACGCTGAGCCGGCGGGTCGACGGCTTCATCGCCAAAGTCCGCGCCGCCTGAGCGGAACCAGCGCGAGCAGGACCAGATGAAGAGCCGCACCGAAGCCGACAAAAAGGCTGCCATGAACAAGCTGGCCGACGAGTTCGAGACGGGCGTCAAGGGCATCGTTCAGACGGTATCATCGGCATCAACCCAGATGCAGGCGACCGCGAAGTCGATGTCGGCGACGGCCGAAGAGACCAACCGGCTCGGACAGACAATCGGGCGGGTCAACGAGATCGCCGCTCCAGATCAAAAAGCTTCCGAAGAGTTCCTTGATCACCGGGACTCTCATTGGGAAGACAGCGACGTCCGACGGTACTCACTTCTGATCTGAGTCGGACGCGAGCCCGTGTCGCGTTCGCCGCTCTGTGGGCAAACTGTTCCACGGTGGGCCGTAATCCGTAACATTGGCCTATCGATTTTATCGTTTCAGTTTTTCAGCCGACGGCCGTAATATTTTGATTGGCCGGCTGCGATTCCGGTCGTTCCAAAAATAACGACGCAAAAGCGCGGCTCCACCTCTGCCGGCCCGTGGGATCGTTTGATGCCGCGCGTGATGGCGTGCGCCCCTTTAAGGACGGCGCACTTGATCAAAGGAGGACACAATGGAGTACAGGAGAGTCGACGATCTGCAGGGCGTGGCCCGCATCGTTCCGGTCAGAAGCTCGAAGATGACCAGGGCCCAACGGCTCGAGCGGTGGGCCATGCTGCTCGAGCAGGATCCGCAACGACGGCTCACGCCGCTGAGGCGGATCGAGTTTCTGCCGGAGCGGGAGTGGATCGGTCTGCGCAGCGACAACTCTGCCCTGATCGTCGCTGCCGAGGACGCTGTGCTACGAGACGAGGGCCTCAAGAGCGACCGTCTCGGCGATGCCATGGCGTTTTTCGATCTTTCGGCGCACCGGGCGCATTACCTGCTGTGCGACTGCAATTACCAGGGGCGCATGACCGCGGGACGCGTCGCCGGCCGTCTACGGTCGATGGCCAACGGAGGCTCTTGGGGTGCTCTCTGGAATAGGATGCGGGGCCTGCCTCCGGCAACGCGTTTGATATGAGGGTTGGGCCCGCCGAGCTCGTCCTCGACGACTGGCTATCAGCAGCGACGAGGCGCGCAGGTCTGATGCAGGTCTGATGTGGTGCTGGTTGTCTTGACCGGGGGGCTGCGTCCGGTGATGCGGCCCCTTTTTTGCCGCACAACAAAACGCGCATGCCGCCCCTAAAGGACATTGGCGCGTTTATTTGAGCTAATTGGTTAGGGCCGGGGGCTCGATGTTCGACGTCACGGATGCTGTACGCCGGGCGCAAGGTGAGGCCCTTGAGATGCTGGGGTTTGGACCCCACGAATGCCCGTATCGCGTCGCCGCAGCGGGCAGACGCTGGCAGCTCCGCACTTACGCCGCGCCTGGTTCTGGACCGGTGTTGCTCGTCGTCTCG
>DASWFO010000109.1:0-14433 GCA_036394195.1 Alphaproteobacteria bacterium | reverse complement strand
GCTTCCCCGGCATCCATCCCTGCCGGGCGAAAGGACCAGGCCATGATCGCTCTCCGCCCCGCCGCTCAGCGCGGTGTCTCGAAATTCGACTGGCTCGACAGCCGGCACAGCTTCTCGTTCGCGGAATATCACGATCCGCAGAACATGGGCTTTCGTGCGCTGCGGGTGATCAACGACGACACGGTCGCGCCGGGGGCCGGGTTTCCCACCCACCCGCACCGCGATATGGAGATCCTCACCTACGTGCTGGAGGGGGCGCTGGAGCACAAGGATTCGATCGGCACCGGCTCGGTGATCCGTCCGGGCGAGGTGCAGATCATGAGTGCTGGCACCGGGATCCGCCACTCCGAGTTCAATCACTCGGAGACGGCACCGGTGCATCTGCTGCAGATCTGGATGCTGCCGGAGCGCAACGGCCTGCCGCCGCGCTACGATCAGAAAGCGTTCGACGCCGCCGCGCGCCAGGGCAAGCTCAAGCTGGTGGCGTCGCGCGATGCGCGCGACGGCACCGTGCGGATCTTTCAGGACATCGATCTCTATGCCTCGACCTTGGCCAAAGGCGAGCGGGTGGTGCACGAGCTCAAGTCCGGGCGCAACGCCTGGATCCAGATGGCGCGCGGCAAGGCGACGGTGAACGGCACGGCGCTGCAGGCCGGCGATGGGGCCGCGATCGCGAAGGAAACGCGGCTCGACATCGCTGGAGTCGACGACGCCGAAATCCTGCTGTTCGACCTAGCGTAACGTCCGCGCGAAATCCGCCGCGGTCCGGTAGGCCGCGGCGATCTCCTCGTCGGTGACGCAATAGGGCGGCAGGAAATACAGCTCGTTGCCGATCGGCCGCACGAGCAGGCCACGCTCCAGAAAATATCCGGCGGCGCGCGGGCCGATGGCGGCACTGTAGCCCGCGTCGGTGGCCGGCAAGGTCACGGCGGCGATGGTGCCGGTCTGCCGGCGGCGCGTGAGCGCGGCACAGTTGGACAGCTGCGATAAGCCCGCCGCGTGAGCCGCGCCAATGCGGCGGATCCGGGTCGCGGTCTCGGGCGCCTCCAGCAGGTCCAGCGACGCCAACGCCGCCGCACAGCCCAGCGGGTTCGCGGTGTAGGAATGGCCGTGCGCGAAGGCTTTCTCGAAGCCTGCGTCGAGAAACGCGTCGTGGATCTGATCCGTGCACACCGTCGCGGCCAGGGGCAGGAATCCGCCGGTCAGGCCCTTCGACAGGCAGATCAGGTCGGGGGCGATGCCGGCGGCGTCGCAGGCGAAATTGGTACCGGTGCGGCCGAAGCCGGTCATCACCTCGTCGAAGATGACCAGCAGGCCGGCGGCGCGCGCGCGCTTGGCGGCTTCCTGAAGAAACGCCGGCCGGCACATCCGCATGCCGGCCGCCCCTTGCACCAGCGGCTCGGCGATGAACGCGGCGGCCTCGCTGCCATGGTCGGCGAGCCAGCGATCCAGGGCGGCGAGGCTGCGCGCTTCCGTCGCCGCAACGTCCGGATCGTCGATCCAGGTGGCGGGGAAGGGGATGAAGTCGACCGCAAACAGCTTGTCCTGGAACGGCGTGTAAAACCCGGAGCTGCGGCCGACCGCCATGGCGCCGAAGGTATCGCCGTGATAGCCGCCCTCGAACGCCAGCATGCGGTGCCGGGGCTGGCCGAGGTTGCGCCAGTATTGGAGCGCGAGCTTCAGCGCCACCTCGACGCTGGTCGAGCCGTCGTCGGAATAGAACACGCGGGTGAGCGGTGCTGGCAGCAGCGCGGTCAGCCGTGCCGCCAGCCGCACCGCCGGCTCATGAGTGAAGCCGGCGAACATCACCTGCTCCAGGCGCGCCGCCTGCGACGCGATGGCCTGCGCGATCGCCGGCTCGGCATGACCGTGCAAGGTGACCCACCACGACGAGACGAGGTCGACGAATTCGCGCCCGTCTTCGGCGATGAGGCGGCTGCCGCGTCCCTGCCGGATCGGGATCGGCGGCGGCGCCGTGCGGGCCTGGGTGAACGGATGCCAGACATGACGCGCGTCCAGCGACCGGAGGTCGTCGCTGCCAGTCATGCGCTCACCGTGGCCACGTCGGGCATGCGCGCGGCAAGCGCGGCGATCGATGGACGGTCGACGCGCGGCAGGCGCGGCAGTTCCGCCAGGACTCGCACGTGGCCGAACGTTTCGATGGCGTGACGGTTGCCGGGGTTCTCTTCACCGTTGAGGATGACCCCGGCGATCCTGATGTCGCGGGCGCGCAGCGCCTCGAGGCTCAGCAGGGTGTGATTGATGGTGCCGAGGCTGGTTCGGGCGACCACGATCGCCGGCAGGCCGAGGCGCTTGATCAGATCCGCCATCAGGGCCGACTCGTTCAGCGGCACCAGCACGCCGCCCGCACCCTCGACCACGACGGGGCCGGTCGTCTGCGGGCACTGAATGCGCTCGAGCGCGATGGTTGTTCCTTCCGCCGCGGCCGCGGCGTGCGGCGACAGCGGCGCCTGAAAGGCGTAGGCCGGCCGGAGCACGCGCTCCGGCGACAGGCCGGCCAGCTCGGCGACCGTCGCGGTGTCGCCAGGGTCCGCCGCGAGCCCGGTCTGCACCGGCTTCCAGTAGGCGGCCCGCCACGCCACCGCGAGGCAGGCCGACACCAATGTCTTACCGATATCGGTATCCGTCCCGGTCACGAACGCGCCGCTCGTCATGGTCGCAGGGCAACGAAAGATCAGGCCGCGACGGGGCGGGCGGCGCGGACGACCGTAGCCGCGAGGCGGTCGATATCCGCGCTGGTATGCGCGGCGCTGAGCGCGAAGCGGATGCGGCTGCCGCCGGACGGCACTGTGGGCGGGCGGATGGCGACGCCGAGCAGCCCCTGGCGCTCCAGCTCGGCGGACAAGGCCACGGTGCGCGCCTCGTCGCCGATCAGCACCGGCACGATCTGAGTTGTCGACGGGCCGGTGTCGCAGCCTTCGGCTTTCAGTGCCGCGCGCAGGCGGGCCGCCAGCGCCTGCAGATGCGAGCGCTCGGCGTCCATCGCCGGGACCAAGTCGAGGGCGGCGTCGATGGCGCCCAGCACCGGCGGCGGCAACGCGGTCGAATAGATGAAACCGGCGCAGCGGTTGATCAGGTAGTCGCGCAGGGTCCGCGAACCGGCGACGTAGGCGCCGAAGCTGCCGAGCGCCTTGCTGAACGTGCCCATGATCAGGTCGACGCGGCCCGGCGCCGCTGCCGTGAGCCCGGCGCCGCGCGGACCCAGCACGCCGGTCGCATGCGCTTCATCGACGTAGAGGAAGGCGTCATGCCGATCGGCGAGATCCGCCAGCGCCGCGATGTCGGCGCAGTCGCCATCCATGCTGAAGACGCTCTCGGTGACGATGAAGCGGGGTGCAGCGTCTCGCTGGGCCGTCAGCAGCTGGTCGAGATGGCCGAGATCGTTGTGGCGGAACAGGACCGGCCGCACGCCCGCCGCGCGGCAGCCATGGTGCAGGCTGGCGTGTATCAACGCATCGGCAAAGACGACCGCCTCGGCGCCGAGCACACGCCGATCGAGCAGGGCCGGAAGCACGGTGCCGTTGGCCTGGAACCCGGAGGCGAAGATCAGCGCGGCCTCGGTCTGCTTGAACGCGGCGACCTTGGCTTCGATCTGCTCGTGCGCGTCCAGCGTGCCGGAGACCAGGCGCGACGCGCCGGCCCCGCTGCCCAGGGCTTCGGCCCAGGCGCGGCTGCGTTCGCGCAAGGCGGGGTGGCCGGCAAGGCCCAGATAATCGTTGGACGAGAAATTGATCAGCGTCCGCCCGTCGCGCGTTACCGTGCCGGCGCCGGCGGGCTTGAGCGGCCGCAGACGGCGCAGCCGGTGGTGGGCGCCGAGCTCGTCGAGACGGGCGGTGAACAGGTGATCGAAGCGCGACATGAGGGCCGATCATCTCATAAAATCCGCTCAGCGACAGAGCCCTAATCACGCAAGCGCCCATGAACTATCGACACGCCTACCACGCGGGCAATTTCGCCGATGTTGTCAAGCACGCGACCCTGGCCCTCCTGATCGAGCGGCTGAAGGCGAAGGATACGCCGTTCTGCGTGCTCGACACCCATGCCGGGATTGGGCGCTACGACCTGTCGTCGACCGAAGCGCAGAAGACCGGCGAGTTCCGCAACGGCGTGCTGAAGCTGCTCGACGCCGGCCCGAAGGCTCTGCCGGGCGAGCTCGATCCCTATCTTTCGGTGGTGCGCGCGCTGAACAAGGGGCGGTCGGAGCTGCGCTGGTACCCCGGCAGTCCGCGGCTGGCCTTGGACCTGCTGCGGCCGCAAGATCGCCTGGCGCTGCTGGAGTTGCATCCGGAGGATGCGCGGACCCTCGCGGCGCTGTTCGCCGGCGATCGCCGGGTCAGCATCCACAACGCCGACGGCTATATCGGCCTGAAAGCCTTCCTGCCGCCCAAGGAGCGCCGCGGTCTGGTGCTGATCGATCCGCCGTTCGAGCGCCGCGATGAGTTCGAGCGGCTGGCGCGCGGGTTGCGGCATGCGCATCGCCGCTGGGCGTCCGGGCAATATCTGCTGTGGTATCCGGTCAAGGATCGCGCCCCGGTCGCCGCGTTCCACGAGGCGCTCAAGGCCAGCGGCATTGCCCGCATGCTGGTCGCCGAGCTGCTGCTGCGGCCGGCGAACGATCCCGAGCGGCTGAACGGGTGCGGGCTGGTGCTGGTCAATCCGCCGTGGCGCCTCGATGCGACGCTATCGGCGTTGCTGCCGAAGCTGGCGGAGCTGTTCGAAGCGGCACCCCGCGCCGGTGCTCGCGTCGACTGGCTGGTTCCAGAAAAAAGTCGCGCGGACGCATAGGCGCCGCACCGGCGCCGAAGCCGAACGCGCAGACCCGCCGAGCTTACGACGTCTCAGGCTATCTGTAGCCGTCGCCGTCCGGATTGGCCGGTGTCGGCCCGCTCAGCTGCACCTGCACGGCTTCAGGCCCCTTGCGCGCCGTCACCACCTTCATGCGCACGTTCTGGCCGGGCATCAGACTGTCGAGCCCGGCATTGCGCAGGATGGTGATGTGGACGAACACGTCCTTGCCGCCGTCATTCGGCGACACGAACCCGTAGCCCTTCAGCGAGCTGAACCATTTCACCACGCCGTCGACGTCGACCGCTCCCTCGAGCGAGATCGGAGCCGCGCCCGGTCCTGGACCGACGCCGCCGCCCATCCGCGGGCGCGGGGCCGGTGCACGGGCCATGCTGTTGTCGACTTCAAGCACCCGGAGCACCTGCCGGCCTTTCGGGCTCTGGCCGATCTCGACCAGCATGCCCGCCCCTTCGCCGACGCTCTCGAACCCCGCCTGCTTGAGAGCGGACAGATGCAAAAACGCTTCGGGCGATCCATCCGCTGGAGTGACGAAACCGAACCCTTTTGCCGTATTGAACCACTTAACGGTGGCGCGAATGGGCACGCCATCCCCCGACGCACTCATTTTTTGGTACTCCCTGCTGAACTGTTCCCTGTTCTCTTTTGCACTTGTTATGTTTTTCTTGGTTGCGATCCAAGAATACCCTGCGACTAAAAAATAGCACCCTCTTGACAGGGCGACAAATCCCTTTTTGACGCAGGCCCTGGAGTCGGACGGAAGGTAAGAACGTTGCGGCGCCAGCGGGTCTGTGCTCCAACCCGCCGCGCGTGTCTGTCAGAATTGTAAGGAATAGACGATGGCCGGATTTGCCACCCTCGACGACGTCAAAGTGAAGGACCGCCGGGTCCTCGTGCGCGCCGATCTCAACGTACCTATGAAGGATGGCCGGGTGACCGACGCGACGCGCATCGAACGGCTGGCGCCGACCATCCGCGAGCTGGCCGATAAAGGTGCCAAGGTGGTCGTGCTGTCTCATTTCGGCCGGCCGAGAGGCAAGCCCGACAAGACGATGTCGTTGGCGCCGCTGACCGAGCCCCTGGGGACTGCTCTGGGCGGCCGGCGGGTGAGTTTCGCCGCCGATTGCATCGGTGCTGCCGCCGAGCGGGTCGTCGCGGCGCTGAAGTCGGGCGACGTCGCGCTGCTCGAAAATCTGCGGTTCCACGCCGAGGAGGAGGCCAACGACGCCGGCTTCGCCAAGCAGCTCGCCGCCCTCGGCGACCTCTATGTGAACGATGCGTTCTCGTGCGCGCATCGTGCGCACGCGTCGACCGAGGCGATCGCGCGCTTCCTGCCGCACGCCGCCGGGCGGCTGATGCAGGCCGAGCTCGAGGCGTTGAACAAGGCGCTGGAGGCGCCCCGCCATCCGGTGGCGGCGATCGTGGGCGGGGCCAAAGTGTCGACCAAGCTGGAGCTGCTGGGCAATCTTCTGGGAAAGGTTGACATCCTGATCATCGGCGGCGGCATGGCGAACACGTTCCTGCACGCCAAAGGCATCGCCGTCGGTCGCTCGCTGTGCGAGCGCAACATGGCCGACACCGCGCGGCGGATCATGGCCGACGCGGAGGCGGACAAGAAGCGGATCGTGCTCCCGGTCGATGCGGTCGTGGCGCCCGCCCTCACCGCGGGCGATGCGGCGAAGACCGTGCCGATCGGCCGCGTGCCCGAGGACCAGATGATCCTCGATCTCGGCAAACAGTCGGTCGCTGAAACCGTCACGGCGCTCGCGGCCTGCCGCACATTGGTGTGGAACGGACCGCTCGGCGCGTTCGAGCATCCGCCGTTCGACGCCGGAACCAACGCCGCCGCGCGCGAGGTCGCGAAGCTCACCAAAGCCGGCAACCTGCTCTCGGTGGCGGGCGGCGGCGATACGGTGGCGGCGCTGGCGCAAGCCGGCGTCGAGGAGAAGCTCTCCTACGTCTCCACGGCAGGCGGCGCGTTCCTCGAATGGCTGGAAGGCAAGACGCTGCCCGGCGTCGCGGCGCTGCAGAACTAAAGACGTCCGAGGCTTCCGAGGACAACAACCGCCGCGACTGCGGCGGCGCGCCCTAGTCTAATGGGCGCGAAGCCAAGGACCGCGGATGCGGTCCGCCCGGCGTCTGAGGGGCTAGAAAATTAGCCCGTGAACTGCACGTAGAGCTTCCAGGCCAGGTGCTTCAAGTCGTCCTTGGGCAGCTTGCCGGCCAGCGCGTAAGCGAGCTTGGTATCCAGCCAGTAGTAGACGCTGACGCCGTCGACCTCGTCGGCATAGCGGAACGAGGACGGACCGGCACTGCCGTCGACGCTTTTCAGGTACAAGGTCACGCGCTCGCCCTTGTCGTTCTCGTACATGAACTGACAGGCGATATGGCTGCCTGACGGCGCGTCGTCGGCCACCGGCAGCAGGCGCCCGCCCATCAGGTGCCAGCCGTCGTCGTCGAGGCTGGGCGCCTTGATCGGCCGGCCCATGCGGGTGGACAGCCAGCGCAGCAGATGATCTTCGTCGGCCCTGACCTCGACCGGATGGCGGACCTCCGGCGTGAACACGGCGTAGGCCACGGCCGCCTGCTGGGTGATCGGCACCGGCTCCTGCGCCACGCGCTCTGCGGGCGGCGGCGGGATCACCAGATCGTGGGTCGCCCAGCCGGCGATGAGGCCGGCGAACAGCCACGCGGCCGCGATCCCGACATGGCGGACACTCGGGGCGCGGCGGTCGCGGATCCGCCGCCGCCACACCGGCGCCGGGCCCCAGTCGCGGGGAATCGGCTCGGCGAGGATGTGGTCGAAGCGGCGGTGCATCGCCGCATTCTGGCGCGCGTAGAAGGCGGCGCGCGACGCGGCCTCGGGGTCGCTGTCCAGCCAGCGCTGAATCTCCGCCCGACGCTCGGGCGCAAGCTGGCCATCGACGAAAGCGTGGATGTCGTCGTCGCCGAACGGGAAGTTCGGACCGCCGGCGGCGGGCGATGTCATTTCACTCTCCTCAGGCCCGTGCCGCTGGCGGCGGTCATCATCTCGCGCAGCCGCTCGCGGCCGCGATGCAGCCGGCTCATCACCGTGCCCACCGGAATCTCGAGCGCCGCGGCCGCTTCCTGGTACGTCATCTCCTCAAGCCCCACGAGCAGGACCACCTGGCGCTGCTCTTCGGGAAGGCGGGCCAGCGCCGCCTCGATCGCCGCCACCTCCATCTGATCTTCCTGGGTCGGCCGCGTCGGTAGGCTGAACTCGTCGTCGATCGGCGCCGCCATCGGGCGGCGGCTGGCGTTGCGGGCGAGGTTGGCGTGCAGGTTATGCATGATCGTGAAAAGCCATGTCCTCAGGTTGCTGCCTTCGCGCCACAGATGGAACCGGCTCCACGCCCGCTCGAGCGAGTCCTGGACCAGATCCTCGGCCAGCGCGCGATCACCGATGAGAGCCCGCGCGTAGCGCCGCAAATGTGGAATCTGCGCAACGATCGGATGATCGTCCTCCGGCCTGCTCATCCCCGCCCCTTGCGTGATGTCATCCGCCGCGACCGTGGAAGCCCAGGGAACCGGCGCGCTGCATATTAGCGACGCCGGATGAACACCCCGGCGCAAAAGCCTATTCCACCCGGGCTTAATAAGCCATTTCACGGGATTAACGAAGTTTTAGGCGAAATCGTGTCAAATTGCGGATATGCAGATTTCGCCTAGTCCGTCGCTGCTGCAGGCCATTTCCGGCTCTTCGTCGCAAGTCTCCACTCCCGCCGGGCGTCCCCAACGGCCCAACACCAGCGAGGCCGCCCGCGAAGCTGCGCGCGCTGTGTTCGCGCAGCTGAAGGCGCCGGTCCCGGGAACGCCGGCTTCGGCGACCGCAGTACAGACCCAGACCAATGGGCCGTCGATCCCGACTCAGCCGCCGCGCCGCCCCCTGCCGCGCGGCTCGATCATCAACATCCTCGTCTGAACATCGCCGGCGCGGCTGCCGAGGCCGCCAGTCGTCCGCCGTCGGTTCGATGCTTGCCTCGCCGGAGGGAGGCGTCCAAACTTCCAGCGATGAGCCGCGTTCCTCTGCCGACGTTCGGTCCGCGTGTGTCGCGCATCCCCGATGGCGACAACCGCGAACGGCTGACCTGTCCCGATTGCGGCTTCGTGCATTACGACAATCCGAAGGTGGTCGTGGGGGCGGTCGCCCACTGGCAGGGCCGCGTGCTGTTGTGCCGGCGCGACATCAATCCACGAAAAGGGTTTTGGACGCTGCCGGCGGGCTACCTTGAGCTCAATGAATCGGTCGAGGCTGGTGCGTTGCGCGAGGCTTGGGAAGAGGCGCGTGCCCGGCTGACCCTTCACGGCGTGCTCGCGGTCTACAACATCCCGCGTCTGTCGCAGGTCCAGGTGATCTATCGCGCCAGCCTCGTCGACGGCGAAGTGTCCGCGGGGCCGGAAACGCAGGAGGTGCGCCTCTTGTCGTGGGAGGAGATCCCGTGGTCGGAGCTGGCGTTCCCGTCGGTTCGCTGGGCGCTGACGCATGACCGCGAGATCGGTGATGCGACGGTATTCGCGGCCCGCGGCAATCCACCCGGCGAGACCGGCGACTTTTTCTGACTGGTCGCGGGACGCGGACGAGCGTCCCCCCAAAATGAAAAATGCGTTGGACGGTATTACCGTCCAACGCAGCCTCGAAGTTTGCTCAGGAGAGAATTAGTTTAATTCTGTACGCACCGAGCGTTCAGATTAGATCTTCTTCTTGGCTTTCTTCTTGGCTTTCTTTTTCGCTGCCATGGGTGTGACTCCTTGGTTTCCGATGGTTTCAGATCGTCGAGGGTCGTGCGGAACGGACGACGGGAGACCGCCGAATATGTGCCGCTCGTTGTGAAAACCCTCCCTGAATTCGATCCGAACCCGCCTAGAACATCATCCTAGGTCACCCATTGTCAAGAAAAATCAATAGGCAGGGGCTTGACAAGACCTACCTACTATTCATGGGAAGGCCCGCAACATTTTGCAGGCGAGCGTCATTGGGTGCGCTGATGTAGTGGGTCGGCGCGAAGTCATCGCAAGAAGAGAGCCCAAAAAGCGCAGAAAACCGCGGTAAATTAACGACTCGCGGATTCAATTCTGATCTAAGAATCGAGACCCAAAAGTCCGCGCGCGAAGGCCGCGGCGTCAAATTTTTGGAGATCGTCGGCGGTCTCGCCGACACCCACCGCCATCACCGGCACCGAGAATTTTTCGGCGATGGCGACCAAAATTCCGCCGCGAGCGCTGCCATCGAGCTTCGTGATCGCGACTCCAGAGACGTCGACCATGGCCTTGAAGGTCTCGACCTGGGCCAGGGCGTTCTGTCCGGTGGTCGCGTCGAGGACCAGCAGCACGTCGTGTGGCGCGATGGGATCAAGCCGCCGGATCACGCGCACGATCTTCGCAAGCTCCGCCATCAGGTCGGCTTTGTTGTGCAGCCGCCCCGCGGTGTCGATCAGCAGCACGTCGACGCCCTCGGCGCGCGCGCGGGTCAGCGCATCGAAGGCGAGCGACGCCGGATCGCTGCCTTCCGGCCCGGTGATCACCTCCGAGCCGGTGCGCTCGCCCCAGATCTTGAGCTGGCTGACCGCTGCCGCGCGGAATGTGTCGCCGGCGACCAGCATGGTCTTGCGGCCATCGGCCTTGAGCTGGTGTGCCAGCTTGCCGATCGTCGTCGTCTTGCCGCTGCCATTGACGCCGACGACCAGCACGACATGCGGCTTGCGTGCGGGATCGGGCTCGAACGCCTTGGCCACCGGCAGCAGCAGGGTGCCGATCTCGGCGGCCAGCGCCTCGCGCACCGCGATCGTATCCACGTCGCCGGGGAATTTGCGGTGGCGCAGCCGGTCGGTGAGCTTCGCCGCGGCCATCGGCCCGAGATCGGACTCGATCAGCGCCTCCTCGATCTCGGTGAGCGCCGCATCGTCGAGCTTGCGCGAGGTCAGCGCGCGGCCGATGCCCTCGACCAGACGGTTCGATGAGCGGCCGAGTCCGGTCTTGAGACGCTGGAACCAGCTCATGCGGTCCCCGCGATGGCTTCGCCGTGCAGCTGGCTGTCGCCGGCGCTGACGATCCGTGCCGGCACGATCGTTCCCGGCCGTGCCGCGATATCGAGACTGACCGCGGCGAAATCCTCGGCGTGCCCGAAGCGGCCGCTTTTTTCGACCAGCACCTGCACGGTGCGTCCGATGTGGCGCGTCAGGAACCGTGCTTGCGCCGCCGCGGCCGCGTGGCGGAGCCGGCGTGCCCGCTCGGCGACCACCGGCCCGGGCAGCTGCCGCATGCGGGCGGCGGGCGTGCCGGGACGGGCGGAGAACGGGAACACATGCGCAAAATCCAGCCCCGCCTCGTCGATCAGCGCACGCGTGCGCGCGGCCATGGCGTCGTCTTCGGTCGGAAACCCAGCCATCAGATCGGCCCCCAGGGCCGCGTCCGGCCGCGCGTCCCGCACGCGGCGGCAGACGGCCAGGACCTCGTCGCGGCTGTGGCGGCGCTTCATCCGCTTCAAGATGAGATCGTCGCCCGCCTGAATCGAGAGATGGAGATGCGGCATCAGTCGCTTTTCGGTGGCAAACAGGGTCAGCAGGTCGTCGTCGATCTCGGCCGGGTCGAGCGAGGACAGGCGCAGCCGGGGCAGCTCGGGAATGGCGGCGAGAAGACGCCGCACCAGCGAGGCGAAGGATGGCTGGCCCGGCAGATCGCCGCCCCACGCGGTCAGGTCGACCCCGGTCAGCACGACCTCGCGGGCGCCGCGCTCCACGTAGTGGCGAACTTGTTCGGTGACAACGCCAAGCGGTGCCGAGCGGCTTGGCCCGCGGCCGAACGGGATGACGCAGAACGTGCACCGGTGATCGCAGCCCTGCTGGACTTCGAGGAACACCCGGGTGTGGGCGCTGAAGCCGGGCAGCAGATGCGGTGCGGTGTCGCGCACCGCCATGATGTCGCCGACGCGGATTTTCTGGCTCTCCGGCGTCGCCGCGAGGGCGCGCCAAGTGTGCGGCTCGAGCTTTTCCCGATTGCCGATCACCCGTGCCACGTCGGGCATGGCGGCAAACCGCGCCGGGTCGATCTGGGCGGCGCAGCCGGTGACGACGATCGTTGCCGCCGGTCGCTCGCGCTTGATGCGGCGGATGGCCTGACGGGCCTGCCGCTCGGCCTCGGCGGTCACGGCGCAGGTATTGACGATCACCAGGTCGTCGATCCCGGCGTCTGCGGCGAGGTCCGCCATGACCTCCGATTCGTAGGCGTTGAGCCGGCAGCCGAACGTGACGATTTCGGGGGCGCGCCGGACCGTCTCCGTCGCAGGCGAGGTCACGAGACGGGCAGCTCGCCGGTGAAGCTCACCGCCACCGGCCCGGTCATCAGCACATGGCCGTCCTTCAGCCATTCGATCTCGAGCTCGCCGCCATCGACGACGACGACCGCCTTGCGCTCGCTGAGCCCGCGCCGCGCCGCCGCGACCAGGGCCGCGCAGGCGCCCGTGCCGCAGGCGAGCGTGATGCCGGTGCCGCGCTCCCACACCCTAAGGCGGATGCGGCCCCGGTCGATCACCTGGGCGACGCCGATATTGGCGCGCTCGGGAAACAGCGGATGGTGCTCCAGCACCGGCCCCAGGCTCTTGAGATCGATGCGCTCGGCGTCGTCGACGAAGAACACCGCGTGCGGATTGCCCAGGCTCACCGCCGCCGGCTCCTTCAATGGTCCGAGGCTCAAGTCGAGGCGGCCGGTATCTTGCGGCTTGGCGAGCGGGATGTCGCGCCAGTCGAGCCGGGCCACGCCCATATCGACCGTGATGCGGCCGCCGCTCGCGCGCTGCGCGTCGAGCAGCCCCGCCGCGGTCTCGATCACCACGGCGTCGCGCCCGGTCTCGCGCATGACCAGATCGGCGACGCAACGCGAGGCATTGCCGCAGGCCTCGACCTCGCCGCCGTCGGCATTGCGGATGCGCATCACCACGTCGGCGATGGCCTTGCCGTTCGGCGGCCGCTCGATGACGATCAGCTGATCGCAGCCGACGCCGGTGTGGCGGTCGGCGATCCTGCGCGCCGCTTCATCGTCGATCTGCAGCGGCTGCTCGCGCGCGTCGATGACCACGAAATCGTTGCCGAGCCCGTGCATCTTCACGAACTTGCGGCCGCCCGTGACGGGAGATTGTGGGCCCGGCGCTGTCATGGGGCGTTATATGGCCCCAGTCGCCGCCCAAGTCCACCCGGACGATGCCCAGTCGGGCGATGCCCAGTCCGAGGATGTTTACTCCAGGGGCTCGACCTTGACGACCGCGGCCCCGTGGTTGCTGCCGGTCCAGAACGTGACCGGGGAGGTCGAATTGTCGACGAACACCCGACGGATATTGGTCTCCTTCGGCATCAGGTATTCGATGACCTCGCCGGTCTTGGGGTCGACGCGCGACACGCGGTCGGACATCACCGAGCCGGTCCACGCCTCGCCGTTCCGGTCCGCGACCACGTCGTAGGGATTGCTCCACGGCGTCGGGATCGTCCATTCCTTGATGAGCTCCGCCTTCGGATCGAACATGCCGACGGCATTGCCGGCATATTCGGCGAACCACAGGCGGCCGTCGGCGTCGACCCGGCCGCGGCGCGGGCGCGAATTGGCGACCGGCGTGCGAAAGACGTCGAGCTTGCCGGTCTTGGCGTCCAGCCGGCCGACATCCCCGGAGCTGAAATCCAGGAGATAGACGTTGTTCTGGGGATCGGCGGGGATGCCGTAGGAGGTGATCGTCCGGCCGGTGATCGGATCCTTGAACGAGCCGAAATTCTCGTATTTGCCGGACGCCGGATCGAGCCGCAGGATCTGCGCCCGGTCGGTGTTCTTCACCCACACCTTGCCGTCGACGGCGGTGAAGGTCGGCGACACGAAGGCCTGCTGGGTCGAGTTGGTCTGCCACTCGGCCGGCAGGGGGAAGATGGTGAAGGTCTCGCTCTTGCGGTCGAACCGGGCGACGCCGGTCTGATACATCAGCGCCAGCCACAGATTGCCCGACTGGTCGATCTCGAGATCGAGATTGCCGGTGGGGAAGCCGGGCTTCTGGACCGGCACCGGGAACTCGGTGACCTTGCCGGTCTTCGGGTCCAGCTTCGACAGGAGCTGCTCGCCGAAGTTGGAGTACCAGACCGTCCCGTCGACGACGATCACGTCATGCGGCTGGACGATCTCGCGCGGCAGGTCGTATTCGGTGATGATCACCCGCGTCGCCTTGCCGCTCGGCCGCTTGTGAGTCTTGAGCGGGTAGCTCCAGGTGTCGCCGGTGCTGAGATTGATGCCCGCGAGATACTCGGCGAAGCTTTTCGCCTGGTCGGCCCGGACCGGCGGCCGGCGCGAATCGCCGACGAGGCGCTGCGGCTGCAGCGGCCAGGCGCCGGGATAATAGCCGCCCATCCGCTCGAACACCTGCAGGAACTCATCCGCCGTGTGGGTGGAGCGCGCGATGCGCTCCATCGTGTGGCAGTCGGCGCAGTTGAGCAGCAGGTTCTTCTGGTCGTCGGTGCCGGGGAAGCTCGTGAGCCATTCGGAGCTCGTGAGCTGCGCCGAGAGGTTCCTGGTCTTGCGCAGCTTGATGTCGGCGGTCGTCGCCCGGCCCGCGGCGATGTC
>DASWFO010000108.1:0-4343 GCA_036394195.1 Alphaproteobacteria bacterium | reverse complement strand
CGCTTCGGCATGGCCGGGCTGCAGCCGGGCCACATCACGGCGCGGCTGCGCGGCTCGGCCGGCCAATCGCTCGGCGCGTTTGCCGTGCAGGGCCTCAAGCTCGAGGTGTTCGGCGATGCCAACGATTATGTCGGCAAGGGCCTCTCGGGCGGCACCATCGTGGTGCGTCCGATGACCTCGAGCCCGCTGATCGCGCATCAGAACACCATCATCGGCAACACGGTGCTCTACGGCGCGACATCCGGCCAGCTCTTCGCCGCCGGCCAGGCGGGCGAGCGCTTCGCCGTGCGCAATTCCGGCGCCCGCGCCGTGGTCGAGGGCTGCGGCTCCAATGGCTGCGAATACATGACCGGCGGGACGGCGGTGATTCTCGGTCCGGTCGGCGACAATTTCGCCGCCGGCATGACCGGCGGCATGGCCTTCGTCTACGACGCCGAGGACGAGTTCCCGGCGCGCGTCAACGGCGAGACAGTGGTGTGGCAGCGCCTCGCCGCGCCTTACTGGGAGCGACAGCTCAAGGATCTCGTCGAAGAGCACGCCCGCGAGACGCAGTCGCGCTTCGCCCAGCAGCTCCTCGTCGACTGGGAGCGCGAGGTCGGGCGCTTCTGGCAGGTGGTGCCGAAGGAGATGCTGGCGCGCCTGCCGCAGCCGCTCACGCTCGAGCCCGCGCGCGCGGAAGCCGGCGACGACTAGGCTCAGGACCTATTGAATTGGATTGATCTGTGATCCAGGTCTCCGTTGAGGAGGCTTTGGCGGCGCCCTCAGCGCGGAAGATGGTGTGGCGAATAGCCGAACATCCGCTTGAAGGACTGGCTGCAGGATGTCCGGGAGCGGTATGCGCGGCGAGGTTTACGATGACCGCATGACGACAACTACGATGGCTGGTCCGATGGCTCGCTGACGGTGACTCGATCAATGTTCCCCCGCGATCGCCGGGGAACATTGATGCCGGGCAAGGACGCTACCGACCACCAAGTCAGGCCGTACTCAGGCCGTACATGGAGTGACGCAAGGACCGATACAGTCAGGCTGCGGCTGCAGCTCGTAAACGCGTCTTGAAGCGGCTTGCCAGAGTCCGCTTTCGGAACCGTAAGCGGCCCTCACTCGCGGCACGCGGCACTTCGGGGATGTGCACTAGCGGAAATCGAGTTCGGAGTCGGATAGCGTCTCGATGAGCGGACACTCCGGCAGCGTGCCATCGGCGCAACTCGCCACCATGCCGCGGAGGACCTTCTCCATCTTCCTGAGATCGGTGAGCTTGGCCCTCACGTCGCCGAGATGCTTCGTCGCCAATCCGTGCGCATCGGCGCAGCTGCGGGCGCCGACATGGTCGGCGAAGCGCAGGAGTGCGCGGACCTCGTCGAGGGTGAAACCGAGGAGCCGCGCCCGGCGAATGAAGTGCAGCCGCTTGAGGTCCGCGCGGCTGTAGAGCCGATGCTGTCCTGCCGTGCGTGCCGGCGCGCGAAGAATGCCGGCCTTTTCATAAAATCGGATGCCTTCGACGGTCAGGCCGGTGTGCTTGGCCAACGCCCCGATCGGAAGCAGTGGCGTGGTCTCGTCCGCTTCGGCGCGCATATCAAAAAAATCCCTTGAAGCTGTAGCGGCTACAGGTCCCATCTTAACATGGAGACGTTCGGTGGAGGACGCAATGGCGGAAAGAACAGGGCGCACAACGACTGGGGCGGGCGAGCGGAGCGGCGCAACGGCGCTCCTGTCGGTCGGCGGCATCCTGGCTGCTATCGGCGCGTCTTCATGCTGCGTAATTCCCCTCGCGCTTTTCACGCTCGGCGTGAGCGGCGCCTGGATCGCGGACCTCACGGCGCTTGCACCCTATCAGCCGGTATTCGTCGCGCTCGCTCTGGCGTGCGTGGGCGGTGGGTTCGTTCTGGCCCGCCGGAAGTCCCAAGCAGCCTGCGTCGAAGGATCGTCCTGCGCTCGTCCGTCGTCTGACCGCGTCGTCCGATTCGGCCTCTGGACCGCGGCCGTCCTGGTGATCGTAGCAGTCGTCCTCCCAAGGCTGGCGCCGCTCATCATTTCATCTTGAAGGAGTCTCCTCTCATGACCCGCTTCCTCGCTCCGTTCCTCGCGGCAGCAGCGCTCGCGTCCGCCGTTCCGGCCTCGGCCGCCGAGCGCACCATCACGCTCGCTGTCGACAATATGACCTGCGGTTGTGCCCGCCGATCGTGAAGAAGAGCCTCGCGCGCGTGCCCGGCGTGGCCAAGGCGGACGTCTCGGCGGAGCGACACACGGCAACGATCGTTTTTGACGACCAGAAAACCACGCTCGCCGCGCTGGTAGCCGCGACGACAAATGCCGGATATCCGTCGCGGCCCGTGCAATAGGTTGGCGATGCCCCGAACCGGTGAGGCCCAAGACGCCGGGCGGCTCCAGCACGAGACGCCGGACGGTCCGATCGGCCGCGTCCTCCGACCGGGTGTCGAGATGCCCGACTGGTCCGCGGTGACCTCCGAGATGGCCCGGCGCGCGCTTGAGGCGTCGTTCGCCGTCGCCGGCCGGCACGAGAAGTGGGCGGGCCTAGGCGACGAAGAGGATCGGGTCTGGCGTGCCGTCCTGGAGGGCTTCGCCTCCGCAGGGCGAGCGCCGGACGTTGCGGCCATCGTTGCCGCGACGGAGCTCGGCCCTGCGGCGGTCGGGGCCGCGCTCGACCGACTCCGCGTGCGGGATCTCGTTGTCCGCGCCGAGGATACCGGAGCGGTGACCGCGGCCTATCCCTTCAGTGAATGGGTGACCGGGCATCGTGTCTGCTGGGATGGCACGGTGGTCAACGCGCTCTGCGCCGTCGATGCGCTCGGCATGGGCGCGATGCTCGGCCGCGACACCATCATCGAGGCCGAGTGCCGCTATTGCAGCGCGCCTATCCGGATCGCAACTCGACGGCAAGGGACGGAGATCGCTGGGACCTTCCCTGAGGGAACGGTGGTCTGGTCGGGCATCGCCTACGCCGGGAACTGCGGCGCGACCTCGGGATGCACGCTGAAGGTCTTCTTCTGCTCCGATGAGCACCTGCACGCTTGGCGCGAGGCCGGAGGGGCGGCGTCGCCCGGCTTCCGCCTCTCCGTGGACGAGGCACATCAGGTCGGACGGGCGATGTTCGCGTCCATGCTGCGGCGGCCAACCGGTCCCCCGGGGAGGACGGCATGACCTCTAAGCGGCTGCTCGCGACCGGCATCGTCGGAACGGTCGTCGCCGCGCTCTGCTGCGCCACCCCGGTCCTCGCCATCGTGCTCGGCGCACTCGGCCTGTCCGCTTGGCTCGCCTATTCCGATTACGTCGTACTCCCGGCGATGATCGTCTTCATTACCATCACCGGCTACGCCTTATGGCGGCGCCGCCTTCGTCATCGGTAATATCATGAAGCGCTATGATCTCGTTGTCATCGGCACCGGAACGGCTGCCCAAGTCGCCAGCGCCCGCGTACGCTCCGTAGGGCGCTCAGTGGCCGTCATCGACCACCGTCCCTTCGGCGGCACCTGCGCCCTGCGCGGCTGCGACCCCAAGAAGATGTTGATCAGTGGCGCCGAGGTCGTCGATTTCGCACGGCGCATGCACGGCCGCGGCGTCGAAGGGAATGTGCGCATCGATTGGCCGGCGCTGATGGCCTTCAAGCGGTCGTTCACCCATCCCATACCGCAGAAGCAGGAGCGCAGCTATGCCCAGAGGGGCATCGACGCGTTCCATGGCTTGGCACGCTTCGTCGGCCGCGACGCTGTCGATGTCAATGGAACCGTCTTGAACGGCGAGCACATTCTGATCGCGACCGGCGCTCGTCCGGTAACGCTCGGCATCCCCGGCGAAAAGCATGTCGCAACCAGCGACCGTTTTCTCGAGCTAGAGACGCTGCCTGCGCGCATCGCACTGATCGGCGGCGGCTATATCGCGGCGGAGTTCTCGCACATCGCGGCGCGCGCCGGCGCACACGTCACCATCCTACAGCGCGGGCCTCGGCTGCTGCCGCAGTTCGATCCCGATCTGGTCGGATGGCTTACCGACAAGTTCCGCGAGATCGGCATCGACGTGCGGACCGGCGCCACCGTCGACGCGGTGGAAGCCATGGCCGCAGGTTTCCGCGTCCGCGCCCGTGCGGGCACAGCGGAGACGGTGGTCGAGGCCGATCTCGTCGTGCACGCAGCGGGTCGGGTCGCGGACATCGACGCGCTCGACCTTGCCGCGGCGGGCGTCGCGGTCGAGAAAGGACGCTTGAAGCTCAACGAGTTTCTGCAAAGCGTATCGAACCCGGTGGTCTACGCCGCGGGCGATGCCGCTGCCGTGGGACCGCCGCTGACGCCGGTGTCGAGCCATGACGGCAAGGTGGTCGCGGCCAA
>DASWFO010000107.1:0-8672 GCA_036394195.1 Alphaproteobacteria bacterium | reverse complement strand
CGCGCGCGAACCGGCATCGGTCCGTCCTGTTGGGTGCTTCGTCGCCACCTGGTCCGCAAGCCGATGCGGACGGCACCGTCAGCTCGCTCAAGCACTGGCTGAGCGACTTCAGCGGCCGCATCAAGGCGCTCGTCGAGGCGCTCGACCCGGCGGACCTGGTGATCCTGGTGGCGACCGCCGGCGAGGACACGCCGCTGGCCGCGGTCATCGGCGAGGCCTGCCGGTCGCGCGGCGTGCCGGTGACAGCACTCATCCTCGCAGCCGATGCGGTGTCCGACAACGCGTTGTCGTCGTCGCTCACACGGCTGCGCCCTTACGCGTCGATGCTGGTCGTCGTGCGCGAACCTGACTATGTCGAGGACATGCTCGCCGCGTTGCGGGTCTGACGGTTGCGGGTCTGACAAAAGAGCTCGGGAGGACACGTTGATTCATCGGTTTTGGTTTTTGTCGGCCGCCGTCCGCGGCGGACTCGCTGCGTGCTGCCTCGTGCTGGCGGCGTCGGCCGCGCGGGCGGACGATGCGGCGCTGGCGCGCTTCTACAAGGGGCGCAACATCCAACTGTACATCGGCTATAGCGCGGGCGGCGGCTACGACATCTACGCGCGCGTCCTCGCCCGGCACATGAGCGATCACATCCCGGGCAACCCGACCATCGTGCCGCAGAACATGCCCGGCGCCGGCAGCCTGCGCCTGGCCAATTACCTCTATAACGTGGCGCCAAAAGATGGCACCGCGTTCGCGACGTTCGCGCGCGGCATGGCCACCGAGCCGCTGCTGGGCGGCCAGGGCACCCAGTTCGACGCGCGCAAGTTCACCTGGCTCGGCAGCGTCACCGACGAGGTCAGCGTCTGCGCGTTCTGGCATACGTCGGGCGTCGCGACTTGGCAGGACATGCTGACCAAGCAGTACACCGTGGGCGGCACCGGCTCGGCGTCCGACACCGACGTGTTCCCGAACGCGATCAAGCGCATCTTCGATCTGAAGCTCAAGCTGGTCACCGGCTTCCCCGGCGGCTCGGACGTCGTGCTGGCGCTCGAGCGCGGCGAGGTGAACGGACGCTGCGGGTGGTCGTGGAGCAGCCTGGTCAGCCGCAGCAAGCGGCTCTACGACGAAAAGCAGATCTTCGTCCCGGTGCAGTTGGCGCTGCACAAGCACGAGGATCTGCCGGATGTGCCGGTGATCGTCGACCTGACTCAGGACCAGAAGCGGCTCGCCGCCTTGCGGCTGATCTTCGCGCGCCAGACTATGGCGCGGCCCTATGTGGCACCGCCGGGACTTCCGGAGGATCGCAAGCAGGCGCTGCGCACCGCGTTCGAGGAGACGATGAAGGACCCCGACTTCCTCGCCGAGGCGCAGAAGACCGAGCTCGAGGTCCATCCGGTGACCGGCGCCGAGATCGACAAACTGCTCGGCGAGCTCTACGCCACGCCAAAGGACGTGATCCAGCTCGCCATCGACGCGATCGGGACCCGGTAAACCGAGCTATCCGCTCACGATTTCGTCATTGGCCGGCTCGGCTCGGCTCGGCGCGCCGGGCTTAGGCGCCGCGAGGACTCCTCCGATTTAGAACCGCCAAAAAATCGGGCACCTCCGGCTCGAACTGCACAAATTTCGTCCTGTGCTCGATGGTGAATCCACCGTTGAGCGGTGGCACCGATCTTGCTCGTAACGCATCGAACTCCCTCACAAAGGAAGACGGTCGATGCGCGTTCTCACGTCATTGGTGTTGGCTGCCGTCGTGGCCTGGGGCGCCCCCGCCGGCGCGGAATCGGTGGTGCGCTACGGCATCTCGATGTCGGATGTCCCGCTGACCACCGGTCAGCCCGACCGCGGTGCGGGCGCGTATCAGTTCACCGGCTTCACGATCTACGACCCGCTGGTCGCCTGGGAGATGAACGTCGCCGACCGGCCGGGCAAGCTGGTGCCCGGCCTCGCGACCGACTGGAAGGTCGACCCGGCCGACCAGACGAAATGGCGCTTCGCGCTTCGCAAGGGCGTCAAGTTCCACGACGGCAGCACGTTCACGGCGGACGCGGTGATCTGGAACCTCGACAAGGTCCTCGACGAGAAATCGCCGCAGTTCGACAAACGCCAGAGCGCCCAGGTGCGGCCGCGGCTTCCTTCCGTGGCGAGTTACCGCAAGCTCGACGACGACACGGTCGAGATCACGACCAAGGACGTCGATGCATTCTTTCCGTATCAGATGCTGTGGTTCCTGGTCTCGAGCCCGGCGCAGTACGAGAAGCTCGGCAAGGATTGGGACAAGTTTGCGAGCGAGCCATCCGGTACAGGTCCGTTCAAGCTCGATCGCCTGGTGCCGCGCGAGCGCGTCGAACTGGTGCGCAATCCCGACTATTGGGACAAGACCCGGCTGCCGAAGGCGGATCGGATGATCCTGATTCCGCTGCCCGAGGCGCTGTCGCGCACGAATGCGCTGCTGGCGGGGCAGGTCGACCTGATCGAGACGCCGGCGCCCGACGCGGTGCCGCAGCTGAAGCAGGCGGGCATGCGGATCGTCGACAACGTGACGCCGCATGTCTGGAACTATCACCTGAGCACCCTGCCGGGCTCGCCCTGGACCGACGTGCGGTTGCGCCACGCGCTGAACTTGGCGGTCGACCGCGAGGGCGTCGTGGCCCTCATGAACGGCCTGGCGAAGCCGGCGAAGGGCCAGGTCGATCCGCAGAGCCCGTGGTTCGGCAAACCCAGCTTCGATCTCAAATACGATCCGGAGGAGGCGAAGCGGCTGGTCGCCGAAGCCGGCTACTCGCCCGAAAAGCCGCTGAAGGCCACCTTCGTCATTGCCCAGGGTGGCACCGGCCAGATGCTCTCTTTGCCGATGAACGAGTTCCTGCAGGAAAGCTTCAAGGAGATCGGCATCCAGATCGACTTCAAGGTCGTCGAGTTGGAGACGCTCTATACGCACTGGCGCAAGGGGGCGAAGGACGAGATGAACGCCGGGATCACGGCGAACAACATCGCCTATGTGACATCGGACCCGCTTTTGGCGCTCATCCGATTCTTCGACTCGCGCCAGGTGGCGCCGGTCGGCGTCAACTGGGGCTTCTATGCGAACCCCAAGGTCGATGCGCTGATCGACCAGGCCAAGCGCACCTTCGATCCGGCGAAGCAGGACGCGCTGATCGCGCAGGCGCACGCCGTCGTCGTCGACGACGCGCCGCTGGTCTGGGTGGTGCACGACACCAATCCCCACGCGCTGTCGCCGAAGGTCAAAAAATTCGTCCAGGCGCAGCACTGGTTCCAGGACCTGACCACCATTGGGCTCGAGTAGAGCGGCCCAGAGGCGGGGAGCATCGACACATGACGCTGACGAAGTGGGGCGCCGCCGCGGCGGCGCTGACGATCGCACTGGCGCTGGCGGCGCCCGCATCCGCCCAGGGCACGCTGCGTATCGGCATGACCGCCTCGGACATCCCGCTCACCACGGGGCAGACCGACAATGGCGGCGAAGGCATGCGCTTCATGGGCTATACGGTCTATGACGCGCTGGTCAACTGGGACCTGAGCTCCGCCGACAAGCCGTCCGACCTCGTTCCCGGCCTCGCCACCACGTGGTCGGTCGATCCGACCGACAAGGCAAAGTGGACCTTCAAGCTGCGCGAAGGTGCGAAATTTCACGACGGCTCCGAATTCACGGCCGATGCCGTGGTGTGGAATCTCGACAAGCTGCTCGACAACAAATCGCCGCAATTCGATCCGCGGCAGTCGGCGCAGGGGCGCACGCGCATACCCTCGGTCGGGACGTACAAGGCGATCGACAAATACACGGTCGAGATCAAGACCAAGACGCCGGACGCGACGCTGCCCTACCAGCTCGCCTGGTTCATGATCTCCTCGCCGGCGCAGTGGGAGAAGCTGGGCAAGAGCTGGGACGAGTTCGCCAAGACGCCGTCCGGCACGGGCCCCTGGAAGCTGACCGCGTTCGTGCCGCGCGAGCGCGCGGAAATGGTGCGCAATGCCGACTACTGGGACAAGGCGCGGGTGCCGAAGCTCGAGAAGCTGGTGCTGATTCCGCTGCCGGAGCCGAACGCGCGCGTGGCAGCCCTCGAATCAGGGCAGGTCGACTGGATCGAAGCGCCCGCACCCGATGCGGTGGCGTCGCTGACCAGCCACGGCTTCAAGATCGTCACCAACGCCTATCCGCACAACTGGACCTATCACCTGTCGCGGGTCGAAGGCTCGCCGTGGAATGACATCCGCGTCCGCAAGGCGGCAAATCTCGCCGTCGATCGCGAAGGCCTCAAGGAGCTGCTCAGCGGCTTGATGATCCCGGCGAAGGGATTCCTGCCGCCCGGGCATCAATGGTTCGGCCATCCGACGTTCAAGCTGAGCTACGATCCGGAGGCGGCGAAGAAGCTCCTGGCCGAAGCCGGCTACAGCCCCGCCAAGCCGCTGGTCACCAAGATCCTGATTTCCGCCTCCGGCTCGGGCCAGATGCTGCCGCTGCCGATGAACGAGTTCGTCCAGCAGAACCTGGCGGAGGTCGGCATCAAGATCGAGTTCGAGGTCGTCGACTGGAACACGCTGATCAATATCTGGCGCGCCGGTGCCAAGCATGACACCGCCCGCGGGGCCAGCGGGATGAACTACTCCTATTTCATCCAGGACCCGTTCACCGGCTTCATCCGCCACCTCCAGTGCGACCTGGCGCCGCCCGCCGGAACCAACTGGGGCTACTACTGCGATCCCGAGATGGACAAGCTGTTCGACCAGGTGCGCAACACCTTCGACAAGCAGGCGCAGGTCGGGGTGCTGCAGAAGATCCACGAGAAGTATGTCGATGACGCGCTGTTCCTGATGATTACCCACGACGTGAATGCGCGGGCGATGACCGCGAAGGTCAAGGGCTTCGTGCAGGCGCAGAACTGGTTCCAGGACTTCTCGCCGATCTCGATGACGAAGTGAGTTTCGCCCGCTGAAGCGGGCGAATATAGTTCCCAAGAGATGCTGACCTACATCCTAAAACGGCTCGCGTATGTGACGCCGGTGGCGCTGGGGGTCAGCGTCGTCTGTTTCCTGCTGGTCCATCTCGCACCGGGCGATCCGCTCTCCGCGGTCCTGCCAAGCGACGCGCCGGCGTCGCTGCAGGAGCAGATGCGCGCCGCCTACGGCTTCGACAAGCCGCTGCCCGTGCAGTACGGGCTGTGGCTGTGGCGGGTGGTCCACGGCGACCTCGGCACGTCGATTGCCACCGGCCGGCCGGTCGCGAGCGAGGTCGGCCGCGCGGTCGGCAACAGCCTGATCCTGGCGGCGGTCGCGACGCTCATCGGTTTCGCGTTCGGCAATTTCTTCGGCTTCGTCGCCGGCTACCGGCGGGATTCCTGGCTCGACAAGGTCGCGTCGGCGCTGTCGGTATTCGGCGTCAGCGTGCCGCATTACTGGCTCGGCATGGTGCTGGTCATCATCTTCTCGGCGCAGCTCAACTGGCTGCCCGCGACCGGCGCCGGGCCCGGCGGGTCGACCAACTGGCGCCCGGATCCCGAGCATCTGCGCTACATGATCCTGCCGGCGATCACGATGTCGGTGATCCCGATGGGGATCATCGCGCGCACGGTGCGCGCATTGGTCGCCGATATCCTGAACCAGGAGTTCGTGTCGGCCTTGCGTGCCAAGGGCCTCGGCGAATGGGGCGTGTTCAAGCACGTCGTCGCCAACGCCGCTCCGACCGCGCTCGCGGTCATGGGCTTGCAGCTCGGGTACCTGCTCGGCGGCTCGATCCTGATCGAGACCGTGTTCTCGTGGCCCGGCACCGGGTTTCTGCTCAACTCCGCCATCTTCCAGCGCGATCTGCCGTTGCTCCAGGGCACCATCCTGGTGCTGGCGATGTTCTTCGTCGGTCTCAATCTGATCGTCGACGTCGTGCAGACGGCGATCGACCCGCGCATCCAGCGGGCCTGACGCATGACCACCATCACCGCGACGGTTCCGATCGTGCTGCCGGCCCGGGGCGGCTACTGGACGAGCGTCGGCCGCCGGCTCCTGCGCGATCGAGTGGCAATGACTGCCGCCGCGATCCTTCTCCTGATCGTGCTCGCGGCGCTGTTCGCGCCGTTGATCGCGCCCGCCGATCCGTTCAAGAGCTCGATGATCCGCCGCCTGCGGCCGGTCGGCGATGCGGTCTTCCATCTCGGCTCCGACGAGCTCGGCCGCGACATGCTGACCCGGCTGCTGTATGGCGGCCGGCTGTCGCTGTTCCTGGGTGTAACGCCGGTCTTCCTGGCCTTTGCCATCGGCTCGACGCTCGGGATCTTCTCCGGCTATATCGGCGGCAAGCTCAACACGGTCATCATGCGCACCATCGACGTGTTCTACGCGTTTCCGTCGGTGCTGCTCGCGATCGCCCTCTCGGGGGCCCTCGGCGCCGGCATCGTGAACTCGATCGTCTCCCTGACCATCGTCTTCATCCCGCCGATCGCGCGCGTGGCCGAGAGCGTCACCACCCAGATCCGCGCCTACGACTATGTCGAGGCGGCGCGAATCACCGGGGCCGGCGCGGTGACCATCGTCCGGGTGCACGTGCTGGGCAACGTGCTCGGGCCGATCTTCGTCTATGCCACCAGCCTGATCAGCGTCTCGATGATCCTGGCCTCGGGCCTGTCGTTCCTCGGCCTGGGCGTGAAGCCGCCGGAGCCGGAATGGGGCCTCATGCTCAACACGCTGCGCACCGCCATCCATGCCCAGCCGCTGGTCGCCGCCTTGCCGGGGGCGATGATCTTCATCACCTCCATTTCGTTCAACCTGTTCTCGGACGGCTTGCGTTCGGCGATGGAGGTGAAGGCGTGAGCCCGCCTTCGCTAAAGCGACGGCGGGCGACTCCCGTGCGCCGGAGCTCCGATAGGAGCGAAGGCGCATGAGCGTGCAAGGCGCCAAGGGATCGCTGGCCGCGGCGGATCCGCGCGATCGCGGCGGTCCGGCTCAACCGCTCCTGACCGCGCGCGGCCTCATCAAGCATTTCCGCTCCAAAAAGGGGTGGCTCGGCGGAGTCGGGGCCGTGGTGCGCGCCGTCGACGGCGTCGATTTCGAAATCCTCAAGGGCGAGACCCTCGGGATCGTCGGTGAATCGGGCTGCGGCAAGTCCACCATCGCCCGGCTGTTGATGGGCATCATCGCGCCGGATGCGGGCGAGATCCTCTTCGATGGCGAGGCGGTGGGCTCCGCGGCGCTCGACCTCCGGAGCTTCAGGCGCCAGGTCCAGATGGTCTTCCAGGATAGCTACGCCTCGCTGAACCCGCGGCTGACGGTCGAGCATACGATCGCGTTTGGACCGCTGGTGCACGGCGTCGATCGCCAGCTCGCGGCACGCCGCGCGCACGATCTGCTGCACCGCGTCGGGCTCGACCCCGCGCGCTTCGCCGGACGTTACCCGCACGAGCTGTCGGGCGGCCAGCGCCAGCGGGTCAATATCGCCCGGGCGCTCGCCCTGGAGCCGCGCCTGCTGATTCTCGACGAGGCGGTGTCCGCACTCGACAAGTCGATCGAGGCGCAGGTGCTCAATCTTCTGCTCGACCTCAAGGATGAGTTCGGGCTCACCTACATGTTCATTTCGCACGACCTGAACGTGGTGCGCTTCATGTCCGACCGCGTGCTGGTGATGTATCTGGGCAAGGTGGCGGAGGTCGGGCCGGCCGAGCCGATCTTCGCCGCACCGCGCCATCCCTACACCGCGGCCTTGCTCGCCTCGATGCCCTCGCTCGATCCCGACGCGCGCACGCAAGAGGCCCCGATCTCGGGCGACCCGCCCAACCCGATCAATCCGCCGCCCGGATGCCGCTTCCACACCCGCTGCCGCTTCGCCGAGCCGCCGTGCTCGGCCGTGGAGCCGGCGCCCGCGGTGGTGGGCGAGACGCACATCGTCGCCTGCCACATGGCGGTCGCCGGCTCTGGCCACAAGCGCGCCGCGGCGGCTTAAGTCATGGCCGCCGATCCGATCGTCGACGTCCGCGGGCTCACCGTCGATTTTTCTGGCGGGCCCAGGCCGGTGCGCGCCGTCGCCGGGGTCGACCTGGCCCTGGCCCGGGGCGAGGTGCTGGCGCTGCTCGGCGAATCGGGATCGGGCAAGAGCGTCACCTTGCGCTCCCTGCTGCGGCTGCTGCCGCCGGCGCGGACGACGATCGGCGGCACGGTCCGCGTCGACGGCCGCGACGTGCTCGCAATGCCGGCCTCCGAGCTTGCCGATTATCGGGGGCGTACGGTCTCGATGGTCTTCCAAGACCCCGGCCTGGCGTTCGATCCGGTCTACCGGGTCGGTGACCAGATCGCCGAGGCGGTGGTGCGGCACGAAGCGATTTCTTTCCGCGAGGCCCGTGCGCGCGCGCTGGAGCTGTTCGAGCGCGTGCGCATCCCGTCGCCCGAGCGGCGGCTCGACAATTATCCGCACGAGATGTCCGGCGGCATGCGTCAACGCGCCATGATCGCGCTGGCGCTCGCCTGCAAGCCGAAGATCCTCCTCGCCGACGAACCGACGACAGCACTCGATGCGACCGTCCAGATCCAGGTGCTGCTGCTGCTGCGGACCCTGCAGCGCGAGCTCGGGCTGGCGGTCATCTTCGTCACGCACGACATCGGCGTGGCGGTCGAAGTCGCCGACCGCATCGCCGTGATGTATGCCGGCCGCATCGTCGAGTCCGGACCGTGCCGTGCGGTGATCCGCA
>DASWFO010000106.1:0-3392 GCA_036394195.1 Alphaproteobacteria bacterium | reverse complement strand
GAGCGCGATGAACTCGGCGTGCGACAGCGCCGGCGGGCTTCGCGGTCTTTCCTGACCATCGCTGCCCGGCGCCCACGCCCAGCGCACGAGACCGGTCTCGAGATGCGGCACGAACTGTTCCGGCCGCATGCCGCCGCGCGCCGGATCCAGCAGCACGCGACAGAGCTCGGGGACCGACAGGCCCTCCCAAGCCATGCGTAATGGCGCGAGATGCCAGTCGGGCGCGCCAGGGACGCCGCTGGCGGCCTGATTGGCGGAGCGATGACAGGTGCTGCAATGGAGACCGGCCATGCCGTGATCATTCGGTCCGCGGGCGACGTTGAGGGTGTGACGATGGCCATCATCGCCTTGGCGCGGGAAATCGGTGCGCGTGTGGCAGTTCATGCAGCGGGGCGATTGGAGCACCCTCGCCATCCGCGCAAACAGGGTCGCGGATTGGCCCGACGTGTCCGGTTCACCAGCGGATGCGCCACCGGACGAGAGGAGAACGCCGATGAAAAGTGCGCCGACCGCCAGGCTCACCACCACAGCGACAATCCAACGCGGGTGAAGCAGGTTCGTTGTCATGCACATCCTCATCGCGTGCTCACCCGAAGCTGGGCTCACCCTGGACGACGAAGGTCTCGATCATCGTCCAGCAATTGTCGCGCAAATACGTATCGAACCCCTGCAGCCGCTCGCGCCAGCGAGGTCCGATGTCCGTTGCGACGTGATCGACCAATGCCCGTTCGTACGCGTTGTGAAGATCCCAGCTCGATTCGGCGCCGGCATGGACGGAAAGAAACGCGGGGAAGGTCAGAGCCGCGTAGGCGCGCGCGGCCGCGTCGCGGAGCTCGCGCAGGAAGGCGAGCTGAAGCTCGACATCGGCGCGCGTGCCGAGCCGCGAAACATGTCCTGCGACCAGCGTATCAAAATCAAAGGCGAGAGCGTGGCGATGCGCCGCCACAAAGCCCGGCACGTCGACGGCGACGCCCAGGTTCTTGTATGGCATCCAGCCGGGATAGATGACGCCGATCAGCATGAGGACGCGCTGGCGAGGCGCGTAGATGAAGGTGTTGTCGAGGCTGTGATTGACGCCGTGATAGGACAGCTCGAGCGTCTGGTCGCCGACGGTCAGCGTGTAGCGTTCGTCGAACACGATGTGCGGCATCAGCCGCCGCGGGTCGTGTCGTAGGGCCAGGAGATCGGCCGTAGGGCGATTGGCGACGATCTTCACCGTTGGCGGGAAGATGGATGCGGCCGCGATGTGGTCGATGTGCTCGTGACTGTAGACGAGGTGGGTGACGGGCTTGTCGGTCACCTCGGCAACGGCCTTGAGGTAATTCGCGCCGAGGCTGGGTGGTGCATCGCAGGCAATCACGCCTCCCGACGAGACGGCGAACATAGTGTTATAGGCGCCGTCCGAAACCCAATAGAGCCGGCCGCGAATCTCGTCGACAACATAGCCTTTGCCGCCCAAGGCGGCGCTCCTCGATATTGCGCCCGCGAGTTCCGCAAGCGCGCCGTGCGCACCGCCGCAGGCTGCGCATCCCGCGGCGAACCCCACGCCCGCGGCCATCAAGCCGCGGCGGCTCAGTGCCCCCGCAGACCTATGCCTTGGCTGCCGCATGGATCGCCTTTCGGACGCGCTGATAGGTTCCGCACCGGCAGATGTTGGTAATCGCCGCATCGATGTCCCCGTCGGACGGATGCGGCTTCTCCTTGAGCAGCGCCGCGGCGGCCATGATCATGCCGCTCTGGCAGTAGCCGCATTGCGGCACCTGCTCCGCGATCCAAGCCCGCTGCAGCTTGTGCGAGCGATCATGCGACAGCCCTTCGATGGTGATCACGCTCCGGCCTTCGGCTTCGCCGAGCGGGAATGAGCACGAGCGCACGGCGCCGCCGTCGATATGCACGGTACAGGCGCCGCAGGCGGCGATACCGCAGCCATATTTCGTGCCGGTGAGGCCGAGCTGCTCGCGGATGATCCACAGCAGCGGCGTATCGGGATCGGCATTTACCGTCACGCCGCGGCCATTGATGGTGAAAGATGTCATGACCGCCTCACGCGAACGAGAAACCGGAATCGGAGAGCGGCAGGGAGCGGACACGCTTACCCGTCGCGGCGAAGATCGCATTGCAAACGGCCGCGTGAACGGGGACCGGGCCAAGCTCGCCCGTTCCGCCGAGCTTCTCACCGCTGTCGATGAAATGAACCTCGACCGGCGGCGTCTCCCAGAGATGCAGCGGCTCGAACGCATCGAAATTGGCCCGGGCGACGCGGCCTCGGTCGAAGGTGATCGCGGTCCTCATCCCCGACAGGCCCCAGACCACGCCGCCGATGATATTCGAGGTGGCGATGCCCGGATCGAGAATGCGCCCGCAATCGACGGCGCTGACGACGCGCCGAACCTTGACCTTCGAGTCCTCGACCGAAAGCTCGACCACGCTTGCGATGAGCCCGCCGAAAGCGCTCGCCAGCGCGACGCCGCGCGCCGTGCCGGCGGGTTTGGCCGCCGCCCATCCGGCCTTTGCCGCGGCGAGATCGAGGACCTTTCGCGCCCGCGGATTTCCGCTCAGCAGCGAGCGGCGAAAGCCGAGCGGGTCCGCCTTTGCGGCAAAGGCCATCTCGTCGACGAAGCTCTCGAGCACGAAATTGTTCGGTCCATGCCCGGTGGTGCGCCACACCGATACCGGCACGTCGAGCTCGAGGCGATGCTGCTCGACGAGCTGGTTTGGGATCGCGTAGGGACACTCGACGAGGCCCTCGACCGCCATGGTGTCGATGTTTTCCGGCGGCGCCGCCGGCGCCGTCCAGTCGGCGAGTTGCGGAAACATGGCCCGCGGCATGATGTAGAGCATGTGCGAGGGCGAGACGACGCGGTGGGCGAGCGCCACCGGCACCCCCGCCCCGTCCAGGCCGCCGGACACGTGATGCAGCATCGCCGGCCGATAGAAATCGTGCGTCATGTCCTCTTCGCGCGACCAGATCAGCTTGACCGGACGCTTCACCGCCATCGCGACGATCAGCGTCTGCTTGAGGAAGTCGCCGAGCAGCCGGCGACCGAATCCGCCGCCGATCAGGGTGCGATGAATCATGATCCGCTCGCTCGGCAGGCCGGTGACCCGCGCCGCGATGTTCTGGCACATCTCGACGCCCTGCGTCGGCACCCAAACCTCGCACGCCGCATCCGTCACCCTCGCCGTGCAGTTCATCGGCTCCATGGTGGCGTGCGCCTGGAAGGGGATCCGGTAGACCGCGTCCAGCTTGGTCGCCGCCGCGGCACAACGCCTCGACGTGCCGCCGGCGTCGTTGTCCTGCCGCGACGGCGCGATTCACCACGACGGCTCCAAGCGGTCCGCAAGCTTCGGCTCGGTGGCGGCCGAGGCGGCGAAGCTCCCGGTGCCTGAGA
>DASWFO010000105.1:0-10677 GCA_036394195.1 Alphaproteobacteria bacterium | reverse complement strand
TGATAATCTCAACCATGGACGGTCCCCTTCAGCTTGGTTGCTCAACAACAAGCTTGGCACATTGATGCCGTTCGGGGGCCGTCCACCCCAACAGAGGCACAGAAAAGAGGAACTGCGGTGGAAGCACCGCGGCGGCGTCACCCCCACCCGCTCGCTGGCGCTCGCGGCCTCCCCCGCAAGGGGGAGGCAAATAATTGCTAGGACGCGCCGTAGGAGACGCCGAGGTCCTTTAGCCAGCGGCGGTAGGCGACCGCTAGCTTGTCGGAGCGGATGTGCAGCTCCTCGCGCAGGTCGAGCGGAATGCGCTCGGGGTGCTGGGTCTCGACGATCGCCTTGTCCTGCGCGAACACCATGTCCTGGCGGCGGAGGATGTCGGTCTCGGTCAGCTCCGGTCCGAAATTGATCGCGATGCCGAGCCGGATGATGCAGTTGAGCTCGTCGAGCGGCTGGGCGGTCAGAAAGGTCACGAAGCAGTCCTTGTCGCTGCCGAGATGCGCCTTGGCCGGATCGGCGATGCGCGTGAACTTCTCGAAACCGGCCGTGGTCGGCCGGAAACAGCGGTAGTGGTATTCGGAATTGACCGGCACCTGCCGGTGATCGCCGTAGGGCTGATAGACGCGCACGCCCGAGGTCTTGAGGCCGTCCGGTCCGGTGAAGACCTGGTAGTCGTTGACCTTGTCGGGCGTCTGCATGACGCCGTTCAGCCCCGCGTGCACGAACGGGAAGTGCGTGGCGTCGACGAAGTTCTCCACCGAGCGGAACGCGTTCGCATAGAACATGTACGGCCCAGCGTGAAACACCCGGAACGTCTTGTCGTCATGGCGCGGAAAGGCCGGGATGTCGTGCTGGGGCTCACCCAGCGACGCCCACACGAAGCCATAACGCTCCTCCGCCCGATGCGGAAATGCCCGCGCCTTCAGCGGCGGCGGCGTCTCCGGCTGGGCGGGGATCAGCACGCACTTCGCGTCGCAGTCGTAGCGCCAGCCGTGATACGGGCACACCACATTGCCGTCGACGACCCAGCCCTTCGACAGCTGCGCGCCACGGTGGATGCACAGGTCCTTCCACACATGCACCTTGCCGGCGTGCCGCCACAGGACGAGGTCCTCGCCCAGCAGCTTCGTGGCCAGGAGCTTGCCCTCCTCGACGTCCTTGGAGAAGGCGACGACGTGCCAGTCGTTGGCGAGGCACGCGTCGACGGCCTTGTCCTGGAGGGCCGGCGCAGACGTCGTCGCTGACATCGATCCTGACATTGGGGGGCAACGCTCCTATTCCGCGGCGGCTCCGGTCTGCAGCGAGTCCGCCCAGCGCTGCGACACGGTGCGGGCCGGCGCCTCGGCCTTGACGACGCGGCACAGGATGCCCTTGAGCGGGCTGGAGCCCAGCACCACGTCGCAGCTGTCGAGCGAATCGTCGACCAGCACGTTCGAGCACACCTCGAACACGCCGTGGTCGGGGCCGGGCGCCTCGGGCAGCCACCAGCCGTGCGGGATGCTGACCACCTTCTCGTGCGTGAGGTCGTTGAGCGTGACCTTCATGCGCAGCCGGCCGCGCACGGTCTCGATCCAGACATAGTCGTCCTTCTTGATGCCCAGCGCCTCGGCGGTCCTGATGTTCATCTCGGCGAACGGCTCGGTATTGAGCGAGCGCAGCGACTTCAGCTGGCGCCCCTGCGAGTGCCAGAACATCGGCTGCTTGACGCCCGTGTTCAGGATCAGCGGGTAGTCCTTCCAGCGCTCCGGCGTGCTGATCGGGCTTTCCGGCGGCTCGACATGCGCCGGCAGCGGGTCGTAGCCCCACTCCTTCATCATGGTCGAATAGATCTCGAATTTTCCGGTCGGCGTGCCGAAGCCCATCTTCTTGTACTTCTGGTACTCGACCGGGATCTCGATGCCGTGGTCCTTCTTCTTGAGCTCGTCCCAGGTGATGCCGAGCGGCTTCAGGCCTTCGTTGGCGAACTCCTCGAGCGACGGGAAATACTCCTCGAAGCCGAGCTTGCGCCCGAGCCCGATCGCGAACTCCCAATCCGAGCGCCGCTCGCCGATCTCGGCGAGCTTCTGCGACACGGTGTCCATGTAAGTGGCGTTCGGCCCCTTGGTGTGCAGATGGAAGCGCGGCTCGTCGCGCTCGAGATTGCCGGCGGCCGGCAGCACGATGTCGGCGTATTCGGCGGTCGGCGTCATGAACAGGTCCTGCACGACCAGGAGATCGAGCTTCTTCATCGCCTCGATGATCCGGCCGGTGTTCGGGAAGCAGGTCACCGTGTTGTTGCCGAAGACGACGTAGCCCTTCACCGGATACGGCTTGCCGCTCAGCATCGTCTGGTACAGCGATGGCGGATGCGCGTAGGCATAGGGCGTCAGGTTCAGCGCCTTGAAGCGGTCGCCGCCCAGGCGCTTCTTGTGCTGCTCGGGGGGCAGCTTGTCCCACAGCTCCGGATATTTGAGCTTGGGTGCCGGGTAGAAGACGTTGCCGCCCTTGACGTCGAGATTGCCCGAGATGCCCATCAGGATCAGCAGCGAGCGCGTCGCCTGGAACGTGTTGTTGCCGAGCTGGTCGGTGCCGTTGCCCCACACGATGGTGCCGGGGCGCGTGGTCGCGTAGGTGCGCGCCGCCTTGGCGATGAGCTCGGGGTCGCACCAGGTGATGTCGGCGACCTTGCTCAGCGGGTAGTCCTTCACCCGCTGCCGCAGCTCCTCGAAGCCGTGGCAGTACTTCTCGACGAACTCCTTGTCATAGAGCTCTTCGTTGATGATGATGTTCATCCAGCCGAGCGCCATCGCGGCGTCGGTCGCCGGACGCAGCGGCAGCCACATGTCGACCGGGCCGGCGGCCTTCGGCTTGCGCGGGTCGACGACGATGTTGACCGGCTTGCGGTTGAGCGCGTCGGTCACCGGCGTGTGGCCGATCAGGCCGTGGTCGTTGCTGGTGCGCTTCTGCGAGCCCCACTGCACGATGCAGTTCGGCTCGCCGTAGAAGTCCGGGATCGGCGTGGTGTCCCAGCCGTGCTGCGAGAAATTGCCGCTCGCCGTGACCTTGGACACGGCGACGCGCGGCCCATAGCAGAAATACGCGATCGCGGTGACGTTCGGCGTGCCGAACAAATTGGCGAGACGGCTCACGATATGCGTGTTGTTGACGCCGGTGCCGCGGCCGAACGCCACCGCCTCCGCACCGTGCTGCGCCTTGATCGCCTGCATCCTGGAGGCGACGTACTCCAGCGCCTCGTCCCAGGTGATGCGCTTCCACTTCCCGCTGCCGCGCTCGCCGGCGCGCATCAACGGATAGTCGAGCCGCTGGGCGTGATAGAGCTGCTCGACCGAGGCAGCGCCGGCCTTCGAGCACAGCGCGCCGCGGTTGATCGGGTTGTCGCGGTCGCCGATCACCTTGCGGATGGTGCCGTTGACCCGCTCGACGATCGTCCCGCAGCCGCCATGGCACATGCGGCACACCGCCTTGATCTGCTCGACGATCTCGGCGCCGATCGACCGTCCCGTACCCTTCTCAACTTGCGCGTCCACGGCCGGCCCTCCTTGGAAATGTGCTCGGACTCTGGGTATTTCATGTTTCATATCACGTTCCAGGGCCGGCGGACAACCGCGCCGCGCCGGCTCCAGGCGGCGTTCCGTCCCCGGAGCGCGGCTACGGCCGAGCGAGCTCCAGGCTCGCGGCTTTCAGGCGCCGCCGCGCCTCGGCGTCATAAGCCTGCCGGTCGGCGCGCACCTCGCGCAGGCCGTTGAAGTAGAGCCCGCTCCGCCCGGCGAGGGCGGGCGAGACGGCGAGATTCAGAATCGCCGCGGCGCCGTCTTCGACCCGGCTCACCGGCGTGACACCGGCCTGGCGGACCATGGTGGTGTTCATGTAGGTCGCCGGGTGCAGAGAGTTGACCGTGATGCCCGAGCCTTCGAGCTCACGCGCCAGGTCGACGGTGAACAGGATCTGCGCCAGCTTGCTCTGGCAGTAGGCGCGGGCACCGTCATAGCCGCGCGTCAGCATCAGGTCGTCGAAGTCGAGGGCCTGCTGTCCCGCCGACGCGACGTTAACGATGCGGGCCGGCGCGCTCTGGCGAAGGAGCGGCAGCAGCCGATGGGTCAGCAGGAACCCGGCGAGGTAATTGACCGCGAGGCGGAGCTCATAGCCGTCCGCGGTGGTCTGCCGCGACGGCCCGCCGCCGGCGGTGCCGATGCCGGCATTGTTGATCAGGATCTCGAGCCGGTCCGTCGTCTGTTGGACCGCATCGGCGAGCCGCCGCACCTCGGCCATCGTCGACAGATCCGCCGCCAGGAAGTCGGCGCGGCCGCCGCGGTCCTTGATCTCGGCGACGACGCGCTCGCCGCGCCCGCGGTCGCGGCCATGCACCAGCATGCGCGCCCCGGTTTCGCCGAGCCGCAGCGCAACCACCCGCCCCACCCCGTCGGTGGAGCCGGTGATCAGGGCCGTTTTTCCGGTCAGATCGGTCATGCGGAGCCTCCGTGGCCATCGCCGTAATACTTCAACCGGAACCTGCTAGAGCGGGTTCCATTTAGGCGGACTCAATTGCAATCACCTCTCCCACGGGGATGAGGTCGCGAGCGGCAGCGAGCGGGTGAGGGGCAACGCTTCAGCACCGCTCTGCTTTGTCATCACCGCGAAGCGGCGAGGCTTCCCCTCACCCGACCGCTGCCGCGGTCGACCTCTCCCCTCGGGAGAGGTGAATAGGCAGCCGGCATCACCCCGCGAGGGCGAACGGTCTGAAGCGCATGCCGTCGAGGGCCGCGGCGATCAGGCTGTGGCCGGTGATCGCCGACGTCTTCGGGTTGATCGGCGAGGCCAGCGCCAGGATTTCGAAATGGAGCGTGCCGAACTCGCCGTCGGCGTCGATGATGCCGAGCGGCCCCGCGACCTTCGGGTCCGAGCCGAGATGCACCGCGGTCCGGTCGAGGCCGAGGCTCGCCAGCGCGATCGTGGCGCCGACATTCGCATTCTGCGGATATTGGATGGCCGCATCGCGGGCACTGCCTTTGAAAAAGATCACCCGCTCGCGGTCGGCCGTGGGCCCGAGCAGCTTTTCTCCCGGCGTGCCGGTCCATGCTTTCGGGCCCTTCAGCGACGTGTAGGTCACCGACTTCAGCCCGGCCGTGCGCGCGGCGAGCAGGCCGTCGATGCCGGCCACCGCACCGGCCGCGATCCACAGGTCGCCGCCCTCCGCCGAAGCGGCCTCGAGCCGGCTTGCGAAGTCGCGGTCGGCCAATGCGCCCACGGACGCGATCAATAGGTCGGCGCCAGTGCTCAAAACCTGCGGGGCGAACCGTTTGGCCGCGGCATGCCCAGCCGCCTCGATGACCAGGTCGGGCTTGGTCGCCATGAGATCATTCAGCACCGCGACCACCGGAAAGCGGCCGTTGGCTTTCGCTTTCAGCTGGTCGATCCGCTCCGGCAGGTCCAGGACGCCGATCAGGGCGCCGATCTGACCGCGCCGCTCCAGGCACGTGACGATCTCATCGGTGATGGCGCCATAGCCGATCACGGCGATGCGGGTGGGCCGGCGCAGCTGGGTCATGACGAATGCCTTTCCAAATTTTCTGAAATGAAACATAAATAATGAATTGCCGACCCTGCAAGCGGGAGCGCCTGATGCCCTACGAGAGCCTGCGGCCCTATCTCGAGACGCTCGAAGGCAAGGGCCTGATGCGCTGGATCGATCGCGAGGTCGACAAGGATTGGGAGATCTCGGCCATCGGTCGCATGATCTTCCGCGGCATGCAAGAGCAGAGCCGCTATGGCTTCGGCTTTCGCAACATCAAGGGCTTTCCCGGCGGCCGGGTGGTGTCGGGCGTGGTCGCCGCGTCGACCCGGATGATGTCGATCGCGCTCGAATGCGAGCCGACACCGGCGGCGATCCACGAGCGGACGATCCGCGGCCTGGCCGCGCCGATCGAGCCGGTGATCGTGAAAAGCGGTCCGTGCAAGGAGGTGATCCTCTCCGGCCGCGACGTCGACCTCACCAAGCTGCCGGTGCCGATCTGGACCGCCGGCAAGGACGCCGGCCCGTACCTGACTCCGCTGTGGGTCACCAAGGACCCCGACAACGGGGTGCGCAACGTCGGCATCCGGCGCGGCCAGATCAAGGGCCCCAACAAGACCGGCATCCTGTTCGGGGCGCCCGATCGCGGCGGCGCCATCCACCACGCCAAATGGAAAGCGCGCGGCAAGCCGATGCCGGCGGCGCTCTATATCGGCGCCGACCCGGTGCATTACCTGGTGGCCCCCGGCCGCTATGGCGTGGACGAGCTCGCCATCGCCGGCGGCATCCGCGGCAAGGCCGTCGAGCTGGTCAAGTGCGAGACGGTCGACATCGAGGTCCCGGCGACGGCTGAGATCGTGATCGAGGGCGAGATCCCGACCGACTACGTCGAGCGCGAAGGCCCGTTCGGCGAGTTCACCGGCTTCATGGCGGGCGGACGCGAGTGCCCGGTGTTCAACGTGAAGTGCATCACTCATCGCAAGAATCCCATCCTGCTCGGCATCATCAGCCAGTTCCCGCCGAGCGAGAGCAGCATGATCAAGCGCAACCTGCTCGAAGCCAACCTGCTGAAGCATCTCAACGAGACCGTGCGCATTCCCGGCATCGTCGACCTGCACGCGCTCGAATCCGGCGGCTGCACGGCCACGCTGTGGATCAGCCTCAAGCGAATGTACACCGGCCATGTCGACCAGGTCGCGATGGCCGTGCTCGGCTATTTCGGCATGAGCTATTACAAGTGGATCGTCGTCGCCGACGCGGACGACGACATCCGCGACCCGTTCATGCGCGAGTGGATCCTGTCGTGGCGGGTGAATCCGGCGCGCGACATGCGCGTCCTGCCGAACACAGCCGCGGTCGAGCTCGATCCGTCCGGCCATCCGCCGGAGGAAATCCCGGCCGAAGAGTTCGGCTCCAAGGTGATCATCGACGCAACCCGGCGCTGGGAGTATCCCGCCCTGTCGCTGCCCAGCCGCGATCATCTGCAGAAGGTGGCGGACCGCTGGTCGGATTACGGGCTGCCGCCGCTCGGCGAGATCCGCCTGCCGAAGGGTCTGTAAGCGATGCGGCTGTTCGTCGCGGCACTGCTGCTCGGCGCCCTCGCGGCCACGGCGGCCGAGGCCCAGTCCTATCCCACCAAGGCGATCAGCCTGGTCGTCCCCTTCCCCGCCGGCGGGCGCACCGATCTGGTCGCGCGCGCCGTCGCCCAGTTCCTGAAGCCCGAGCTCGGCCAGCCGGTGGTGGTGATCAACCGACCGGGGGCGAGCGGCGTCCTGGGCGCCAAGGAGGTCTCCGGCGCCGCCGCGGACGGCTACACGCTGGGGCTGTTCTCGACCGGGTTCCTCACCGCCCAATACACGGTGCCCACCCCGACCAAGGCGAGCGAGTACGAGCTGGTCGCGCTGATCAACATCGACCCGGCGGCCGTCGCGGTGCCGCACGCCCGCGGCTGGCGCAGCCTCGCCGATTTCGTCGCCTATGGGCGGAAGAATCCCGGAGCCTTGCGCGTCGGCATCAATGCCGGCAGCTCGGCGCATATCTTCGCCGCCGCGTTCGCCGAGAAGGCCGGCCTCGATGTGATCTACGTCCCGTTCCGCGGCGGAAGCGAGCGCAGCGTGGCCCTGGCCGGCGGCCATATCGACACGGATTTCGACATCGTGGCGCCGATGAAGCCGATGATCGAATCGCAGAAGATCGACGCCCTGGGCATCGCGGCCGAGGGCCATGTCGATCTCTATCCAAATATTCCAACGATGCGCGAAGGCGGCGTGGACCTGGTCATTTCGTCCTGGCACGGCGTGTTCGCGCCGAAGGGCACGCCGGCCGCGATCGTGGCCCAGGTGAGCGAGGCCGTCGGCCGGCTGAGCGCCCGGCCCGACTTCGTCCAGCACATGGGCACGCTGCTGCTCGGCGTGCGCTATCTGAACGCCGCCGCGTTCCAGAAATTCTTCGCCGACGAGGACACGCAGTATCGCCGCCTGATCGACAAGCTCGATCTGTATGTGGCCCCCGAAACCGCCAAGTGAGGAGATGACCATGGAAGGCCCAGCTCTCGCGACCGCCGCCAACGCCAAGGAGACGGAGATTCTGGCGCTGCGCCGCCGGCTGGCGAAGGTGCACCGCATCCTGACCGCCGGCGGCATCTGGCCGCTGACCAAAGGCCACGTCAGCGCCCGCATTCCCGGCACCGACCGGGTGCTGATCCTGGGCCATATCCACTCCGAGGGCCGCTCGCTGATCGACACCGACGTCAACGATCTCGTCACCGTCGACCTCGAGGGCAACTGGCTCGAGGGGCGCATCGAGCCGGTCGACGAGCGTTTCATGCATCTCGAGATCATGAAGGCGCGGCCGGACGTGACGTCGGTGGTCCACGCCCATCCGACCTATGCGACGGCGTTCGGCATCGCCGGGGTCAACATCCTGCCGGTCGGCAACCGCGGCGCCATCTTCGCGCCGCAGGTGCCGATCCTCGAGTACGACCGGCAGATCGACACGCCCGAGCGCGGCCGCATGGTCCGCGACGCGATGGGCGAGGCCTGCGCGGTGGTGCTCAAGAACCACGGCGTGTGTGTGGCGGGCGATTCGATCGAGAACGCCTGCATCACCGCCTTCGCGCTGGAAGAGACCGCGCACCTGCAGTGGATCGCGGCCCAGGTCGGGACGGTCCAGAAGATCTCCACCGGCGAGGTGCGCAGCGTGCTCACCGGTGCCCGCAAGGAGGAATACTTCAGCCACGTCTGGGGGCACTACGCCGCCATGGACCCCTGGGAAAACCGCTAGTCCGCGCGGCCATTGCCGCATTCTTGGGCGACGCCGCGGGCGGCTTGCCGGAAACCTAGGCGGCGCAGCCGGCGCCGGCGGCCCGGCCGCGATTGCGGTCGTGGCATGAAACGTGAAACATGGTCTGCCCGGAGCCCCGGGCGTTAAGGATTGGGGAGGAACACCGAATGTCGTTCATCAGCTTGCGCGATCTCGTGTCGCATCTGGAGACGCGCGGCAAGCTCAAGCGCGTCAGCGCCGAGGTCGACAAGGACTGGGAGATCGCCTGCATCACGCGCCAGCTGATGTATCAGCCCCCCGAGCAGCGCTATGCCCTGATGTTCGACAACATCAAGGGCTTCAAGACGCCGGTCCTCACCGGCGTGCTCGGCGCCTCGCGCGAGATCTACGGAATGGCCCTCGGCGTGCCGACGGCCAACGGGCAGATCGACAAGCAGGCGATCCACGACAAATGGGTGAAGGCGCTGGCCAGGCCGCTGGCCCCGAAGCTGGTCAAGACGGGGCCGGTCAAAGAGAACATCGTCCGCGGCAACGGGGTAAATCTGCTCGCCTTCCCGATCCCGACCTGGACGCCGACCCGCGACGCGGCCCCCTATCTCTCGGCCGGGGCGGTGATCCAGAAGGACCCCGAGACCGGGATCCAGAACGCCGGCGTCTATCGCGGCATGATCAAGGGGCCGAACCGGATCGGAATCCTGATCCAGCCCGCCAAGCACTCCGGCGTGATCTTCCAGAAATACGAAGCGGCGAACAAACCGATGGAGGTGGCGATCGTCATCGGTCCGCCGCCCTGCCTCGGCATGACCTCGGTCGGCCGGGTCCCCTACGGCGTCGACGAGATCACGGTGGCCGGAGCGCTCGCCGATGAGGCGGTCGAGGTCGTGAAATGCGAAACCGTCGACCTGATCGTCCCGGCGCATGCCGAGATGGTCATCGAGGGCGTCGTCCAGCCGGGCTTCCGCGAGAAGGAAGGTCCGTTCGGCGAGTTCTACGGCCACATGGGCCCGCCGGCGAACTCGCCGGTGATCGAGGTCACCGCGATCACCTATCGCCACGGCACGATCCATCAGGGCTTCCAGGAGCAGATGCCGCCCAGCGAAGGGAGCTGCATCAAGGACATCGCGATGGAATCGATCCTGCTCTCGGCGCTGCGCGGCTGCGGCATCCCGGGCGTGCTCGATGCCTACGTGCACCCGATGTCCTGCCAGTCGCACGTGGTCGTGCGGATCAAGCCGCAATTCCCCTCGCACGCCAAGGCGGTGTTCAGCGGCTGCTGGGCCACCTATCCCAACCGCGCCAAGCGCGTGATCGTGGTCGAGGACGACTGCGACATCTACGACGACAACGACGTCGAATGGCATGTCGCGACGCGCGTGCAGCCCGACCGCGACCTGACGGTGTGGGACAAAGGCACCGGGCTGCCGCTCGACCCGTCGATGCCGAAGGAGACGGCGATCTACAGCGGCAAGCTCGGCATCGACGCGACGCGCAAGCATGCCTACCCCGAGCGCTCGCTGCCGCCGCGCGAGATGCTGCAAAAGGTGAAAGACAACTGGGCGCGCTATCGACTGCCGCCGTTGCTCGACTGACCCGATGGCAGGGACCGGTCTCGACACAGCCCGCAAGCGGGTGATCATCGTCGGCGCCGGGCCGGTGGGCCTGGTGGCCGCCTACAGCCTCGCGTCGCGCGACATCCCGGTGCTGGTGCTGGAAGCGCATCCGGAGCTGTTCATGGATCTGCGCGCCGGGTCGTTTCACCCACCGACGCTCGAGGTCCTGGCCCCGCTGGGCATCACGGCGAGGCTGCACGAGCAGGGCATCATCGTCCCGCGCTGGCAGTTCCGCGGCCGGCAGGAAGGCGTGATCGGCGTGTTCGAGCTCGGACTGCTCCG
>DASWFO010000104.1:0-14949 GCA_036394195.1 Alphaproteobacteria bacterium | reverse complement strand
GCCCCTGCCACAGCGCCAGGACGGCGAGCGCGAACCACAGCGCGTCCAGCCGCTCGGCCGCCGGCCGGGTCACGCGCGGCTCCAGCGGCGGTGCAGCCGCCGCTCCAGGCGAAAGATGACCGCGTTGATCGCGACGATGGTGGTGATCACCAGGAGCAGCAGGCCGTACATCGTCGGATTGTCGAGGTCGTTATACGCGATTGCCAGCCGCCGGCCGATCCCGGCGATCGAGAGGATGAACTCGCCGGCGAGGGTGCCGATGATCGAGTAGGTGACGGCGAGCTTGACGCCGGTGAACAGCTGCGGCGCCGCCGCCGGGAGCTTGATGCGCAGCGCCACGCTGAGCGGCGTCATGCGATATCCCGACGCGGTCTTCAGCAGCACCCGCGGGATGCGGTCGAGCCCGTCGAGGGTGCTCACCATCATCCCGACCACGCCGAGCACGGCGCCGATCGCGATCAGCGGCAGCCGGTTCAAGCCGAGCAGCACGATCAGCACGGGATAGAAGACGAAGCTCGGCACCGCGTAATAGGCGGCGAGCAGGGGCGTCACGACGCGGCGCAGCCTGGGCAGGCCGTGCACGACGGCGCCCAGCGCGAAGCCGGCCACGATCGCGACCGCGATGGCGGCCAGGATGTTGACGAAGGTAAAGCTCACGTCAGGCGCGATGTTGCCGGTCCGCAGGATGCCGGCCAGGGCGGTGACCATCTCGCTCGGCGGGATCATGGTGAAGCGGTCGATCACCCCGCTCCGGCATAAGCCCTCGACGCCGGCGATGAACGCCACCACGACCAGGACCCGGATGATGCCGGCAAACGCCATGCTATTTAGCGTGAAGGTTTCGTCATTGCGAGCGCAGCGAAGCAATCCAGTCTGTAGCATCGCTCTGGATTGCTTCGTCGCTGCGCTCCTCGCAATGACGATGCGCGGGGATCATTCACCCGGGCGCCTTGCCCATCGCCTTCAGCGATTCGGTCCGCAGATGCGACCACATCTTGGCCGTGATCTCGCCGAACCGGCGGTCGTTGAGGATCCGGGAATCGCGGTCGCGCGCCCAGCCGGTGGCGAGCGTCTCGATGAACCGGCCGGGCCGCGCCGACATGATGCCGACCCGGTCCGACAGCATGGCCGCCTCGTCCAGCGAGTGGGTGATCAGCATCACGGTGGCGTTGGTCTCGCGCCACAGCCGCAGCAGCTCCTCGCCCATGATCAGGCGCGTCTGCTGGTCGAGCGCTCCGAAAGGCTCGTCGAGCAGGATCAGCCGCGGCTGCAGCACCAGCGTCCGGGCGATGCACACGCGCTGGCGCATGCCGCCGGAGAGCTGCGCCGGATAATGCTTCGCGAACGCGGTCAGGCCCATGAAGCCGATCGCGTAGTCGACGCGGCGGCGGATCTCGGCCGCGTCCACGCCCTGGCGGCGCAGCCCGAACGCAACGTTGTCCCATACGCTCAGCCACGGAAAGCTCGCGTCTTCCTGGAACACGATGCCGATGCCCTCCGGCACCTCGCCGCGCACCTCCGCACCTTCGAAGCGCACCGTGCCTTCGGTCGGGGCCATCAGCCCGGCCACGATGTCGAGCAGCGTCGATTTCCCGCAGCCCGACGGGCCGATGACGCTGAAGAACTCGCCGGTCGCGAGATCGAAGTCGACCCGCTCGAGGGCGCGCACACCAGCCGCCCCGGCCGACTGGCCGAACACATGCCCGACGCCCGCGACCGACAATGCGGCGTTCCGCGTGGCCACCGTCGCGTCCATCACCTCAACTCCTCCGGCACGTCGATCCCCTTCATGTTGAAATCCCCCGGCCACTCTAGCCCTCCCGGGGAGGGGCGTCACCCGCCCGACGTCCGACACCGATCCGATACTCGACCGGACGATTCCACGCTAATATCGGCCGGAAGAACATGCCTTGGGGGAGAAAAGCGGATGTCCACTCGTCGCGCGGCACTCGGCGTCGTCGCTCTGGTCCTGCTGTTGGCGCCGGCGCGGGCCCAAGACGCGGCCAATCAGGCGCCGGCGGCGGCCAACCCTGGCCGCGACCTCGTCGCCGCCAAGTGCTTCCAATGCCATACCGACGCGATGTTCCGTGACCAGCGCCAGGATCGCCGCGCCTGGGAGGCGACGATCTATCGCATGATGGGCCGCGGCGGGCTCTACACCGTCGAGGAGCGCCAGCTCATGGCCGACTATCTCGGGACCGAATTCGGCCCCGGTGTCGCCGCCAAGAAATAGATGTCAGGGGGAAGCCTTAGATGCGCAAACTGGTGTCCCGTTATCTGTCGTCGACCTCGATGTCGCGGCGCAGCTTCGTCAACGGCCTGACCAAGACCGGCCTGACCCTCGCCGCCGCCAAATCCGTGCTGAGCTCGGTGAGCGCGGTGGCGGCGGAGGACGCCGCACCCGGCGCCGCCGCGGCCGCCGTCAAGCCGTTCCAGGGGCCCGGCGGCGCCTGTTTTGCCGAGCAGCTCATCGCCTCGGGCGTCAAATACGTGTTCGGCAACTCGGCGAGCGAGGATGCGCAGTTCTACGAGGCGCTGGTCGACCGGCCGCAGCTCAAATACGTGCTGACGCCGCACGAAGGCCCGGGTGCCGCCATGGCGGCGGGCTACGTGAAGGCGTCGGGCGAGCCGGCGATCGTGATGCAGGCCGGCGTGGTCGGCATGGCGAACGCCGTCGGCCAGATGTTCAACGCCTTCAAGGAGCAGACGCCGCTCGTCTTTTACAGCTACCGAACCGACCAGTCGCGCCGCGCCGGCCGCGACGGCTTCGAGGAAGTCCCGAACCAGGAACAGATGGTGCAGCCGATCACCAAGTACACCTGGCTCGCCCGGCGTCCTGACATGATCCCCGAGACGGTGCGCCGCGCCTTCAAGGCGGCGTGGACGCCGCCCTTCGGTCCGGCCTACATCTCCTGGCATTCGGATTTCAACGACGAGCGCGCGCGCACCGAGATCATCGCGCAGGACCAGGTCGACCCGCGCATGCGCGTGCGGCCCAATCCGGTCGAGGTGGAGCGCGCGGCCAAGCTCCTGGTCGAGGCCCGGATGCCGCTGCTCATCGTCGGCGACGAGGTCTATCGCACCAAGGCGGTCACCAAGGCCGTGAAGCTGGCCGAGACTCTGGGCATGGCCGTCACCCAGGCGCGCCAGCTCTACGCGAACTTCCCGGAGACGCATCCGCTGTTCGTCGGCAACGTGCCGGCGAGCACGCTGGCCTCGCTCACCTATCCTAAGAACGTCGACGTCGTCATCAACATCGGCAACAAGCTGCAGCACAACAGCCCGGCGCCGATCGTGCCGCGCGGCCCGAAATTCATCGATATGCGGATCGACTTCGAGAGCATCGGCAAGGTGATGAACACCGAGGTGCCGCTGGTCGCCGACGTGGCCTACGGCCTGGACGACCTGCAGGCCGCGGTCGACGGCCTGATGACGCCGGCGTTGAAGCAGAAGGCGGCGGAGCGTGCGGTCGAGATCCGGCAGTTTACCGACAACGCGCGGCTTCTGCGCGCCGATATCGTCAAGTCGCCGGAATGGGACAATGCGCCGCTGATCGCCGACCGAGTCACCTACGAGGTGGCGCGCTTTTCCGATCCGGACGCGATCGTCGTGCACGAAGCCGGCGCGGTCGGCGTGCACAGCTTCGATTTCAATCCGCTCGGCGGGCGCGAGCTGTTCTACTATTACGGCTCGCATCTGGGATCCGGCGTCGGCACCGCGGCCGGCGTCAAGCTGGCGCGTCCCAATCAGCAGGTGATCTGCCTGGTCGGCGACGGCTCGTTCATCTTCGGGCCGACCGCGCTGTGGACCATGGCGCGGCTCGAGCTGCCGGTGATCGTCGTCGTCTACAACAATCATGCGTATGGCGGGCCGCACAGCCGCGTCGTCGCGAACGTGCCGGGCGGCCGCATGATGGAGACCGGCCAGTTCGTGCACGACTATCTCGGCAACCCGGACATGAACATGGCGTCGATCGCCAAGGGGTTCGGCGTCGAGGCCGAGGTGGTCGAGACCCCGGCGCAGCTCCAGGCGGCGCTGGGCCGCGCCCGCGCCGCGACGGTGGCGGGCAAGCCGTATCTGCTCGACGTTCAGGTGGCCCGCCGCGGCGTCGGCTGGGTGGATCGGCCATGGACGCCGCCCATCCGCGTCGCCTCGCTGCGCCAGAAGAAGGTGTGAGCGCCGCATTGCCGATGTGTGAACCCCCCACCCTAACCCTCCCCCGCAAGGGGGGAGGGAACACCAAAAGACGAGCCGCTGCCTCATACTCCCTCCCCCTTGAGGGGGGAGGGTGGGGTGGGGGTGAGATACAAAGCTCCGACATCGGATGCTGATGCGCTTCTCTCGCTGTCGAGCTGTCCTCATCGCGATGTCGTGCGCCGCAGCCTTCATGGGCACGTCGGCCCGCGCGGCCAACGAAGACCAGGGGCGCGACATATACGCAGAGACCTGCGCCGCGTGCCATGGCCGCGACATGGTCAATCCCGGCGGCGTGGTGTTCGACCTGCGCCGCTTCCCGCCCGACCAGTTCGAGAGGTTCCGGACCTCCGTCCTGAACGGCAAGGGCCAAGCCATGCCGCCGTGGCGCGAGAAGCTCAGCGACGAGGATGTGGCCGACCTGTGGGCCTATGTGCGCACCGGCGGGAAATGACGGTCTCCACCCGCTGGATACGGTCCGGCAAAGCGCCTATATTCGAGGCAGAGTTTTATAGCGAGGATCCATGCCCAACACCGTCGTCAAAATCGCGCCCAATAATCCGGTCTTCGACCTGCCGGTCATCGTCGGCATCGAAGAAGGCCTGTTCACCAAGGCCGGGCTCGACGTCGCGTTCTCCGCGACCTATGACGACCGCGAGCGCGACAGCGCCGAGAAGCCGATCCTGGCGCGCCTCAAGGAAAACCTGTTCGAGTGCGGCTCGGCCGACAGCTACAACGTCTGCGAATGGGCGAGCATCGACCGGCTCGAGCGTGGCCAGCGCGGCGGCAACATCGCGGCGCTGCGTGCTGCCGTGGCCGCCCAGGCGATCCTCTCCTTCGAAGACGGGCTGCAGACACCGCGCGACATGGCCGACGTGCCGGTGGTGGTGCAGGAGCTGACCGGCTCGCACTACACGACGATCCAGATGCTGGAGAGCGCCGTCGGTGCCGAGCACGTGAAGATCGTGCAGGGCGGGTTGCCGCAGACGCGCTATGCCGGGCTGAAGAGCGGCAAGTTCCGCGCCGTGACGGTGATGGAGCCGTTCATCAGTCTCGGCCTCAAGGAAGGCGCGCACGTCGTCGCGGCGTCGTTCTATCGCGGCGGCGAGGTCGTGGCACCCGAGCTGACGCCCGAGCAGCGCAAGGCCTACTACGACGCCGAGAACGTCGCCGTCGACATGATCAACACGGATTTCTACAAATACGCGCACCACGTGACGGCGCATGCAAAGGGGGCCTTGAAGCCCACCGAGCTCTTGCGCGCGTTCGTGCGTTACAAGTACGTCGACTATTACGATCCGACCCTGTTCAACCGCGCCTATGACTGGATGAAGGCGCGCGGCATGACCGAAGGCCAAAGCCAGCACGGCGCTCTCGTCGTCGGCTAGAGCCTTCGGTCAGATTTACCGTCATCGCGAGGAGCCCCCGGGTCCCGCCCCACCGGTCCCGCCGAAGGCGGGCCGGAGGACAGGCTCCGGCGGGCCCGAGGACAGGCTCCGCGACGAAGCGATCCAGTCGTCGAGCCGCTGGATTGCTTCGCTCCCATACGGGAGATCGCAATGACGGACGAGGCTGTAGATCTCCGCGTCCTCGGCGCTTCTTTGCGCCCTCCGCGGTGAAATCGTTCTTCTACGCCCCTTGGCCGCCGCGCTTGAAGAACCAGTCGAGCCCGGCCGCGAGCCGGCTGAGAAGGCTCCGGCCGCGTTCGGCTTCGAGGCTGGAGGCGAGCCGTTGCAGCTCGACCCTCTCCGGGTTCGAGAGACCGAGCTCGAGCTCGGCTCGATTGTACAGCCGCGAGGCGATCTCCGCCTGCTCGTGACGCATTCCGAATTCGGGTCGTGGCATGTGGCTGTCCCCTCGCCTGGGTTGGTCGGGCGATGCCAACGTCTATTCTGATCAGCGAAGGCAACCACGCGTTGGCGCCGCCGACTCCGTCCGCCCCCGACAGTGAGAGGTTTAGCCCAGACCGCGCGGCCGACGTGTGAAGTAGTTCATAGCCGTCGATGAATTTGCGCCGCACGCGTGCGGGTCGAGGGCTTCACCTATACCTCGTCCTGCGCGCGAAAGCGGGCATCCAGAGAGAATTCAACCACGGAGGCACGGAGAGCACAGAGGGATGAGGAGAGTGTCGTCTCTTCCTCTTCTCCGTGATCTCCGTGTCTCCGTGGTGAAACAGACTCTGGATTCCCGCTTTACGCGGGAATGACGCGGCAGGGAACTGCGCCGCTCAGTACGATTTCGGCAGGCCCAGCACGCGTTCGGCGATGAAATTCAGGATCAGGTGCGGCGTCACCGGGGCGATGCGCGGGATCCAGCTTTCGCGCAGGTAGCGCTCGACGTGATATTCCTCGGCATAGCCCATGCCGCCCAGGGTGAGCACCGCCTGCTCGCACGCCTCGAAGCCGGCTTCGCCGGCCAGATACTTGGCGGCGTTCGCTTCGGCGCCGCACTCCTTGCCCTGATCGTAGAGCGACGCCGCCTTGAACGTCATCAGGTCGGCGGCCTCGAGGGTGGCCCAGCAGCGGGCGAGCGGGTGTTGGATGGCCTGATTCTGGCCGATCGGCCGGCCGAACACCACCCGCTCTTTGGCGTAGTGCGCCGCCTTGGTCAGGGCCGCACGCCCGATGCCCACCGCCTCGGCGGCGACCAGGATGCGCTCGGGGTTGAGCCCATGCAGGAGGGTGCGGAACCCGTCGCCCTCGGGCCCGATGCGGTCGTGGACCGGAACGGTCATGCCGTCGAGGAAGATCAGGTTCGAATCGACGGCGTGGCGGCCCATCTTCGGGATCTCACGCACCTCGGCGTGGGTGCGGTCGAGATCGGTGTAGAAGAGGGTGAGGCCGTCGGTCTTGCGTTTGACCTGGTCGAGGGGCGTCGTGCGCGCCAGCAGCAGCACCTTGTGCGCGACCTGCGCGGTCGAGATCCAGATCTTGCGCCCGCTGACAACGTAAGCGTCGCCGCGCCGCTCGGCGCGCGTGGCGATCTCGGTGGTGTTGAGCCCGGCATCGGGCTCGGTCACCGCGAAGCATGCCTTCTCCCGGCCCTGGATCAAGGGCGGCAGCATCCGGCGCTTCTGCTCGTCGGTTCCGAACACGACCACCGGGTTGAGCCCGAAGATGTTCATGTGGACGGACGAGCACCCGGTCATGGCCGCCCCCGATGCCGCGACGGTCTGCATCATCAACGCCGCCTCGGTGATGCCGAGGCCGGCGCCGCCATACGCCTCCGGCATGGCGATCCCGAGCCACCCGCCGGCCGCCATGGCGGCATAGAATTTTTCCGGAAACTTCGCCGCCCGATCGGTCTCGAGCCAATACGCGTCGTCGAATCCCGCGCACAGCTTGCGAACTCCGTCGCGGATCTGCTCCTGCTCGGCGGTGAGGCTGAAATCCATGAGACGTTTACCACCCCCACCCTAACCCTCCCCCATCGAGGGGGAGGGGACAAGAGAGAGATCGCATCTCGATCTTAAATCCCTCCCCCCTTGCGGGGGAGGGTAGGGTGGGGGGTGATCCTTCCGCCGAGCAGCTCTTCGTTATCCTGCCCCAAGCTCGGCGCCGGGCGGTCGGGCCGGTCCTCGACGCCCGAAAAGCGCACCGGAAATTTGATGCCGCGCAGCCGCCCTTCGGTCGGATGATCGAAGCCCTCGAACATCCCGACCGCGCGCAGGTGCTCATTCTCGGACAACTCGTCCAGGCGGTTCACCGGCATGCACGGGATGCCCAGCGCCTTCAGCTCCTCGAACCATTCGGCGCGCGTTTTGGTGGGCGTCGCCTTCGCCACCTCCGCGTAGAGGCTGTCGACCGCCAGGCTGCGCTTTTGCGAATCCAGAACGGTCTCGCTTTGGGCCAGGTCGTCGCGGCCGATATGCTTCAGGAAGCGGACCCAATGGTCGGTCATGTAGGGGAGAATCGCGACATAGCCATCCCGGGCGCGGAAGGGCTTGCGCGCCAGCATCCGCACATAGCCGGGCGGCGCCAGCGGCGGCTCGAACGTGGCGCCGCTCAGATGTTCGGCCATCACGAACGACACCAGGCATTCCAGCATCGGCACCTCGACCGCCTGGCCTTTGCCCGTGCGGTCGCGATGCATCAGCGCCGCGAGCACCGCGTTCGCGGTGAACAGGCCGGTGACCTTGTCGGCGACGATCGTCGGCATGTAGCGCGGCTCGCCGTTCACGTGATTAAGGGCGGCGATCCCCGAGGCGGCCTGCACCACATCGTCATAGGCAGGCAGGTCGCCATAAGGCCCGTCGCCCCCGAACCCGGTGGCGGCGCAGTAGACGAGCCGCGGATTGCGCGCCTGGAACACCTCATAGCCGAGCTTCAGGCGGGCAATGGTCGAGGGCCGGATGTTGTGCACCACGGCGTCGGCGGTGTCCGCCAGGCGCAGCAGGGCTTCGCGGTCGTCCGGCTTCTTCAGGTCGAGGACGATGCTTTTCTTGTTGCGGTTGAGGTTCAGATAGAGCGGGCCCATGCCGGGATGGCGCGCGTTGTCGATGTTCCGGCAGATCTCGCCCTCGGGCGGCTCGATCTTGATCACCTCGGCGCCGAGATCGGCCAGAAACTGGGTCGCATAGGGTCCCAGCACGACCGTGGTCAGATCGACGATCTTCACGCCGGTCAGAAGCGGCTTCATTCGGGAGGGGCAGATCTTTGAAGTGAGTCATTCGAACGCGCGGATGCGCGTTCGCCGCCCGAGCATTTGGGGCCGGGGTCGCAGGGGGCTTCGCCCCCTGAAAATCTCCGGCATTCGGGGCGGCCAAATGCGAGGGCGGTCAGAATAAAAAGCGAGCGGCAGCGGAAACCTCGACGCGACATGAGCCTATCTCACACCCGCGAGCGGCGGGCTATAGACGATCATCAGGTCGAGCGTCTCCGGGCCGAGGCTGATGACCTCGTGCTCGACGCCCGCGGGGATGCGGATCACGGTTTCCGGACCGCAGATCTGTGGCGGGTCGTTGCCGAGGGTGACGCGCGCCTGGCCGGCCCGCACGTAGATCACCTGCGCCGCATGATCGTGGCTGTGCCGGTCGGCGATGCCGCCGGGCTCGATCCGGCCCAGGACCAGCTCGAACCTGCCGTTGAAGCGTCCGTCGACGAGCCGGACGTTGGTCGTCTCGCTGTGGCCGGGCGGCGTATAGCTCGGCAGCTGCGCGACGCGGATGATTTCGCCGACCGCGAGGTTGACCCGCGGGCCATTGCGCAGCGCCCGGCGGAGCGACAGTTTCGGCGTTGCACGGCGCGTTTTGCGCTTGGCGCGTCCAGGCTTGCGTCTGGTCCGCGATCGGAGTGCGGCCATGACCCCTCCCTCTGTTTCAGGGGTAGCCTATACCAGCCGCTCCGGGCTTGCGACAGCGTCGGGGCGCGGAGGCCGGGAGGCCGGGAAGGAAGCCCTCAGCATATGGGCATGCGTGCTCTTCGCACGCATGCCCATCGCCGGCTTCTCGTCAGTCGCGACTTTTTTTGGGAGAGGGTCGCGTTCTGCCGCCGTTGTCACCCGAGTCTTAAGTCACGCCCGCCGAGTCAGGTTCAGCGGATGCACTTGTCGTTGTTGAACATCGAATCGAACGCATTGCCGCACGAGCGTCCCGCGGTCGTACCGCCCGTGGGATTGCTGGGAAGGGTCGTGCCGGTGTTGACGCTGCTCGTGGTCACCGGGCCGTTTGGGCCGCCGGCGAGACTGATGCCGCCACCGCCGCCGCTGCTGGTCGCGCCGCCGGACGCCGCCACGGCATAGTTCGACCGCGACGCTGCCAGCAAGAGGCTGATGGCCGGCGGGGTCGCGGCCGCGAATTGCCCACATTTGGCCAGGAACCGCCGCCGGGCTTCGGCAACCTCGGCGCCTTTGGGATCCGAGTGCATGGTTTTCTCCTCCACCTTGGCCGCCGGCAAATCGCCGGATTTCGGCCACGCCCTATGATGTATGAAACAAAATCGTGCATCGGAAGTGATCAAGCGGTGACCGGAGCGCACGCGGGAGTTGAGCGCCGTGACAGAATAAGGCCGGGGCCGCGCGACTTCGCGCCATCTTCGTTAAAGCGTCGCGATCACACGCTCCGCAGCGCCGGCATGACCTGGCCCGCGAACAGGCCGACCGAACGCATGACCTCCGGCAAGGTCAGGTCGCCGAAGGCGAACTGCGCCACGATGTAGTCGACGCCGGCTTCGGCCGCCTGGGTGCGGAGCATCTCGATCACCGTCGCCGGCGATCCGGCGATGCCGCGCCCGCCGTGGCGGATGTCGTCGAAGTTCGACGACCGCTCGCCCCCCGACGGGGGGCGCCCGAAGCGCTTGTAGAGCGAGGCGAAGTTCGCGTGCCATTTCGGGTAGGCGCGCCGGGCGAGTGCCAGGGCGGCGTCGTCGGTCTCCGCGACGATGATGAACCTTGCGAGGCCGAGCTTCGGCGACGGCTTGGCCCCGGCCACCCGGCGCCACTCGGCCCGATACGCATCCGTATAGGGGCGGGCCGCCGCCGCCGTGTCCTGGGTGACGTAGTTCCCGCCCTGCCGCGCCGCGCGCTCGGCGCTGTCGATCGAATGGCCGCCGAACCACAGCGGCGGATGCGGCCTCTGCACCGGCGCCAGCTCCATCGGAACGCCGCTGAAACGGTAGAATTCGCCTCGATGGTCGAGCACCGGCCCGGCGAGACCCTTCAGGATCACCTGCAGCGCTTCGACATACATGCGCGGGGTCTGGTCGGCGCTCAACCCGTGGAACCCGACCTCGATCGGCGAAATCCCGCGCCCGACGCCGAGCTCGAGCCGGCCGCCGCTCATCTGGTCCAGCATGCAGATCTCTTCGATCAGGCGCAGCGGGTTGTAGAGCGGCAGCGTATAGACGAGCGGCCCGAGGCGGAGCCGGCGCGTCCGCTGGATCGCCGCCGCCAGGAACACGCTGGGCGAGGGCGCGAGGCCCAGCGGGGTCGAGTGGTGCTCGGCCACATGGTAAGCGTGGAATCCACCGCGGTCGTACGCCTCAACGAGCGTCAGCCGGGCCTCATAGAATTCCGTGAGCGGCTGGCCGGGCTGCCGGTCGAGGTGATCGAAAATTCCGAAGTCCATTGCGGCTCCGCGGTTGCGGGCGTCGACCGGCGGGCGTAGGTTGTATGATCACCTGACGACGCGTGGCGACGCGGTTGTTGGGGCTGCTATAGTGCGTCGAACAAAAACCGGGAGGAAGCATGTTTGATCATCTTGCGCGCAGCCTGAAATTCGCCCTCGGCGGTGCAATCGTCCTGGCGATGCTGGTGATCGCCGGGCCGGCTTCGGCCCAGGAGAAGCTCACCGTGTGGTGGGCGAAAGGCTTCTACAAGTCCGAAGACGACGCGCTGCTGGTCGCGATCAAGAAGTTCGAGCAGAAGACGGGCGTGCAGGTCGAGCTGTCCCAGTATCCGGTCCAGGACACCATCCCGAAGACGGCCGCGGCTCTCGATGCCGGAACGGTTCCCGATTTCGCCTATTCGGATGTCTATGACTTCCAGACGACCGGCAAATGGGCATTCGACGGCAAGCTGGAAGACGTGTCCGACGTCGTGGCGCCGCTCAAGGACAAGTTCGCGCCGAACACGCTCGAGACCACCTATCTCTACAGCGACAAGACCAAGAAGCACGCCTATTACGCGGTGCCGATGAAGCAGCAGACCATGCACATCCAGTATTGGATCGACATGCTGAACAAGGCCGGCTTCAAGGAGTCCGATATCCCGAAGACGTGGAAGGACTATTGGGCCTTCTGGTGCGACAAGGTGCAGCCGGGCTATCGCAAGGCCACCGGCCAGCGCGTCTATGGCATCGGCCAGCCGATGGGTGTGGATTCGAGCGATTCGTTCTTCTCGTTCCTCACCTTCGCCGACGCCTATAACGTCAAGCTGGTGGACGACGAGGGCAAGCTCCTGGTCGACGACCCCAAGGTCAAGCAGGGCCTGATGGGCGCCCTCAAGGACTACACCGACCCTTATACGAAGGGCTGCTCGCCGCCGTCGTCGACGAGCTGGAAGGATCCGGACAACAACGTCGCCTTCCACAACAAGACGACGGTGATGACGCACAACGCGACCATCTCGATCGCCGCCAAATGGCTCGACGACTACAACAACGAGAGCCTGCCGGCCGACCAGCGGGCGCAGGCCAAGAAGGCCTACGAGGAGCTCATCGCGACCGCCGGCTTCCCCAACAAGCCCGACGGCTCGCCGATGAAGTATCGCGCCGCGATCAAGACCAGCGTCATCTTCGCCGATTCCAAGAACAAGAAGCGCGCCAAGGAGTTCATGGCGTTCATGCTGCAGGAAGAGAACATCACGCCCTATGTCGAAGGGTCGCTCGGCCGCTGGTTTCCGGTGACCAAGGCCGGGCAGCAGCGCTCGTTCTGGCAGCAGGACAAGCATCGCCGCGCCGTCTACAACCAGTTCATGGCCGGCACGGTGACCTTCGAGTTCACCAAGAACTACAAGTTCACCATTCTCAACAACGAGAACGTGTGGGCCAAGGCGATGAACCGGGTGGTGAACGAGAAGGTGCCGCTCGACAAGGCGGTTGACGAAATGATCGCCCGCATCAAGGCCGTCGCGGGGTGAACCCGCGGCAACCGCCCCCCACCCTGACCCTCCCCCGCAAGGGGGGAGGGAAAGCAAGGGCGCGCCCCTCTTTCTCCCTCCCCCTTGAGGGGGGAGGCGCGTCGGGCGCCCGCAAACGCTCCAGTGGAGCGTTTGCAGCCCACGCGGGGTGGGGGTGGGCCACAGACAGAGTCGGTTGAGCCGTGTCCAGCATCCCGATCTCCGAGCCCCAGGCCCTGGCCCCGGTCGTCAGCGGGCGGCTGTCGCCGTGGCAGGTCTGGGGCCTGCTGCTGATAACACCGTACGTCCTCGTCTTCCTCGTCTTCGTCCTCTATCCGGTCGGCTACGGCTTCTGGCTGGGCCGCCATCCGTCGAGCTATGTGAAGCTGTTCGACGACCCGATCTTCGCGCGCTCGGTGGTGAACACGCTCGCGTTCCTGATCCTGGGCATCAACCTCAAGATGTTCCTGGCCCTGATGCTCTCGGGGTTCTTCGTGCAGGCGCGGGCGTGGATCAAGGCGCTGTCGGTGCTGTTCATCCTGCCGTGGGCCGTGCCGTCGATCCCGACCATCCTGTCCTTCCGGTTCATGCTCAATCCGGAATGGGGGATCATCAACACGCTCATCTTCGACCTGACGGGCGACGACGGGCCCAACTGGCTGAACGATCCGACCTTGGCGCTGACCCTCGCCGTGCTGGTGCACATCTGGAAGTCGCTGCCGTTCTGGACCTTGATCCTGATCGCCGGGCGGCTGGCGATCGGGGCAGAACTGTATGAGGCGGCGTCGGTCGACGGCGCGTCGAGCTGGCAGAAATTCCGCTTCATCACCTGGCCGTCGATGCGCACGCTCTATCTCACGTGCTCCATCCTGTCTATGATCTGGACCCTGGGCGACTTCAACAGCGTGTACCTGTTGACCGGCGGCGGTCCGGCGGACCTGACGCATGTCCTGGCGACGCTCGGCATCCGCTATCTGCGCCTGGACGAGGTCGACATGTCGATCGCGACCATCATCGTCGCCATCCCGTTCGTGCTGCCGCTGATCTATTTCATGATGAAGCGGTTGTCGAAATGAGCGCGCTTCCACTCGGCAGACCTGTCCGCGCGCCGTTTCTGCACGGGATCGCCACCGAGGCGAAGCTGCTGCTGATTGGCATCCCGGTGTTCCTGTGGACGATGCTGCCGATCTACCACCTGTTCCTGTTCTCGATCTCCGACAAGGGCGAGGCGTTTGCCGGCCACTTGTGGCCCGAGCATCCGACCTTGCGCAATTTCGCGATCGTGTTCGGCGAGCAGCATTACTACCTGAGCCATTTCTGGCTGCAGCTGTGGAACTCGGTGTTGATCGCCGTCCTGGTCGGCGCGCTCACCCTGTTCGTCGCGACGGCGGCGGCGTTCGCGATCAGCCGGCTGCGCGTCAAGGGCGGGCGGCTCCTGATGAACCTGTCGCTGTTCACCTATTTCATTCCGGCGGCGTTTCTCGCCGTGCCGATGTACAAGACGATGGGCGTCTATGGCCTGCTCAACAACCAGTGGGCGCTGATCCTGGCGATGGTCACCATCGCCTCGCCCTACGCGATCTGGGTGCTGAAGCAGGCCTCCGACAAGCTGCCCTACGAGCTCGACGAGGCGGCCATGGTCGACGGCGCCTCGCCCATGCAGCTGTTCCGGCTGGTCTACCTGCTGCTGATGATGCCGTCGCTGGTCGCGGTGGGCACCTACGCCCTGTTGCTGGCCTGGAACGAGTACCTGTACGCGTTCCTGCTGCTCTCGAACGACCGCACGATCACGCTCGCGGTGGCGCTCGGCAACTTCCTCGCCGCCGACGATTCGCCGTGGGAGCTCCTGATGACCACCGGCCTGATCTATGCCCTGCCGCCGGCCGCCATCTACTACGCCTTCCGCCGCTACATGGTCGGCGGCCTCACCGCCGGTGCGGTGAAGAGTTAGAGCGCTTACCCTCCGGCTCGTTCGGCTTGGTCCGTCGTTCCCGGCAATGCTGATCCAGCCGGTTCAGCCAACCCAGCCGGCGACCCAGGAAGCGCCGGGTGTACTCCTGCCCGGGGGTCCCGTCGCGCAGCCATACCCGCAGCGTCTGCAGGAACACCCAAGTGAGGCCGGCCTCCTCCATCTGCCGTCGGCGTCCGCTCGCATCGAGGAGCGCGGCTTCGCGCACCCATTGGATCAGCCGCGACAGGCTG
>DASWFO010000103.1:0-2692 GCA_036394195.1 Alphaproteobacteria bacterium | reverse complement strand
CCCGCCCCGAGCTGCGCAAACATCGCAAACGCGGCATCGATATCGGTGTCGTTTGCGGCGTCGGCAACGACGAGTCTCCGGCCGATCGCCTGTACCGCCTCTTGCACGGCTGTCCGGTCGATCTCCGTCTCGATGCTGTGTGGGCCCACGAGCATGGCGTAGAGCGCCGTGTCCGGGACCAGCGCGCGCAGCAGCTCGAGCCGTTTCGGGCCCAGCGCGCCGGAGAAGAACGTCACGCCCGTGATGTTGCCGCCTGGCCGGGCGATATTGCTGACGAGCCCTTGCTGAACCGGGTCGCCGCCGTCGGTGAACACGATCGGAACCGCCGTCACCGTCGCCTTGATGGCGAGCGCGGCAACACCGTTCGTGACGATGACGGCCGCCTTCCGCCCGATCAGGTCTGCCGCGAGGTCCGGCAACCGCTTCAGCTGATTGTCCGCATATCGGTACTCCACCTCGACGGTCTGTCCCGCGACGAAACCGCCATCCTTCAGTCCCCCCACAAAGGCGGTGACAAGGCTCTCGAACGGCTGGGCGGGCGTGCTGCGCAGAAAGCCGACGACCGGCCGGCCGCTCTGCTGCGCGTCCGCGGCGAACGGGCGCAACGCAGTTCCAAGGCCCAATCCGATGATGAACTGACGCCGCCTCATTCAATCACCTCGTCAGCGACGGAAAGGAGGCGCGTCGGCACGGTGACACCTAATCGCTTTGCAATCTGCAGGTTGACCAAGAATTGGAATTGAGTCGGCTGTTCGACTGGAATTTCGGCCGGCCGCGTTCCTTTCAAAATTTTGTCTACGAAGCGCGCGGCGCCGCGACAAATCGCCACCATGTCGGGGCCGTACGACATCAGCGCCCCGGCTTCGAACGACTCATGCGACCAGACGCAGAGCGGTAGTTTGTGATCCAGTGCGAGTTGCGCGATCTGCTTTCGCCCAACAAAGAAGAGACCTTCTGGACCGATCATGAGTGCCTTGGCTCCTGCCGCGGCCATCGCGTCGAACGCACCTGGTACCGCTGCCAGGCTCGCAGCCTTAAAAGGTTCGACCGCCACTCCGAGCTGCCGTGCTGCAGCTTCCGCCTGCTCGACGTAAAGGCGGGAAACTTCGGCGTCAGGGTTGATTAGCAAGGCGACCTTTGTCAGGTTTGGCACCACCTCTTTCAGCAGTTGCAAACGCCGTCCGCTAAGTTCAGGCGCGATGCTTGTAAGTCCGGTCGCGTTGCCTCCTGGGCGGGCCAAACTGTCGACTAGCCGCATGCCGACGGGATCTGGAACGAAGACGAAAATGATGGGTATGGTTGCTGTAGCCGTCTTCACATATTGCGACGATGCGGCGCCAATCGCGATTAATATATCGACCGGTATCTGCACGAGCTCGGACGCCATCGCCCGGAAGTGGTCAGGCATTTCATTGGGAAACCGGTGTTCCATGACCACATTACGCCCGTCGATGTACCCGGAATCTGCCAGCGCCCTGTTAAATGCGGAAAAGTAGGGCTCCTCCTGCTCCGAACCCGCCGCGTGCCAAAGCACGCCGATGCGCGGCAGCTTGGTGACAGCCTGGCCTAGTGCTCCAAGTGGCCACGTAACCGCGGCGCTCAGCGCTGCAATGAAGTCGCGACGCCTCATATGCCTCCCCAAGGACCGCTGAGACCGATGTACTGGCTTGTATTGTCTAAGGCCCTCGCATCACCTCTACCTTAAAGTAGACGGGATTCGCCACAGCCGTGTGTGAACCGGTTCACAGCTCACTGGAGCGCGTGCAAGTCGCCGAGTGGGGGTCAGAGTGAGATTAAGGCGCGCTCACCGCGGCAGCGCGATCCGGCGATAGCTCAGCGCCTCGGCGATGTGGATCCGCGCCACCGTCGTCGCGCGCTCGAGGTCGGCGAGCGTGCGCGCCACGCGCAGCACGCGGTGATAGCCGCGCGCGGTGAGCTTCAGGCGCTCGGCGGCGTCGGTGAGCAGCTTGCGGCCGGCGGACTCGGGCGCGGCCAGCTGCTCCAGGAGCTCGCCGTCGAGCTCGGCATTGCTGCGCGGCCGGCGGTCGGCGGCAACGTCCTTCACCCGCGCGCTCTGGATCGTGCGCGCCGCGGCGACCCGCGTCGCCACGTCGCTTGAGGATTCGGCGGGCGGCGGCAGGCTGAGATCGGCGGCACTCACCGCCGGGACGTCGACATGCAGGTCGATGCGGTCGAACAGCGGGCCGGAGATTTTCGACTGATACTCGATCGCGCATTTGGGGGCCCGGCCGCAGGCCTGCGACGGGTCGTCGAGATAGCCGCAGCGGCACGGGTTCATCGCCGCCACCAGCTGCACCCGCGCCGGATAGGTCAGATGCGCGTTCGCCCGCGCCACCACGGCGCGCCCGGTTTCCAGCGGCTGGCGCAGCGCCTCGAGGGTCGCGCGCTGGAACTCGGGCAACTCGTCGAGGAACAGCACGCCGAGATGGGCGAGCGAGACTTCGCCGGGCCTGGCGCGCAGGCCGCCGCCGATCAGCGCCACCTGCGACGACGTGTGGTGCGGATCACGGAACGGGCGGCGTCGCGAGATCCCGCCGTCGGCGAGCAGCCCCGCCACCGACTGGATCATGCTGACCTCCAGCGCGTCGGCGGGGCTCAACGGCGGCAACAGGCCGGGCAGGCGCTGCGCCAGCATCGACTTGCCGGATCCGGGCGGGCCGACCATGAGCAG
>DASWFO010000102.1:0-9242 GCA_036394195.1 Alphaproteobacteria bacterium | reverse complement strand
GAGCCGGCGCTGCTGGAGCTTCTCGACCTGGTGGCACTGGGTACGGTCTGCGACGTGGTGCCATTGACCGGCCTCAACCGGGTATTCGTCACCCAGGGGCTGAAAGTGTTGGCGCAGCGGCGGAATGAGGGACTGGTGGCGCTCGCCGACGCCGCGCATATCCAGCAACGCTGCGATGTCTATCATCTGGGATTCATCCTCGGGCCGCGCGTGAACGCCGGCGGCCGGGTGGGCGAGGCGGACCTCGGGACGCGCCTCTTGACCACGAGCGATCCCGAGGAGGCGCGGGTTCTGGCCCAGCGTCTCGACGCGTATAACCGCGAGCGCCAGGCCATCGAGGCCGGGGTGCTGGAGGCGGCGACGGCGCAGGTCGAGTCCGCGGGCGGACCGAGGCCCTTCATCTTCGTCGCCGGCGAGGGCTGGCATCCGGGCGTGATCGGCATCGTGGCCGGCCGTCTGCGCGAGCGCTATGAGCGGCCGGTCTTCGTCGTGGCGCTCGCCGACGGGATCGGCAAGGGATCGGGGCGCTCGGCGCTGGGAGTCGATCTGGGCTCGGCGGTCATCGCCGCGCGCGAGGCCGGGCTGCTGATCAACGGCGGCGGTCACGCCAACGCAGCCGGCCTCACCGTCTCGGCGGCGCGTCTGGGGGAGCTCCAGGACTTCCTGGCCGAACGGGTGACGGCGCAGATCGTCAATTCGACGCCGAGCCTCGCCTTCGACGGCGCGCTGTCGCTGGGCGCGGCCACGACCGATCTGATCACGACTTTGAGCCGCGTCGGCCCGTTCGGCGTCGGCAATCCCGAGCCGCGGTTTGCGTTTCCCGCCGTGCATGTCGCGAAAGCCGACATCGTCGGCGAGCGGCACGTCCGCTGCTTCCTTGCCGATCAGCGCGGCGCGCGCCTGTCCGCCATCGCCTTCCGCGCCGTCGGCTCGCCGCTCGGCGAGATGCTGCGCGACGGGACCGGTCTCAGCCTGCACCTGGCCGGCCGCCTGCGCGCCGACGAGTGGCAGGGGCAGACCCGCGTGCAGCTGCAGATCGAGGACGCGGCGACGATCTCGAACAACGGTCCGCCCTGATCACATGCTGGGGCTACGACGGTTTTTCGGCCGCAAGGGCCTGTTCGGATTCAAGGAGTTCGAGTTCCACGACGCTTCGCGCAAGCCGGACCGCCAGCTCGACTGGGCGGATCCGGAAGACCGCGCCGAGGGCATCATGCGCGCCTCGCATAAGGCGGCCCAGGAGGTTGCCCGCAAGGTGTTCGACGAGTTTCCGCCGACGCTCGGCATCCTGCCGCGCAACGAAGAGATGTCGGCGATGATGTATTCCATCAAGCCGATGTTCATCCACATCGCGATGGTTCACATGTACGCGGTCTGGGACAAGAAGCATAAATTCGTCAAGCTCACCGCCTATCGCGTCGCCAACAAGCACGCGCGCGAGATGCACCACCGCAAGATCGAGATCCTCCAGCGCATGTACCCGCTGCTGCGCACGATGGAGGAGGAGGCGGCGCTCGAAATGATCGAGAAGCTGCTCGAGCGCTTCGACACGAAGCTCAGGATCTACGACGGCTCGCGGACCTACGAGCGTGACCCGGACAGGTCGACGTTCCACCGCATGGCGCTGCACGTCGCCTCGCAGTTCTACATGCAGCGCGACCGCCGCGTCGCCCAGCAGAAGCTGGTGCAGATCGCGACCCGCGAAGCCGGCATGTTCACGAGAAAGATGTAGCCGGCACGTTCACGAGGAAGATGTAGACAGGGCATTCACCCCCACCCGATGCTCTTATTCCCTCCCCCCTTGCGGGGGAGGGTTAGGGTGGGGGGTATGCAGTCTCAGCCTCAGCCGCCGCCGGAGCCTTCGAAGCCGAGCAGCAGGTAATCGTCGACCCAGTACAGGAACTCGCCGTCCTTGTTCTTGACCGGATAGCGATAGCGGATCCGCGCTGCCGTGTTGACGTTCTGCGCTTGCCCTTTGAAGCTCCACTGGCCCGGATACTTGGTGTCGACCTCGAGCTGGACCCGGGCGTAGTCATTCCTGGGATCGCCGGGATCCTCCGGCGCCAGCAGGACGTCCATGTCGCCCGTGGTTCTGCCTGAACTTTCATCATAGCGCCGCGTGTACGGGTTCAGCCGGCAGATGAGCTCCCCGATCACCGCCATCTGATCGTGATCCCCGTCGCCGCCTTTGCTCTTCGCATTGGCCATTTTGCCCCCTTTTTATCTAAATCGGTGGATTGCAGCCTACGATTGCAGCCTACGATATGCCTTCGACGAGCGCCAGATGTGGGGGTTTTGCGTGTCGCCGGCGATCACGTGTCGGATGCGATGCTGCTTCGAATGCACTAGTATGCGCCGGGGGGCTCAGCCGGCCATTGCGAAACGCTCCTTGAGCCGGACGAGCGCGAGCTCGCCCGGAGCCCCGATGTTTGCCACGCGCCGAGCACATCGATGACAGCTGGCAAGAATCTCAAACGTCGCCTCGCCGCGGTCATGGCCGTCGACGCGGTCGGCTACAGCCGGCTGATGGGCGTGGACGAAGAGGGCACGCATCGGCGGCTCAAATCGATCCTGCGCGATATCCTGCTGCCGTTCGTCGCACAGCACGGCGGCCGGGTGTTCAAGAGCACCGGCGACGGCGCTTTGGCCGAGTTCACCAGCGCGGTCGACGCGACGGAATGCGCGATCCAGATCCAGCGCACCGTGCAGACGCACGAAAAGGCAAGGTCCGCGAAGGAGCGCGTCCAGTTCCGGATCGGCATCAATGTCGGCGACGTGATCGTCGAGCCCGACGAATTGTATGGCGACGACGTGAACATCGCCGTGCGGCTCGAAGGGCTGGCGGATCCGGGGGCGATTTTCGTCTCGCAGGTCGTCGCCGATCAGGTCGGCGACCGGCGCGGCGCGAAATTCACCGAGATCGGCGTTCGCAAGCTCAAGAACATCAAGCGGCCGATCCGGGTCTATCGCCTCGAAATCCCGGAAGGGCCGGCGGCGGTGGAACCTCTGATAAGGATGCCGACCTCGTCGATCGTCGTGCAGCGCACCGTCGATCGTCCGGCGATTGCCGTGCTCCCGTTCGCCAATATGAGCGGCGATCCGGCGGAGGATTATTTTGCCGACGGCTTGAGCGAGGACATCATCACCAAGCTCGCCCGCTGGCGCACGCTGCCCGTCATCGCGCGCAACTCGACCTTCACCTACAAGGGCAAGCACGTCGACGTCAGGGCCGTCGGCCAGGAGCTCCGCGCGCGTTACGTGCTCGAGGGCAGCGTGCGCCGGTCCGGATCTCGCGTGCGCATCGCGGCACAGCTCATCGAAGCCGATTCGAACGCCCATTTGTTCGCCGAGCACTACGACCGCGAGCTGACGGACCTCTTTGCCGTGCAGGACGAGATCACCACCAGCATCGTCGGCGAAGTCGAACCGGAGCTGCTGCGGTCCGAGCGCGACCGGATCGCGAGCTCGCCGCAGGAGAAGCTCGACGCCTACGACTGCTACCAGCGCGGCCTATGGCATCACTATCGCTACACGAACGAGGACGGATCGCACGCTCAGCGGTTTTTTCTCAAGGCGCTGGAGCTCGATCCCGATTACGCCCAGGCCGCCGCCGCCCTCGGCATCACCCTTGTCCATTCGACGCTGAGCGGCTGGACGGACGCGACCCGAGCGACCCTGGTCGAGGCTTCGCGCTTCGCCGAGCGGGCCATGCGGCTCGACCCCCGCGATCCGCAGTCCCATTTCGCCTTCGGTCTGGTCAATTATCACCTGGGACAGGTGAAGCCCGCCCTGGTCGCCATGCGGGAGGCGATCCGGCTCAATCCGAGCTACGCGGCGGCCTATGCCAATCAGGCGTTCCTGCTGAACTACCTGAACCGGCCGCAAGAGAGCCTTCAGTCGACGGCCACCGCGTTCCGGCTCAGCCCGCACGACGTGCGGCGGTTCATTTGGCACACCGCACTCGCCGGCGCGCATTATTTGTCCGGGGAGTTCGAGGAGGCGGTCGAAGTCGGTCTGGGCGGCTTGCGGCTCAAGGCCGATTTCCTGCCGCCGCTGACCTACGTCGTGGCGGCGCTCGGGCAGATGGGACGGCGCGCCGAAGCGGAGATCTACCTGCCGCGCTTGCGGCAGCTGCACGGTGCCGGCAGCGAGGCGTATCTCAGGCGCTGGTTCGTCGATGAAACGGCGATGAACTTCGTCTTGGACGGGTTGCGAAAAGCCGGCTTGTCCTGAGCGGGCAGAACCCCGCGCCGGACGACCTGATCCCCCTGGCGCCTGCACGCCCGTCCTGAACCGCGGAGTGCAGGCGGGCGATCGCGCCGTAGCGCGGGACATCATCCTCAGTGAGATCGGGCGCGCCGCTTTGTGTTTGCGTGCGCAGAGTGCATTGGTGTGCCCGGAACGCCTTTTCGCAAGCGCGATAAAACTCCGCAACGTTGCGCAAGCCAACGCCGCAGGCCTGCACCACCTGCAAATCCGGACAAGCGCAAGATCAGCCATCAACCACTATTGAAGAAGGAGAAAGTGCCATGCGTAAGACGATCTCTATGCTCGGACTGGGACTTGGACTCTTGCTGTCTCACCCCCTGCCGGCGTCGGCACAGGCGCCGGACGCCGTGATCGAACTGTCGGGCGGATCGGCCGCCGCGGGGATCGGCTACAGCTGGGGCCATGGTACGTTGATTTTCCACGGCAAACGCTACCCCGTAACGGTGAGCGGCTTCTCGTTGGCCAGCGTCGGCGTCGACGAGTACACGGCGACCGGCTCGGTCGTCGGCCTCAAGAGGGTGCAGGACATCAACGGCGTCTATACGGCGGCCTCGGCCGGGGCCACCGTCGCGGGCGGCGCCAGCGCGACCGCGATGGAGAACCAGAATGGCGTGACAATCCACATGACGTCGACCACCGAAGGGCTGAATCTCACGCTCGCCGCCGAGGGCGTCCAGATCGCGCTCGCTCACTGACCCGCAGTCCCGGAGGACGTCGGCTCGCCGAACCGGCGTGCCGGCGCTCCACCGGCGCGTAACCGCGCTCTTTCTTCGTCGTCGTCGGAGCGGAGAAGGCGTTAGCCGCGCTTCCGTGTCTCGATGTTGTCCGCCCACCACGGACACGCGTCGGCGGCGACGTGGTGATTGCCTTCGATCACCTGGACCGGCACGCGGCCGCCGGCATCGGCGACCTTCATGCGCATCGCGCGCGCGTCGGCGCGGGCGTCCTGCGACAGCCACTGGCGGTCGTGGCCCCACAGGCTCGGCCCCTCGGTCCGCTCGTGCGGCGTCCAGTTGCCGGGCTCGACGGAGCGGCCGCCCCAGCCGTACTCGACCAGGAACTTCGACGGCGACCATGAATAGAACGAGGTCACGTAGTCGTTGACGTGCCGGCCGAGCGTGGTGCCGATCATCTCGGGCTTGCCGAGTGCTATGTCATAGCCCTGGCCGACGTCGTCGAGATAGCACAGCTCGACCATCAGATGATGGATGCCGTTCTTGCCGGTGTCGATGAAGGCCAGGCTGTGGTGGCGGGGATTGATGTGGAAGAAATATGCCTTGAACGGCTTCAGGATGTAATCGGTGGGACGAAAGCCGAGCACGTCGCGATAGAACTGGATCAGCTCGTCGATGCGCTCGGCGGTGAGCACCGCATGGCCCATGCCGAGTGCGCCGGTCCGGAAACCGGAAATCGAACGCCCGGGCGTGAACGGCTCGGTGGTTGACTCAGCACCATGAAAAATCTCGACCCGGTTGCCGGCCGGATCGGCGAAGACGATCAGATCCTTGACCCGCCGCTCGTCGGCCAGCGCCCGCGATCCGCGCGCGATCTGGACGCCGGCCCGCTCGAGGTCCGCCGCCACGGCGTCGAGCGCCGCGGCGCTGGCGGTCTCCCAGCCATAGAACGCCGGCCCTTCGCCGTCGCCGTCCTGGATGACCAGCCGCTGCTTGCGGTCATCCATGCGGAACGCGCGGGTGGCTCGGCTGTGGTCCGCGAGCTGCATGCCGAGGAAGCTGGTGGCGAAGCCCGTCCAGTCGTCGAGGTTTCGCGTGGCCACGCCCACATATCCCAGTGCTTGCAGCTTCATGGTCGTGCTCCTGGTCGACGCGCCGGGGCGCCAGCCTCATGGCAATCTACCACGAGGCAGCGCCCTTTGAACCCGCGCGCTCGGACCTGAGTCGAGGGCCTCAGTTCGGCTTTATCCCGGCGGTCTGGACGAGCTGGCTCCAGCGTGCCGTCTCGGAACGAATGAGATCGCCGAACGCGGCCGCGGTCTGAATGTCCGGCTCGATGCCGATCTGGGCTAGGCGCTCGCGAACCACCGCCGACCGCAGCGCCTCGGCGAGCTCGCTGCGCAGGCGCGCCAGCACCGGCTCCGGCGTGCCGGCCTTGGCGATGACGCCGCTCCAATCGCGGACCACGACGTCGGGATGGCCCGCTTCGACCATGGTCGGCACGGCGGGAAGGGCGGCAATGCGTTCCGGCGCGGTGACCGCCAGCGCCCGCAGGCTGCCGCCCTGCACCTGCGCGATTGCCGCCACGCTGCTCATGAACATGAACTCCACCCGGCCGGCGATCACGTCGGCGACAGCCTGCGGGAATTGGTTGTACGGTACGTGGTTCGCCGCCGTTCCGGTCGTCTGAAGGAACAACTCGCCCGCGAGATGCGCCGGCGTGCCGTTGCCGCCCGACGCAAAAGCGAGCTGGCCCGGCTTTGCCCGGAGGAGTGAAAGCAGTTCCGGCACCGAGGCCGCCGGCGAGTGCGCATTCACCACCAATACGTTGGAGGCCCAGCCGACCAGCCCGATCGGTGCGAAATCGCGGCTGAGATCGAGCTTCAGGTCCGGATAAAGCGCCGACGCCACCGTGACCGGCATCGTGATCGTCGCCAGCGTATGGCCGTCGGCCGGTTGGCGGGCGAGTTCGGCAAGCCCGATCGTGCCGGTCGCTCCGGGCTTGTTGTCGACGATCACCGGCTGTCCGAAGCGCGGCGCGAGATTGTCGCCGAGGATGCGCGCGACGATGTCGGGCGGGGTTCCGACGCCCCAGGGCGCGATGATGTGAATCGGCCGCGCCGGAAACGGGTCGGCGGCCAGGGCCGGGAGCGCGAGGGTCGCTGCGATCGCGCCGATCGCCAACCGCAATGGAAGACGCAGGCTCATGGTGCTCTCCCTGATCGATTCTGGTCGACAGCGTGGCGATCATTGCCATCCCGGTCTGGCACGGCGACGGGAAACTGATAGAATTCCGCCAGCCGGAATTCGCGAGGCGCGGCGACCGCGCGGGCAACATGGCGAAAACCAGCACCATTCGAGGCCTTCAGCGTGGGTTGCAGGTGTTCAAGGCCCTGCACGGCGCGCCGGCGCTGACGCTGCACGAGGTCCATCGCACCACCGGTCTCTCCAAGCCCAGCCTTCTCCGGATCCTCGCGACCCTCGAACAGGCAGGCATGGTCTACCGCCGGATTGACGACGGTCGCTATCGTGCCAGCGCCAAGCTGACCGGCATCCTGCGCAAGCCGCACCGGTTCGATTATGTCGCCGAAGTCGCAGCACCGGTGCTCGATCGATTGTGCCACAAAATCGTCTGGCCCTCGGATCTGGGCGTCCCGGCCGGCGACCACCTGGAAATCGTCGAGACCAGTCGCGCGCTGAGCCCGTTTGTTTTCAATTCGGCGCGCGTCGGCAATCGAGTCAATTGGCTGATGACGGCGCTTGGCCGCGCGTATCTCGCCTTCTGTCCGGATGAGGAGCGGCGGCGGATCGTCACGCGGCTGCGGAACTCGCGCAATCCGCAAGACCGGCTGGCGCGCGATCCCAAGCGCCTCGACGCTGTTCTGCGCGAGACGAGGGCGCGCGGCTACGGCCTGCGCGACCCCTATTTCCTCGGCGGCTTCTACGAGGGCATGTTCGATGACCACCTCGCCGGGATGGCCGTGCCGCTGCTCCAGGGCGGCAAGGTTCATGGCTGCATCAACATTATATGGGCGCGGCGCGCCTTGACGGTCGATCAGATGGCCGCGCAACATTTGCGCGACCTGCAGGACGCGGCGCGCGAGATCGTGTCGGCGTTGAAATGATCACCCTTTGCGTGATGCTCGCGCTGCCTGCTAGTCAATCTCCACGATCAGCTTGCCGCGCACGCGGTTGGTGGCGGAGTGGGCGAACGCCTCGCGGATCTGGTCGAGCTTGTAGACCTTCTCGATCGACATCCTGATTTTGCGCTCGGTGAACAGCTTCGTCGCGGCGGCGAGCATTGCATTGTCCGGCTTGATCATCGCCCAGGAATAGAAGCGATCGAATTTCGCGCGCTGCTCCTCGGCCTTGGCCTGGCGGATCGCGTTCACGCGCTTGATGCCCTCGTCCCAGCCCAGCTCGTCCGTGATCGGGATCACCGGATGCACGATGGACACGAAGGTGGCGCCCGCACCCGACCGGAGCACGCTCAGCGCCCGATCGTCGTCGCCGCCCACCGTGTCATAGACGACGTCGACGTCGCGGAGCACGCGGGTGAAATCGTCCCTGGTGTAGTCGACGACCATTTCGGCGCCGCAGCCGGCGACGAACTCGACGTTGCGCGTGCTGCAGGTCGCGGCGACCTTCGCACCCCACAGCTTCAGCAGCTGCACCGCGAAGCTGCCGGTGCCGCCGGCGCCGCCGAGCACCAGGGCCAGCTTTCCCGCAAGGCCGCCGGGCCTCAGGCCGGCGTCGTTGACGAACGCCGACCACGTCGTGAGCCCGGCATAGGGCAGGGTCGCGGCCTCATGCCAGGACACCGACGGCGGCTTTGGGACGAGCAGCTCGGCGCGCACCGCGACCAGCTCCGCCAGGGCGCCGGGCTCGCTGGAGACCACCAGCCCCCACACCGGATCGCCGATCTTGAAGCGGTCGACCCCGGTGCCCAGCGCCTCGACCGTGCCCGCGACATCGCGGCCCAGCACCATCGGCGGCGTTATGCCCAGGGATTTGAGGCGGGCGCGGGCATAGCCGCCGGACATCCGCACGTCGATCGGATTGACCGAGCTGGCCTTCACCCCGACCAGGACCTGTCCCGGCCCGGGCTTGGGGTCCGGATAGTCGCTCTCGATCCGTAAGCTCTGTCCCGCCGTTCCGTACTCGCGCAGCACCACCGCCCGCATCGTTCCCCCCCCCGCTGTTTTGGCAACCGTTGAAGCCATTATAGGGGGTCGGGGAGCCACCGGAACCGCGCGCCGTCGGGTGACATTTTGTCAGGGGGGTGCGTTGACAAAGCGA
>DASWFO010000101.1:0-32168 GCA_036394195.1 Alphaproteobacteria bacterium | reverse complement strand
CCTCTATTCGCCGACGTCGTTCGGCATCGGCATGCCGGGCGCCATTCACGAGCAGAGCCTGATCGAGATGGCGCTCGGCACCGCCATCGGCGCCGTCACCTTCACCGGGTCCATCATTGCGTTCGCCAAGCTGCAGGCGCTGATCACCGGCGCGCCGCTGGTGTTTCCCATGCAGCATCCGCTGAACGCGGCCCTCGGTGTCGCCATCGTCGTCGGCGGCGCTTGGTTCGCGGCGACCGGCAATCCCGGGGCGTTCTGGCTGCTGGTGCTGCTGTCCTTCGCGCTCGGCTTCCTGCTCATCCTGCCGATCGGCGGCGCCGACATGCCGGTCGTCATCTCGATGCTCAACTCCTATTCGGGATGGGCGGCCGCCGGCATCGGCTTCACCCTGCACAACAACGCGCTGATCGTGACTGGCGCCCTGGTCGGCTCGTCGGGCGCCATTCTCAGCTACATCATGTGCAAGGGCATGAACCGCTCGATCTTCAACGTGATCCTGGGCGGCTTCGGCACCGACGGCGGGGCGGCGGCCGCGGGTGCTGCCAAGGAGACGCGGCCGGTGAAAGCGGGATCGGCCGAGGATGCCGCCTTCATCATGAAGAACGCGAGCTCGGTGATCATCGTGCCCGGCTATGGCATGGCGGTCGCCCAGGCCCAGCACGCGCTGCGCGAGATGGCCGACCTCTTGAAGAAAGAGGGCGTCACGGTGCGCTACGCCATCCATCCGGTGGCGGGCCGGATGCCGGGCCACATGAACGTGCTGCTGGCCGAGGCGAACGTGCCCTATGACGAGGTGCTGGAGCTCGAGGAGATCAACCGCGACTTCCCGCAGACCGATGTCGCCTTCGTCATCGGCGCCAACGATGTGACCAACCCGGCGGCGAAGACCGATCCGAAGTCGCCGATCTACGGCATGCCGATCCTCGACGTCGACAAGGCGAAGACGGTCCTGTTCGTGAAGCGCTCGATGGCCACCGGCTATGCCGGCGTGGAAAACGAGCTGTTCTTCCGCGACAACACCATGATGCTGTTCGGCGACGCGAAGAAGATGTCCGAAGAGATCTGCAAGGCGCTGGGCTGAGCCGCGCCGACATAACGGGGAGGACCGCATGAACGGGACGCCATTCAAGCTCGGCCGCTTCGCGCGCGGCGCTGAACAGTTCACGGCCCTCGTGATTGGCGGGCAGGCGGTGCCGCTGGCCGCGGCGAACCAGGCCTATCGCGACGGGCGCGGCCGCGGTGTGGCGGCCGACGCGCTCGATGGCGTTCTGGAGACATGGGACGCGAGCTTCCCGGCGCTGCAGGAGATCGTCGCTTTCGTCGAAAAAGAAGGGGCGGGGCGCTTCAAGCCGGCGCCGCTGGACGCGCTGCGGGCACTGCCGCCGGTGCGGCGGCCGGGCAAGATGTTCTACGCCGCGCAGAACTTCCAGGAGCACGTCGACGAAATGCTGCGCTCCGGCATGTCGCGGGTGGCCGGCGCGGCCAAAGGGTTCACCGGCGAGAAGAAGACGACCCGGCCGTATCTGTTCCTGAAGGCGCCGAGCTGCCTCGCCGGTGCCGCCGACGACATCCAGATCCCGCGCGGCATGACGCGCATCGACTGGGAGGCCGAGATCGCGCTCGCGATCGGCCGGCCCGGCAAGCGCATCAAGGCGGAGCGGGCGCTGGATCATGTCGCCGGCTTCATGACCACGAACGACGTGTCGTGCCGCGATCTCCAGGTCCGCGAAGACCGGCCGGCGCTGCGCTCGGACTGGCTGGGCGGCAAATGCCACGACGGCTTCGCGCCGATGGGACCGTTCCTGGTGCCGCGCGCGTTCGTGCCCGATCACAACCGGCTGTTCATCCGCCTGACGGTGAACGGCGAGGTCAAGCAGAACGGCAACACGTCGCAGTTCATCTTCACGCCGGAGGAGCAGATCGAGTATGCCTCCACTCTCCTGAGCCTGGAGCCGGGTGACGTGTTCTCGTGCGGCACCTGCGGCGGGGTCGGGCAGGGGACCGGCACCTTCCTGAAGGCCGGCGACGTGATGGAAACCGAGGTCGAGGGGCTCGGCCGGATGCGCAACCGGTTCGTCGAAGAGAAAGCGGCGTAACGCCGTTGAGCGCCACACCCCCCACCCTAGCCCTCCCCCGCAAGGGGGGAGGGAATCACACCGCTGACCTTCTTACTCCCTCCCCCTTGAGGGGGGAGGGAGGGGTGGGGGTGAGTTTCAAAAGCGGTGCTTGCCATGTCTAGCGCAGCAGCAGAACCGCTCGAGCAGGCGCGGCGGCTGCGGCCGCTTCTCGCCGCGGCAGCGTCCCGCATCGAGGCCGAACGCCGGATTCCGGACGACGTGTTGTCGGCTTTGCACGACGCCGGCCTGTTCCGGGTGCTGATGCCGCGCGGGTTGGGCGGGCTGGAGCTCGAGCCGGCGCTGTTCGTCCAGGTCACCGAGGCGATCGCCGAGGGCGATGCGAGCACGGCGTGGTGCCTGTGCCAGGCCTGCGGCTCGTCCATGGCGGCGGCGTATCTCGAGCCCGCGGTGGCGCGGGAGATCTTCAAGCCGCGGGTGAGCATTGCCTGGGGGCCGGGAGCCGGTCGGGCCGTGCCCGTCGACGGCGGCTATCGCGTGTCGGGGACCTGGAGCTTTGCCAGCGGTGGCCGCCACGCCAGCTGGCTGGGGGCCCGCTGCCAGCTGCTCGACAGCGGCGGCACGCCCCGGACCGATGCCGCGGGAAAGATCGTCCACCACACCATGCTGTTCCCCGCGTCAGCGGCGGAGTGGGCCGATACCTGGCGCACCATCGGGCTCCGCGGCACGGCCAGCGACACGTACTCGGTGAATGACGTTTTCGTGCCCGAGAAGCACTCGTTCACCACCGATTACACGCTGTCGCCGGACGACACGACCAAGCGCTATTTGTCCGACCGGCTCTACTGCTTTCCGGCGCAGTCGATCTTCGCGCCCGGCTTCGCCGGCGTGGCGCTCGGCACGGCGCGCGCCGTCCTCGACGCCTTCATCGCCACGGCGCGGGAGAAAACGCCGCGCGCGTCGACGCAACAGCTGCGCGACGATCCGATCGTCCAGCTGCGCTTCGGCGAAGCCGAGACCCGGCTGCGCCGCGCCCGCGTCTTCCTGCTGCAGACCTTGCGCGAGGCGTGGGCGAATGTGGCACCGCCGGAAGTGCTCAGCCTCGATCAGCGCGTGGCCATCCGCATGGCGGCGACGGGCGCCCTTCACGAAGCCAGGGACGCCGTCGACATGGTCTACCACCTGGCCGGCGCGACGGCGATCTTCGACGCGCAGCCCTTCGAGCGGCGCTTTCGCGACATCCACAGCGTCGTGCAGCAGATCCAGGGCCGCCAGCAGCACTTCGCAACCATCGGCCGCCATCTGTTCGGCCTCGAGGTCGACAAGACGTATATCTGAGCGGCGTCGCGTCGACGAGGTGCCGTCAGGCGCGCTTGGCCGCCAATTGCGCCACGAACGCCTCTTCCGGAACCGCCTGCTGTGGATTGCGGCAGCGTTCGCGGTAATAGGCTTGGTAAAGCCTGAACTCCTGCAGCAGCCGGCGAAGCTCGGCGACGGTGTCGGTGTGCATATCGATCCGCAGGTCTATCTCCGGATAATCCTGTCGGTCGACGACGCGTAGCCAGGCGGAGCGTTCGGCCTTCGCGGTCTTGTCTGTTGCCTGCCCGCCTGCTTTACGCCCGGCTTCAAGCGCGAGCAGCAGGCGATCTTCCAGCGGGAGATCGGGTTCGGCAAGGAAACCTTCGACGAGTCCTTCCACCACGGCGGGGCCGGTCAGCCAGTTCCCAAATGCCGCATAGTAGGGTCCGACCTTGTGCCCGGCCCATTGTCCGCATTTGGCGCCGGTGTGTGCGACGACATTTCCCTCGCGATCGATGATGCCGGTCTGCCGATATTCGAAATTGTCGTCATTGGCCTCCACCACGCGCATCACGGCGCTGGGCGTGAAGCCTTGCGCCAGCAGGTTGAGCGCACGCGGATCATGCGCCCGAACATACATCGCTTGCGATTTGCTGATTCCGACATTGGGGCGGACGCTCTCGTTGCGACGGCCGCAGGCCAGCGACGTCGTGGTCGTCCCGATCCCAAGACGGCCGGTCCGGGGACAACGCGCGATGATCGAATACGTCATGGGTTTTTCCTGGTTCGATTGGCGTCCAGCATGCCGGCGAATTCCCTCTGTGGTATCGCCTCGCGGGGATTGCGGGACCGTTCGGTGTAGTACGCGTCGAAAAGCTTGAATTCCTCATGGCACCGTCTCATCTCGTCGACGGCCTTGTCGTGCTTGTCGACCCGAAGATCCCAATCGGAATAGTCGAACATGCCGTGGACAACCAGGACCGCCGAACGTTCGGGTAAGCGGCCCGTGCTGCCGACCTCTCCGCCGGCGTCCCGGCCTGCTTCCAGCGCCGTCACCAAGCGCTCTTCCAGCTTGGCCGCGGGGTCCGCCGCGTAACTCCGGACGATGGCATCCACCACGTCCTCTCCGGCCAGCATGTCGCCGAACGCGACGAAGCCTTCGCCAATCCGGTGCCCGCACCACGGCCGTGTCTTGGCCCCCGTGTGGGCCACCGCCTTCCCTTCGCGATCGACGATGGCGATCTGCCGGTAGTCCGAATTCGGATCGTTGCCGATGAGTTCTGCCAGGACATGGGCAGAGGAGAAGCCCTGTGCCAGCAATCGGATCGCCAGCGCGTTGTTGCCCGGATTCGGTGCGCCCATCGTGATCGACGCGCCGGTATTGGCGCGCGCCGTGTCGGTGCTATAGAGCCCGACGGCGAGCGAGTAGCTGGCCATGCCGAGCCCAAGACGTCCGCTTCGCGGACAGCGGGCAATGATGCCGTAAGTCATGGAAGGTTCCCTGATGCGCCCGAACGAACGGGCAAGGTGAGAGAGCAGCGCATGCGTGGATGGGGTCGCCGTGTCGGATTTGACCTCATGCCGACCTATCCCCAATAAACTGTGTCCATCTTTTCCGTCTCTTCTCGATGGGTCGGCGTAAACCCCTGCAGCTTCTTGTTGTAGATCTGCACGAGGTTCGGGTTGACGTGGAAGATCATGGGACAGTCATCCAGCGTTAAATCGACGATCTGGTGGTAGAGGGCCTCGCGTTTGGCGCGGTCGAATTCCGACCGCGCGCTGACGAGCAATTCGTCCATCTTCGGGTTGATGTATCCCCGCGACGTCTTTCCGTTCAGGAAATTCCAGGACGTCGCATCGGGATCCGGACCGTTCAGGGAAATGTCTTCCAGAAGCTGATCGTATCGGGCATTCAGCCACAGATTATTGAACCCTCCCATGTCGAGATTGCGGATTTTGTAGTTGATTCCGATCTGCGACACCATGTCGGCGACGAGCTCAAGTTCCCGGCGAAGCCAGTCCTTGTCGCTCGTGATCACTTCGACCTCGTACCCGGCGACGCCTGCTTGTGACACGAGCTCCTTCGCTTTGGCGAGATCGCCGTTCTTGGGATAGCGCAACAAATTCCCGCGGTGGCCCAAGTAGCCTTCGGGTATTTGATTGTCGGTGACCGTCGCCTCGCCGTGGAAGACCTCATTGGCGATGGCTTCGCGGTCGATGGCGTACGAAATCGCCTGGCGGAGGAGCTTGTTCTGGTAGGGCGCGTCCGGGTGACGCGCGAGGTTGAATTGCTGGTAGTCCCAGACCCAGCCGACCGTTGAGCGGTAAGTAAAGGCGGAACTCGATTTCAGGCCTTTGGCGGCCTCTGGATCCGGCCGCGTGATGAAGTCGAACTCATTGTTCAAGAGCGCCTGCAGGCGCGTGTTCGAATCCGGTACGGCGCGGTAGACAAGCCGGTCCAGTTTGGGCAGTCCCGGGCGCCAATATTCGGGGTGGCGGACCAGCACGATCTCGGAGCCGCGCGACGACTCGATCATGAACGGGCCGTTGCCGATCGGCATGGCGCCGTACGCCTGGTGGCCCATCTCCCTGTGGGCTTTCGCCGAGACCATGAACCCGCCATATCCCATGCTGATGCCTGGAAAGGCGCTGTAGGGGATGATGGTTTTTACCTCGGCGACGTATGTTCCAACCTGCGTTATGCCGGCGAGGACAGACAGCGAACTGCCCAGTTGGAAGCTCTTCGAGTCGAGATGGAACTGCCACGTGTAGACGAGATCTTCGGCGGTCACTTCGCCGTATCCCTTGTGCCATTTCATTCCCTCGCGCAGCTTGATCCGCCACGTCAGTGGATCGACGCTGGTCCACGCTTCCGCGGCGAAGGGAACGATATCGCGCGATTGGTAGTCTATGTCCGTCAGCGCGTTGAAGACGTTGTGCTGGATCAGGCCGCCTTGGATGTCGGCGCGGATCAGGGGACTGAGATTGCCGAAATCCCCGCCGAAGACCCCGATCCGCAGATCCCGCCGCGCCTGTGCCAGCGCTGGCGCCACACCGCTCCCGAACAGAAAACCGCTTGTCGCGAGTGCGCCTTTGACCAAAGTGCGCCTACTGAGCCCGTAACCGCGTCGAGCCGGGTCGTAGACGCCTGAAACGGTCTTTTTGGCCATGCTCAGTTCCTTTGATGCTTGGGGCTACGGTGCTGGGGATTTACGGCGACAGGCATGGCTCACCTCTCAGACACGAATGCAGGCGGCGTAATGACCCGGAGCGAGGAGCTTGGGAGGCGGATCTTTTGCAGCACACGCCTCGATGACCTCGGGGCAGCGCGTGCGGAAGCGGCAACCGGAGGGTGGGTTTGCGGGGCTGGGCAGGTCGCCCGTCAGGATGACGCGCTCGCGGGCCCGCTCGACGTCGGGATCGGGGATCGGCACGGCGGAGAGGAGCGCCCGGCTATAAGGATGGGCGGCGGCATCGAAAATTCGCTGCCGGCTCGCCTTCTCGACGATGCGGCCCAGATACATCACGGCAACCTCGTCGCTGACGTGACGGACGACCGAGAGATCGTGGGAAATGAAGATGTAGGTGAGGCCGAGCTCCCGCTGCAACTCCTGCAGCAGGTTGACGATCTGGGCCTGGATCGAGACGTCGAGTGCCGAGACCGCCTCGTCGCAAACGATCAGCTCCGGCTCGACGGCCAGCGCCCGGCAGATGGCGATACGCTGTGCCTGTCCGCCCGACAGCTCGTGCGGAAACCGTTCGGCGAGGTGGGGAGCGATGCCCACGAGGTCCAGCAGCTGGCGGATGCGTCGCCCACGGCCAGCTCCGCGATGGAGACCATGGATTTCCAGTGCCTCGGTGATGAGGTCCCCGACCGGCATGCGCGGATTGAGCGATGCCGCAGCGTCCTGAAAGATGATCTGCATGCGCCGGCGGAAGGGTCGCAGCTCCTTTGCCGGCAACGCGGCAATGTCCATTCCATCGAAGACGATACGGCCGGAGGTCGGGCGAATGAGCTGCAGGATGGCGTAGCCGGTCGTGGATTTTCCGCAGCCGGACTCGCCGACGAGGCCGAGCGTGCGCCCCCGGGCCAGGGTGAAGCTCACGCCATCCACGGCACGGACCGGCGCTGCTGCAGGCCCGAAAGCGCTGCGCTGCGCGTCGAAGTGCACAGCGAGCCCTTCGACGGAGAGAAGAGGTGCGGCGGAACTCATCAATGAGCTCCGCGATGGTGGGAGGTGAGGTCGGCAAGGCAAACCGCGGCGTGCCCGCCCGGAAGGTTGCGCAGCGCCGGCCGGGTCTGACGGCACGCCGGTATGGCGACGTCGCAGCGCGGCAGGAAGGGACAGAGCGGCGCTTCGTCCATCAGGTTGGGAGGCAGCCCATTGATCGGCGTCAGCGGCGTCCCGACCTGGTCGACGCGTGGCGTGCAGCCGATGAGTCCGATGGTGTAGCCGTGGGCCGGGCGATAGAACACCTCGCGTACCGGCCCGGTCTCGACGATGCGGCCCGCATACATCACATTGACGCGGTCGCAGAGCCCGGCGACCAGGCCGAGATCGTGCGAAATCCAGATCACCGCGGTGCCGAGATTCTTGGTCAGCCTGCGCACCAGCTCCACGATCTGGGCTTGGATGGTGACGTCGAGCGCGGTCGTCGCCTCGTCGGCAATCAGGAGGCGGGGATTGCAAGACAGCGCAATGGCGATCATGACGCGCTGGCGCATGCCGCCGGAGAACTGGTGCGGATAGGAGCCGAGACGCGTTTCGGCCATCGGAATCCCAACCATCTCCAAGAGCTCGATCGCGCGGTGGCGTGCGGCGGCTGCCCCCATCCTCATATGGCGTCTGAGCGGCTCGGTCAGCTGACGACCGATGGTCAGGACAGGGTTCAGGGAGCGCATCGGATCCTGGAAAATCATGGCAATGCCGGCGCCGCGGATGTCGCGCAAGGTCCGGGCAGGTGCCCGCAACAGGTCCGTGCCCTCGAAGTCGAGGAGCTCCGCCTCGACTTTCGCCGGCGGCTCGCGCACGAGGCGCATGAGGGAGAGGGCGGTCACGCTCTTCCCCGACCCGCTCTCGCCAACGAGCCCCAGCACCTCACCCGGCTCCAGCGTGAACGACACGCCGTTGACAGCCCGGATCGTGCCTTGATCGGTGGCGAAGCTGGTGGTGAGGTTGCGAACGGTCAGGAGCGCCATATCGTCACTCCGTGGCCGTCGCGGCACGGGCACGTGTGCGCCACGAGCGCGGATCGAGCGCGTCGCGCAGCCCATCGCCGACGAAATTGATGGACAGCACCGCGAGCATGATCGTCGCCGTGGGAGAGAGGAAGAGCCACGGGGCGTCGGCCATGTAGCGGCGCGCCTCGGCAAGATCGCGACCCCAGGACGGGTTGGGCGGCTGCGTGCCGAGGCCGAGGAAGGAGAGCGACGCCTCGGCGATGATGGCCGCCGAAAAGCCGATCGTGACCTGCACCATGATCGGCGAGAGGATATTTCGCAGGATGTGCCGCAGCGCGATGCGGAGCGGAGACGCGCCGAGGGCGCGCGCCGCCATCACGTATGTCTCCTCGCGCGCCGAAAGCGTGCTTGCCCGCACGATCCGGGCCAGGACCGGGATCTGGACGACGCCGATCGCCATCATGACGTTGCGTAGATCCGGGCCCAGAAGACCCACGATTGCCACGGCGAGCAGCAAAGGCGGAAATGTCAGAAACGCGTCCATGAGGCGCATCAGCACGTTATCGACGTGGCCGCGCATGAAGCCGGCGACCATGCCGATCGGGACGCCGAAGCTCATCGAAAAGGCGACCACCAGGACCCCGATGGAGAGCGACACCCGCGCCCCGTACAGGAGGCGCGACAGCACGTCTCGGCCGAAATGATCGGTTCCCAAGAGGTGCGCCCATGACGGCGGTTGCAGCTTTGCCGAGAGCTTGATCTGGATCGGCCCGAAGGGCGAGATCCAGGGGGCCGCGATCGCCGCCAGGCACAGGAGGACGAGGACGACCAGTCCGACCGTCGCTGCCGGGTTGCGAAGGAACTGGCGGAAGGCCAGCCGTGCACCGCTCGCAAAGCGCAGCGTCTGGGCCTTGTCGCGAGCCAAACTGCCGCTGTCAGTCGCGAGAATCACGGCCACGTCAGTAGCGAATGCGCGGATCGAGGAAGCCGTAGAGAAGGTCGGCCACCAGATTGGCGAAGAGGAAGAAGGCGGCGATCACCAGTGTAAAGCCCTGGATGACCGGGAAATCACGGTTGATGACGCCCGACAAGACGGCCGACCCCATGCCCGGAATTGCGAAGATATATTCGATGGTCACCTGAATTCCGATCAGGTATCCGCATTGTATGGCGACCATGGTCACGAACGGAATCATCGCATTCTTGAGGGCGTGGACAAGAACGACGCTGGTCGGCATCAGTCCTTTGGCGTGCGCCGTTCGCACATAGTCCTGCATCAAGACATCGATCATGCTCGAGCGCAGGAGACGGGTCAGCACGGCGGTCTGCAAAGTGCCGAGCGCCATCGCCGGCAGGATGTACGGCCCGATCACGCCGAAAGCGGTCTTCGCGTCACCGGAGCCGATGCCGGTGATCGGGAACCAGCCGAGCTTGATCGAGAAGACATAGATAAGAATCATCGCGAGCGCGAAATTCGGAATCGCGAAGCCGGCGACCGTGTAGCCAGTGCAGAGATAGTCGATCCATGTGTTGCGGTAGAGCGCCGCCAGGATCCCGAGCGGAATGGAGATGCAAAGCGCAACCAGCATCGCCCCCGCGGCGAGCCGCAGGCTCACCGGGAAGCGCTCCGTCAGGAGCTGCGTGACGGGGGTGTTGAGGCGGATCGAGCGCCCGAGATTGCCTTGGAGCAGGTCGCCCACCCAAAGCACATACTGGGCGGCAACCGGTCTATCGAGGCGGAACTCCTTTCGGATCGCCGCCACCGCGTCGGGTGAGGTCTCCATCCCAAGCATGATCTGCACCGGGTCGCCGGGCGTGGAGCGCACGACGACGAAGATCGTCATCGTCACGACAACCAGAATCAACGGGATTTGCACCAGTCGAGAGGCGAGATAGCGCCACATATCCTGCTTTTCGTTTCGGCCGAGCGCGTCAGGTCCAGGACGTGTTGTCGTGAAATTGAACGTATTCTTGGTTGTTCGGCACGAAGCCGGTCAGTCTCTTGTCGTAAATCTGCATGAAATTCAGGTTGCAGTGATAGATGATCGGACATTCTTCCAGCGTCTGGTCGACGACCTTGTGATAAAGCGCTTCGCGCTTCGACGGGTCTATCTCACGACGCGCGTCATCGAGGAGGCCGTCCATCGCCGGACTGTTGTAGCCCGATGTCGCCCCCTTGCTATGGAGGAACCACCATGACGTGGCATCGGGGTCCGGCGCCACGACATTGACCTCGCCCAGCTGCTGCTCGTATCCGCGATTGATCCAGACGTTGTTGTATCCGCCCATATCGACATTATTGATTTTGTAGTTGATGCCGATCTGGCTGACCATCGCGGCCACCAGCTCGAGCTCCTTGCGGAGCCAGTCCTTGTCATTGGTGGTGACTTCGACCTCATATCCGCTGACGCCGGCCTGCGCCATCAGCTCTTTGGCTTTCTTCAGATCGCCGTTCTTGGGATAGCGCATGAGACCCTGGCGATAACCGAGAAAGCCCCCGGGGATCTGGTTGTCGGTGATCGTGGCCTCGCCGTAGTAGATCTCATTGACGATGGCCTCGCGATCGATCGCGTAGGAGATTGCCTGGCGCACCAGCTTGTTGTGGTAGGGCAGGTCGGGCCGCGCGGTCATGTTGAACTGCTGGTAGTCCCAGGTCCAACCAGGGGTCGAGTGGAAGGTGTAATTTGCGTTCTTCCGCGCTTCGACCGAGTCCTTCGGATCGGGATGGGTGACGAAGTCGAGCTCTCCGCGCATGAGCGCCTGCAGCCTGATGCTGGAGTCCGGGATGGCGCGATAGAGCAGCCGGTCGAGCTTCGGAAAACCTGGACGCCAGTAATCCGGGTTGCGCACGAGCACCGCTTCGTTGCCCTTGACGCTCTCGATCATGAACGGCCCCTGGCCGATCGTCTTCTGGCCATATTCCTTCGGACCGATCTCCTTGTGCGCTTTCTCGGAGAGGATGAAGCCGGCATAGCCGATGGTGACGCCCGGAAAGGCGCCGAACGGCTGCTTGGTCTTCACCTCCAGCACGTAGGTCCCGTCGGTCTTCATGGTGTCGATCGGGAACAGGGCCGTTCCCAATTGAAAGCTCTTGGTGTCGAGATGGTATTGCCATGAGTAGAGAATATCGCCGGCGGTCATCTCGCCGTAGCCGCGGTGCCACTTGATTCCCTCGCGCAGCTTGATGCGCCAGGTCAGCGGGTCGGGTTGCGACCACCCCTCGGCGAGCCAGGGCAAGATCTTTCGGTTCTTGTAGTCGATCCGCGCCAGCCCATCGAAGATGTTGCAGACGATGAGACCGCCCTGGGCGGCATAACGCTGGACGGGGCTGAAATTGCCGAAATCCCCGCCGAACACGCCGATGCGCAGGTCTCGCCTGGCACTCTGGGCAATCGCCGGCGCGCCGAGAAGGCCGGGCCCGGCCAGGAGAGCGCCCCCCGCGGCGGCGGTCTTCAAGATTCCGCGTCGTGATATTCCGCCAATCGAGAGTCTGTCCGACATCATGCCCTCAGCATCCGCGACAAGGGCCGGAGCCCCTGCAATTAAGTCACGATCCGCGGCTCACGAAAAAGCGCATTCCCGAGGCGGAACCGATGCCGAGAAGGCATCACTTGCGGGTCCTCAGAAAGTGCTTCTGGAGCTCCTGACGGGCCATGGCGATGAATTCTTCCGCGGCCAGGGGCAGCTTGCGGGTGGCCAGGGTGATGATGTCGAAGGTGCCCGAGTTGAGGACAGGATCCGAGACCTGCACCGCGGCCAGCAAACCGGCCTTGACCGATTGCACGCAGGGCAGCCGTGGCAGGAACGCAATTCCCTGCCCGGTGCGCGCGAAGCGGTGCTGCAGATCGACCGAGTTCGTCTCAAGAGCTGGCTCGATCGTGATGCCGGCCGCCGCCGCGGCGGCCTCGACGAGTTGCCGAATACCGTTCCACCGCAGGCTGAGCGCGATCGGCCACCCGGCAAGGCGCGACAGTGACAGCGTGCGCGCATTGGCAAGCGCATGCTTGGGCGACATGATGGCGAGGATCGGCTCGCGAACCCGGTAGACCACGTTGAACTCAGGCGAAGAGCCAAGGCTGAAGCCGAAACCCACCTCGGCCTCGCCGCTCCTGACCGCCTGGGCCACGCCGTCGCTCCCCGACATCGCGACGTGAAATGTCACGCCCGGATGGCGCGAGCGGAATTTGTCGACGGCGTCCGGCAGCAGCAGCCCGGCAATGAGCGATTCAACCGTGGCAATCCGCACATTGCCTCGCCGCAGACCCTGCAAGGCGTCGAGTTCGGAGCGCAGGCGCTCCATGTGGAAGCTGGCATCGCGCCAATAGCGGTAGAGCAGCTCGCCCGCCGGTGTCGGCAAAATGCCGCGCGCCCGGCGCTCCAGCAGCTGTACGTCAAGTTCCTGTTCGAGCGACTGCAATTGCCGGCTGACCGCCGATTGCGCGACGTGGAGCGCCGCCGCCGCCGCCCGGATCGAGCCGTGCTGCACGACCGCGCCAAAGTAACGCAGAGATGCCTTGATCATTTGCGGATTGCCGTTTTTTTCACCAGAGGGACGCGCGCGCGTAGATGCCGAATAAGCATCAATCAGCACCACTTATAGCGCTTTTCGTGATGATCGCATGCGTGCTTTAGCTGGGGCCTACCGCGCAACCCTTGTTCTCGATACGAGGCACTCCCATGCGAAAGCGTCAGCCGACCATCTTCAACGAACCGCGTATGCAGAAGCTGATGGACAAGGAGGGGATCGATCTCCTGATCCTTCGCGGCAACGAGAATTCGAAATACGTGAGCGAGTTCTTCAACAACGGCGGCCAGCTCGCATATCGGCCTTTCACGGTCTTCTACTTTCGCGACCCGGCGATCGAGTCCGCGTTCGTGGTCCCGGCGGTGGATCTGCACCTCGCCATGGATTCCACCTGGATCCCGGATGTCCGCGCCTACGCCATGGCCGAATTCTTCACCGACGTCGACACGACCTTCTACCCGGACTTCTTCGCCGCGGCGAAGGCCGTGCTTGCCGAGCGCAAGGTCAAGGGCCTGGTGATCGGCACGGAAGGCGAAAGCCTGCCCGCCGGATATAAGGCCAAGCTCGACCAGCTGCTTGAGGGCAACCGTATCGTCGATGCCAGCCCGATGCTGGAACTCTGCCGCATGGTGAAGACCCCGGAGGAGATCCGGCGTCTGCGCCGGGCGGCCGAGATCACGGTCAAGGCGCATGCCTCGTTTCGCGACGCGATCAAGGTCGGGGGCACCGACTACGATCTCTTCAAGGCCGCGACGGGTCGCATGATCAGCGAGGGTGGGGACGGAATCCGCTTCATCAACATCGGCTGCGGGCCTAAAACATCTTTCGCGGCCCACTGCCCCTTCCCGCTGGGCGCGGTCATTCAGCGCGGCGACTTCGTGAAGGTCGACATGGGGGCCAGCTATCTCGGCTACAACGCCGACTTCGTCCGCTCCTACTTCGTCGGCGAGAGCAGTGCCAGGCACCAAGAAATCTGGAAGCGTCTGAATGAAGCGCAGCTAGAGCTCGGCATGGGGCTCCGCCCCGGGATGACGGGCGGCGAGGTGTTCGACCGCGGCTATAGCCTCATCTCCAAGCACCTCCCGAAATTCCCGCGCGAGTTCATCGGCCATGGCATCGGCATCGGCTCACACGAACAGCCGCGCATGAACCAGGTCAACCGCACGGTTTTGGAGGCACCGGCCGTAATCTGTATCGAATACAGCTACTACCATGACGGCTGCCGCCATCACACCGAGGACACGTTCCTTGTCACTGACTCCGGAGTGGAGAACTGGACCGAGACCTGCCCGCGCGAATTGATTGTCAAGGCGTGAGCGCCACCGAACCGGGACGCGTACCGGTACGCCGTGCTGGCAGAGCGTTCTAGACTAGACCATCGCGTGGCGATGCGCATGCCGGCAGGCGCCATTCTCGGAGCCCGACCGTCGACACGCCACCTCGCCGGGCGACGGCGATCTTCGACGCACGGCCCTACGAGGGGGACGTCCTACCTAAGCGGCGTGTCTAAGCCGCGCTGGCTTTCTGGCGCTTGGCTTCGCGCTCCTCGTGACACGCCTTGATGCGCCCCATGTGCTCCTGTCCCCAGGCGCAGAGCGGGGCCAGCACCTCGTATAGTGACTGCCCGAACGAGGTGAGGGCGTATTCGACGCGCGGCGGGACCTCTTTGTAATCCTTGCGCGTGACGATCTCGTCGGCCTCCATTTCCTTCAGATGCTGGATCAGCATCTTCTCGCTGATGCCCTGAATCTCGCGCCGCAGCTCGCCGAACCGGCGCGGCGCGTCCCGCAGGCCCCACAGGATCAGCACCTTCCATTTGCCGCCGACGACGTCGAGGGCCGCCTCGAGGCCGCAGGAATAGTCCTTACGCTTCATCGCATCGCATCCTTTCGTCTCCTCCCATCGTCTTACTTGGGGCTTTGCCGCCAAATTCCAAACTTACTTTTAGGTGAGTACTTGTCTGGCAGAAATCAACCCCCATTGTTTTGGTAGTGCAGTGCAACAACTGCGGTCGAATTTGCCCGGCTTGGTGCGTCTTAAGGTCAGGGTCTCGTCCTCTATACCATTGAAAAACCAGAGTATGCCTATGAAAACGCGTCTGCAATCCGCCGTTCGCCGCCCGCTTGTCCTTGCCGCCGTGGTCGCCCTGGTCGCCGGGGCGGGGGTCTATTCGGCGCGTAGTCTGCGCGCCAACGGCCAGGCAACGCCGGCCGCCCCGCCGGCGGCCGTGGCCGTGTTTGTCCACACGCTCGAACCGCAGAAGATCCGCGTGTGGTCGGAATTCTCGGGCCGTCTGCATGCGGTCGATGCGGCGGACGTGCGGCCCGAGGTCAGCGGCCGCATCACCGAGGTGCTGTTTGACGATGGGCAGACCGTCAAGGCGGGCGATGTCCTGTTCGTCATCGATCCGCGTCCATACGAAGCGGCGGTCGCCCGGGCGCGGGCGAACCTCGCCTCGACCCAGACCAACGTCGCGTTCGCCAAGATCGAGTTCGAGCGCGCCGCCACGCTGATCAAAACCGGAGCCGTCTCACAGCGCGTCTACGACGAGCGGGCCAATTCGAGCCGCGTCGCCAACGCGGCACTCGAGGGCGCCGACGCCGAGCTCAAGCGGGCGCTGGTGGATCTCGACCGGGCGCATGTGAAGGCGCCGATCTCCGGCCGCACGAGCCGGGCGGAGGTCACGCTCGGCAACCTGGTGCAGGCGGGTCCCGGTGCGCCGCTCTTGACCCGGATTGTCGCCAACGAAGCGATCTACGCGGATTTTGAAGTCGACGAGCAGACCTACGTTCAGACCATCCGCGGCGTGGCCAACCGCCGCGAGGACGAGCGGCGCATTCCGGTCCAGCTCGTCCTGCAAAGCGACAGCAGCCGCGTCTACGACGGCTATATCTACACCTTTGACAACCGGATCGAGGTGGCATCGGGCACCATCCGCGCCCGCGCGAGGTTCGACAACACGACCGGGACGCTGCTCCCCGGCATGTTCGTCGCGGTCCGGTTGGCCGAAGCCGTCGAGCGCGAGGCGCTGCTCGTCCCCGATCGCGCCGTGGGCTCCGACCAGAGCAAGAAGTTCGTCTATGTGGTCGGGCCGGACAACAAGGTCGCCTATCGTGACGTCGAACTGGGCCGACAGGTGTTGGCGCAGCGCATCGCTCTCAAGGGCGTCGAACCTGGCGACCGCGTGATCGTCGACGGCCTCCAGCGCGTCCGGCCGAGCATGGTCGTCAATGCCACGGAAGCGGGTCCCGACCGGCTGGCGCAGGCGTCTACGCCGCGGTCGTCCACCACCCGATAACCGCAACTATCGGACAACCCTTTCCGGGGGCCGCCATGAATCTGTCTCGGTTCTTCATCGACCGGCCGATCTTCGCCGGCGTGATCTCGGTCATGATCTTCCTGGCCGGCCTGGTGTCGGTCGTCCAACTGCCGATCTCGGAGTACCCCGAGGTCGTGCCGCCGACGGTCGTGGTGAAGGCGCAGTTCCCCGGCGCCAATCCGAAGGTGATCGCCGAGACGGTGGCCTCGCCGCTCGAGGAGCAGATCAACGGCACGGAGAACATGCTGTACATGTTCTCCCAGGCGTCGTCGGACGGCCTGCTCACGCTCACCGTGACGTTCAAGCTCGGGACCGATCCCGATCTCGCCACGCAGCTGGTGCAGAACCGGGTCAACCAGGGGCTGCCGCGCCTCCCCGAGGTTACCCGAAATCTCGGCGTCACCACGACCAAGAGCTCGCCCGATCTCACCATGGTCGTGCACCTGACGTCGCCCGACAACCGCTACGACATGCTCTATCTGCGCAATTACGCCGTGCTGAACGTGAAGGATCAGCTGGCCAAGATCACCGGCGTGGGCAGCGTGCAGCTCTTCGGCTCCGGCGACTACGCGATGCGCATCTGGCTCAATCCGCGCCGCATCGCCGAGCGCGGGCTGACGCCGCAGGACGTCGTCGCCGCCGTCCGCAGCCAGAACCAGCAGGTCTCGGCCGGCGTCATCGGCGGCCCGCCCTATGCCGACGATGTGGAGCTGCAGCTGCCGATCAACATGCAGGGCCGGCTGCAGGACGCCGAGCAGTTCGGCGAGATGATCGTCAAGCGCGATGCCTCGGGCGTGATTACCCGGCTCAGCGACGTGGCGCGCATCGAGGTCGACGCCGCGCAGTACGGGCTGCGCTCGCTGCTCGACAACGATTCGGCGGTCGCCATCCCGATCTTCCAGTCGCCGGGCTCGAACGCCATCGACATCTCGAACCAGGTCCGCAAGACCATGGCCAAGCTGGCGGAGAACTTCCCGGACGGCGTCTCGTACTCCGTCGTCTACGACCCGACGGTGTTCGTGCGCGGCTCGATCGAGGCGGTGATCCACACGCTGCTCGAGGCGCTGGCGCTCGTCGTGCTGGTGGTCATCGTCTTCCTGCAGACCTGGCGCGCCTCGCTCATCCCGCTGCTTGCGGTGCCGGTGTCGATCGTCGGCACATTCGCGGTCATGCATGCCTTTGGGTTCTCGATCAATGCGCTGTCGCTGTTCGGCCTGGTGCTCGCGATCGGCATCGTGGTCGACGACGCGATCGTGGTGGTCGAGAACGTCGAGCGCAACATCGAGTCCGGGCTCAGCGCCCGCGACGCGACGATCAAGGCGATGGGCGAGGTAACGAGCCCGATCATCGCCATCACCCTGGTGCTGTGCGCCGTCTTCGTGCCCATCGGCTTCATCAGCGGGCTGGCCGGCCAGTTCTACCGGCAGTTCGCGCTGACCATCGCATTCTCGACCGTGATCTCCGCCTTCAACTCGCTGACCCTGAGCCCGGCCCTGGCCGCGATTCTCCTGAAGTCGCATCACGCACCCAAGGACTGGCTGACGCGCGGAGTCGACCGTGTCTTCGGCGGTTTCTTTCGCTGGTTCAACCGCCTGTTCCGCCGCAGCTCGGAGAATTACGGCCGCGGCGCGAACGGGGCGCTGCGCCACAAGACCGTGGCGCTCTTGGTCTACGCGCTGCTTCTGGGTGCGGCCTACGTGGGGTTCCAGCGGGTTCCGCCCGGGTTCGTGCCGGTGCAGGACAAGCAGTATCTCGTGAGCTTCGCGCAGCTCCCCGACGGCGCCACGCTCGAGCGCACGGAAAAGGTCATCCGGGAGATGTCCGACATCGCGCTGAAAGAGCCCGGCGTCGAGAGTGCGGTGGCGTTCCCCGGCCTGTCGATCAACGGCTTCATCAACAGCGCCAGTGCTGGCATCGTGTTCGTGACCTTGAAGCCGTTCGAGGAGCGCAAGTCGGCGGCGATGTCCGGCTTCGCCATCGCCCAAAAGCTGCAAAAGAGATACGCCGGCGTGAAGGATGCTTTCATCGCCATCTTCCCGCCGCCCCCGGTCCAGGGCCTGGGCACGATCGGCGGCTTCAAGCTGCAGGTCGAGGACCGCACCGACGCCGGTTACGAGGCGCTGGACGCGGCGATGAAGGCGGTCGTGGCGAAGGCCCGCCAGGCGCCCGAGCTCGCCGGCGTGTTCTCGAGCTACCAGATCAACGTGCCGCAGCTCTACGCCGACCTCGACCGCACCCGGGCGCGCCAGCTCGGCGTCGACGTCCAGGACGTGTTTGCCGCGATGCAGATCTATCTGGGTTCGCTCTACATCAACGACTTCAACAAGTTCGGCCGCACCTATCAGATCATCGCCCAGGCCGATAAGGAGTTCCGCTCGCACCCGGACGACATTCTCCGGCTGCAGACGCGCAATTTCGAAGGCCAGATGGTGCCGCTGGGCGCCATGATCCGCATCACCGACACGACCGGACCCGAGAGTGCGATGCGCTACAACGGGTTCCGTTCGGGGGACCTCAACGGCGGCCCGGCCCCGGGCTATTCCAGCGGCCAGGCGCAGGCGGCGATCACGCGCATCCTCAAGGAGACGCTGCCCAAGGGCATGGAGTTCGAGTGGACCGAGCTCACCTTCCAGCAGGAGATTGCCGGCAACACGGCCGTGATCGTCTTCCCGATCTGCGTGCTCCTGGTGTTCCTGGTGCTCGCCGCGAAATACGAAAGCCTGATTCTGCCGCTCTCGATCATCCTGATCGTGCCGATGTGCCTGCTCTCGGCGATCGCCGGCGTGTGGCTCAGCGGCGGCGACAACAACATCTTCACCCAGATCAGCCTCTTCGTCCTGGTCGGGCTCGCCTGCAAGAACGCGATCCTGATCGTCGAATTCGCGCATGAGATCGAGCTGCAGGGGCGAAGCACGGTGGCCGCCGCGATCGAGGCGGCGCGGCTCCGCCTGCGGCCGATCCTGATGACGTCGTTCGCCTTCATCATGGGCGTGGTGCCGCTGGTGGTCTCGTCGGGCGCCGGGGCCGAGATGCGCCATGCCATGGGCATCGCCGTGTTCTCGGGCATGCTCGGCGTGACCTTCTTCGGCCTGTTCTTCACCCCCGTGTTCTACGTGCTGCTGCGCGGCGTGGAAAAGCGCATCGGCGGGGCCAAGCCCGCCGCGGATGGCGCCGCCGTGCGCCAAGCGATTGCCGCAGAATGACCATGCGCTCGATCGGTTCCCTCGTCCTGGTCGCGGCCCTGGCGGCCGCGTGCACGTCGCCCAAGGGGCCGCAGAGCTCGGGTTTGGAAGCGCCCGCAGGCTGGAGCGGGCTGGCGGACGCAGAAGCCGCCGGCCCGCTCGCCACGTCGGACGCGGCCGAGGTCGAGCAGCACTGGTGGCAGACCTTCAAGGACCCGATGCTCGACCGTTTGATCGATGACGCGCTCGCCAACAACAAGTCGCTCCGCATCGCCGCCGGTCGGGTCGAGGAGGCAGAGGCCGGGCGGCGCGGCGCCGTCGCCGTGCTGATGCCGGAGGTGGTCGGGACGGGCGGCCTCAGCCGCGGCAACCAGGGCCTGGCGACGCTCAACAAGACGGTCAGCGTCAAAGAGGCGTATCTGCAGGCGTCGTGGGAGGCCGACCTGTTCGGCAAGAACCAGGCCCGCGCCGCCGCGGCGGCGGCGATCGTCCAGACCGAGGAGGGACGCCGGCAGGCGGTGATGGTGTCGCTCCTGGCGGAGGTCGCACGCAATTATTTCGATCTGCGCAACTACCAGGAACAGATTGCGATCACCCAGGAGAACCTTAGGACCCAGCAGCGGACTTTGGAACTGATCCAGGCCCAACGGAGCGGGGCGCTCAGTAGCGATCTCGACGTCGAGCGCGCCGCCGCTCAGGTGTCGACCACGGCCGCGCAATTGCCGGTCCTGCGCGCCGCCTACAAGGTGGCACTCGACCGCCTCAACGTGCTGCTTGGCGCCGCCCCGGGGACTCTCGACAGAGCCCTGGCACCCGGCGTGGCACTGGCGCCATTGGCGCCGACGATTCTGGTGGCGGTGCCGGCCAGGGTGCTGGCCAACCGTCCGGACGTGCGCGCGGCGGAACGCAATTTCGCTGCCAGCCTCTCGGAGTCAGACGCGGCGGCGCGGGAAATCTATCCGACGATTTCGCTGGTCGGCCTGTTCGGCGTCCAGGACTCCAGCCTGTTCAGCGCGACGCCGTGGCTCGCCGGCGCCAATCTGGCGCAACCGCTGTTGAATTTCGGCCGCATCCAGTCGCAGATCGATGCCGCGAATGCGCGCCAGACCCAGGCCTTCTTCGCCTACCAGGAGGCGGTCCTCGAGGCGCTCGCGGACATGGAAGACGCGCTCGTCCTCTACTTCCAGGAGACCGGCCGCCAGCACGAACTCGCCGCCGCCGCGGCACAAGACCGCCGCGCGGTCGACCTGGCCGAGCAGCAGTACACGAACGGCTACAGCGGGCTGCTGGATCTGCTGGTGGCGCAACGCGACGCGCTCGCCGCCGATTCCAGCCTCGCGGCATCGAACGCCGAGCTGCGCAAACAGCTCGTCCACATCTACACCGCCGCCGGTGGCGGATGGAGCCTGTAGCCGGGCTGGGACTGGCGGCGTCACGCCGCGGCGGGCGCGCTTCTCAGACCATTCGTCGTGACCTCGCGCAAAAGTGAGCGCAGCTCGGTCGTCCGCGCGCGGCCGAAGACGGCCTCGAATTGCGCCTGCGCCTCGGTCCAGCTCCGGTTGGCCGCGCGCAGCCGCGCCACGCCCGCCTCCGTCACCCGCAGTTCCTTGCTGCGGCGATCGGTACTGCCCTTGCCGACGGCGATCAGGCCCGCGCGCTGAAGCGGCAGGATATTCCGCCCGAGCGTCGTGCGGTCGAGCTCCATCTCGGCGGCCAGCTGGTTGATCGTCATCGGCCCCAGGCGCTTCAGCCGCGAGAGAATCGAGTATTGAGTGACGCGCAGGCCCGACGCCGCCATGCAATCATCGTAAAACTGCGTGACGCGGCGCGCCGCGCGACGGAACGCCAGGCAGTGACAGGCTTCGGATGCTTCGAATGCGAGATCGCTTGGCACCGGCGTCCCTCCTTGACATGGGTGCATATACGCGCAATATACGAGCATATACGCCTATGTCAAGCGGCCGGCGGTCCGGCCCGCGAAAGGAGAGTCCATGCCCCAGCTCGCGCCCGCCGACGTTCAGGCCCACATCGCCGACATCGTCAGCACTCACCCGGTGGTCCTGTTCATGAAGGGCACCCCGGCCTTCCCGCAGTGCGGCTTTTCCGCGGCCACCATCGACGTGCTGCGGGCGCACGGCGTCCGGTTCCATGCGCTCGACGTGCTGGCGGATCCGGCGCTGCGCCAGGGGATCAAGCACTACGCCAACTGGCCGACGGTCCCGCAGCTGTATGTGAACGGCGAGTTCGTCGGCGGCTGCGACATCGTCCGCGAGATGCACCACAGCGGCGAGCTCGCGGCACTGCTGGCGACGGTGCGCGCGGACACGGTGTCGTGAAGCCGACCGCCATCGTCGTTGGCGTGGGGGCCGGGCTAGGCCTCGGGGCGGCGCTCTGCCGGCGCTTTGCGGCCGGCGGTTATCATGTGTTCGTGGCCGGCCGGACGGCGGCCAAAATCGAGGCAGTGGCGAAAACGATCACGGCTGCGGACGGCAGCGCCGAACCGGTGGTGACCGACACGACGAACGAAGCCGACGTCGTTCGACTGTTTGAGCTTGCGATGGCGCCGGGACAGGCGCGTACACCGGCCGATCTCGTCGCATTCAACGCCGGCAACAACCGGCGGATCGATTTTCGCGACCTGACCGCCGCGCAATTCGAGGAGTTCTGGCGCATCGGCTGCTTCGGCGGCTTCCTCGTCGGGCGTGAAGCGGCGCGGCGACTGGTGCCGCTCGGGCGCGGCACGGTGTTCTTCACCGGCGCCTCGGGAAGCCTGCGCGGCAAGCCGGGCTTTGCGCAATTCGCCGCGGCAAAGGCGGGCTTGCGCATGATCGCGCAGAGCATGGCGCGCGAGTATGGGCCGCAGGGGATCCATGTCGCGCATGTCGTCATCGACGGCGGCATCGACGGCGAGAAGCTGCGCGGCGCGCGGCCGGACGCCACCAGGCAGCGCGGCGAGGACGGCATGCTGAACATCGAGGCGATCGCCGAGACGTACTGGCAGATTCATCGGCAGCACCGCTCGGCGTGGACGCACGAGGTCGATCTCCGGCCCTTCAAGGAGCAGTTCTGAGCGGAGGCAGGCATGAGCGTCCACTATCTCGAAGACTTCGCGGTCGGCCAGAAATTCGGGTCGGACCGCATCAAGGTCGACGCCGCGCGGATCAAGTCGTTCGCCGCGGAATTCGATCCGCAGCCCTTCCACCTCGATGAAGGTACGGCGCGCGACACGTTTTTTCGCGGGCTCGCCGCCAGCGGCTGGCACACCGCGGCGATGACGATGCGCCTCCTGGTCGGCAGCGAGCTGAAGCCGGCGGGCGGCATCATCGGCGCCGGCCTCGACGAGTTTCGCTGGCCGCTGCCGGTCCGGCCGGGGGACGAGCTGCACCTCGAAAGCGAGGTGCTGGAGGTGAGGCCGTCAAAATCGCGCCCCGAACAGGGCCTCATCAAGGTGCGAACCAGCACGCTCAACCAGGACGGCCTGGCCGTGCAGGTCCTCGTCGCCAATCTCGTCGTGCGCCGCCGTCCCAGCTGACGCCGCCGAGCTCGTCAAAGGAGAGTCCGATGCCTCTTGCCAAAATCCATGTCACCGAAGGCCACTATGACGAGGCGCGCCTGAAGGCCGTCTCCACGGCGGTTCAGGAAGCGCTCATGCACGTCTTGAAAGTGCCGCCGGAGGACTTCTTCCAGCTCATCCACGTGCTGCCGCGCAGCCGGTTCCTGCACACGCGGGCCTTCGTCGGAGCCGCCTATTCCGATGACCTGATCGTGCTCGAGCTCACCTTCATCTCCGGCCGGCCGAAGGACACCCGCCTCGCCCTGCTCAAGGACCTGAACGAACGCATGGCGCAGCACGCCAGGATCCGCCCCGACGATCTCATGGTCATGCTCTACGAGCTGCCGGGTGAGAACTTCTCCTTCGGCCATGGCTTGGCGCAGCGGGCCTTCGTGTCGCAGGGGACCTGAGCGGAGCACCGGCAGATCGCAAGGATCGGGTGCGAGCCCAGCGGTTTTGCGCCAATATGGACGGGCGCTGAAGTGGCCGCGGCGGCTCTGAACCGCCGGGCGGCTTAACGAGGAGCGTGGGAGGAGGGTGGGATGAACGGCCGGTCGACCTCGCGGCTCGTTTGGCTGGTCTTACTGATCCCGTTCGTCGGGCTGCTGTGGGTTCCGTTCTACAACACCCGCTCGCCGGAGCTATTCGGCTTTCCGTTCTTCTACTGGTATCAGCTCGCCTGGGTTCCGATCACCGTGTTCCTGATGTGGCTGGTCTACCGGACGCTCCGCCATGACGACTGACGTCGATCCTGTGGCGCTGACGATCTTCGTCGGTGCGTTCCTGCTGGTCACTGTGCTGGGCTTCGTCGCGGCGCGGTGGCGCCGCCCGGTGACCTTGGCCAAGCTCGACGAGTGGGGGTTGGGCGGCCGGCAATTCGGCACCTGGATCACCTGGTTCCTGGTCGGCGGCGACTTCTACACCGCCTATACGGTCATCGCGGTGCCGGCGCTGGTCTATGCCGTCGGTGCCTACGGGTTTTTCGCGCTGCCTTATACGATCATCGTCTACCCCTTCGTCTTCGCCGTGATGCCGGTGCTGTGGCGGGTCGCGAAGGAGAAGGGCTACGTCACGGCGGCCGACGTCGTCCACGGCCGCTACGGCTCGCGGTCCCTCGAGTTCGCCGTCGCGGCGACCGGCGTCATCGCGACCATGCCCTATATCGCGCTGCAGCTGATCGGCATGGCGTCCGTGTTCACGGCGCTGGGGCTCACGGGCGAGCTGCCGCTCATTGCCGCGTTCACCGTGCTTGCGGTCTACACCTACTCGTCCGGGATCCGCGCCCCGGCGCTGATCGCTTTCATCAAGGACATCATGATCTACATCGCCGTCATCGCGGCGGTGGCGCTGATCCCGGCCAAGCTCGGCGGATACGCGGCCGTGTTCGCCGCGGCGGATGCCGCGTTCCAGGCCAAGGGATCCGGCGGCCTCCTGCTGGCGCCCAGCCAATATCCCGCCTATGCGAGCCTGGCGCTCGGCTCGGCGCTGGCCGCGTTCATGTATCCGCACACCCTCACCGGCATTTTTGCCAGCTCCGGCGCCAACACGATCCGCAAGAATGCCATGCTGCTGCCGGCCTACACCATCTTGCTGGGTTTGCTGGCGCTGCTCGGCTACATGGGCCATGCGGCCGGCCTGAAGCTCGCCAGCAACAACGACGTGGTGCCGGCGCTGTTCAAGGCCCTGTTCCCCGGCTGGTTCGCCGGCTTCGCGTTCGCCGCCATCGCGATCGGCGCCCTGGTGCCGGCGGCGGTCATGAGCATCGGTGCGGCGAACCTGTTCACCCGCAATTTCTGGAAGGCCTATGTCAATCCCGACGTGACCGCGGCCGGCGAGGCCCAGGTCGCGAAGATCACCTCGCTAGTGGTGAAGGCCGGCTCGCTGGTGGCCATCCTCTACCTGCCGACGCAGTTCGCACTCGATCTGCAGCTGCTGGGCGGCCTGTGGATCCTGCAGACCTTCCCGGCCGTGGTGTTCGGATTGTTCGTCAACTGGTTCTCGGCCCGGGCCCTGCTTCTGGGATGGGCCGCGGGCTTTCTCGGCGGCACCTGGCTTGCCTGGTCGGACGGGCTGAAGCCGATCCACGCGCTGTCCTTCGGCGGCACGACCATTGCGCTCTACGTCGGCCTGCTGGCGCTGGCGATCAACATCGCCGTCGCCGTCGTTGCCAATCTCGCGTGGCGAGGCCTGCGTCGCGATGAAGCCGGGGTGACCGCCAGGTTCCCGTGAAGACCTGGCTCACCGCCGGCGATATCTCTCGATCTGCGCCGCATCGACCGTGACGCCGAGCCCCGGCGTTTGCAGAATATCGAATGCTCCGTCGCGCGGCGCCAAGCCGCCGGGAACAATGTCGTCGGCCAGATAGTGATTGGTCGGCGTCACGTTCCAGTCGAGCGTCGGTACCGCCGCCGCGAGCTGCAGCAGGCCGGCGGTCGCGAGGCTCGACTCGCCGACCTTGTCGGCGAGGTTCACCTTGAGCCCGAGGGCGGCGCAGCGTTCGGCGGCGCGCCTGGCCCCGGCAAGGCCGCCGAGCTTCAGGGGTTTCAGGCTGGCCCCCTGCGCGGCGCGGCGCGCTGCATGCGTGTCCAGGTCGGCGAGTGCCCGGATGCCTTCGTCGGCACAGACCGGCGCGCCGGCAGCGGCCGCGATCCGCGCCATGCCGTCGAGATCGTCGGCGGGCAGCGGCTGTTCCAGATTGAGAAGGGCGAGGTCGCGCGTCGCCTGCGCGAAGCGCAGCGCCTGCGCCTCGCTCCAGGTGGCGTTGGCGTCGACTGAGAGGATCGCATCCGGCCCGATGGCGGCGCGGACGCCGCGCGCGGCTTCGATATCGGCCTCGACCGCCTTGGTGCCGACCTTGAGCTTGAAGACGTGGCTGCCGGCGCGGCACTTGGCCGCGGCCTCGGCGACGTCGCCCTCGACCGTGGCATTGCCCAGCATCCACATCGCGGCCACCCGCTCGCGTCTGGCCCCTCCGAGCATCTCGCATACCGGCACGCCGAGCACTTTGCCGACAAGATCGTGAAGCGCCAGATCGACCGCCGCCTTGGCCGCGGAATTCCGCGCCACGGCGCGGCCGACCGCCTCGATCGCCTCGTCGAACCGCCGCAGATCGCGGTGGATCAAGACGGGGGCGATGAAGTCATCGATCGCCGTCAGCATGCCGTCGATCACGTCGCCGGTCATCGCCGGTGCCGAGGCGCATTCGCCCCAGCCGGTCGTGCCGTCGGCCGCCTCGATGCGGACGACGACGATCTCCGCCGTGGCGAGCTTCAGCCGGCCGCTGAGATTGATCGGCGTCTGGAGCGGCAGATCCACGGCCATCGCCTCGGCCCGCGCCAGCACGATCGGCCGCTGATCGGCCAGCCGCGCGGCAAGCGGGGCGGGCAGAGTCATCTCATCCGACCGGCACGTTGTCGATGAGGCGGGTCGAGCCGAGCCAGACGGCGGCGGCGACGCGGGTCGGGCCGGTCGCGCGGTCGAGCGGCTTCAATGTCGACGCATCGACGGCGTCGAGATAGTCGATCTTGGTGAAGCCGGCCCGGCCGAGCTCCGCCTTGCCCTGGGCGATGGCGGGACCGGCGGGCTCGCCGCGCGCGAGCGCCGCCGCGACGGTGCTGATCACGCGATTGAGGGTGGGTGCGACGGCGCGCTCGGCCGGCGACAGATAGGCGTTGCGCGACGACATCGCCAGACCGTCCGGTTCGCGATGGGTGGCTACACCCTGGATCCGCACCGGGATGTCGAGATCGCGCGCCAGGCGCTTGATCACCTGCAGCTGCTGGTAATCCTTCTCGCCGAAATAGGCGACGTCGGGTAGCGCCTGCAGCAGGAGCTTGGTGACGATGGTGGCGACGCCAGCGAAATGGCCCGGCCGGAACGGCCCGCATAGCCCGTCGGTGAGGCCGCCGACGGTCACCGTCGTCGTGGCGCCCTCGGGATACATCTCTACCACCTCGGGCGCGAAGATCACGTCGGTCTTGGCGGTGGCGAGCTTCTCGGCGTCGCCGGCGAGATCGCGCGGGTAGCGGTTGAAATCCTCGTTGGGGCCGAATTGCGTCGGATTGACGAAGATCGAGACGACGGTGCGGGCGTTCTCGGCGCTGGAGCGCCGGACTAGCGACAAGTGCCCCTCGTGCAGGGCGCCCATGGTCGGCACGAGGCCGATCGTTTCACCGCGCGCGCGCCACTCCGTAACGCGCTGGCGAAGCTCGGCGATGGTCCGCAGGATGGGAAGGGCCATGGGCCCATCTTAGCCGAGGACGACGTGAATTCATCCCGGCTGAATTCTTATGACGCGATGACGCCAGAAATGCCGACGCCCGCGAACCAGACGCTCGCGGGCGATCCATGCACGAGCGGGAGCTCAGCGCTCCCGCGCCGACTCAGTAGCCTTCGCGCTCCATGCGCTTGCGGGCGACCTTGCGCGCCCGGCGGATCGCCTCCGCCTTCTCGCGCGCCTTACGCTCCGACGGCTTTTCGAAATGACGCCGCAGTTTCATTTCCCTGAAGACGCCTTCACGCTGAAGCTTTTTCTTGAGGGCGCGAAGAGCTTGATCGACGTTATTGTCGCGAACGATGACTTGCACGGTTTGGCCGCACTCCTTTCCTAAGGTTCAGGCATGGGTAAAGCAGCAATGTGCTGCCGATCAGCGCATCGCCACCGAATGAGAGCTTATATCACAAGTACTTGGATATGGGAAGGGGTCTTTACCAGCCGGTCTGGGGCGCCCATATTGACCCGATGGCCATCCTCAAAATCGCCCGCATGGGCCATCCGATCCTGCGCCAGCGGGCGGCCGAGGTCCCCGACCCGCGGGCGCAGGAGATTAAGCGCCTGATCGCCGATATGACGGAGACCATGGAGGATGCGCAAGGGACGGGCCTTGCGGCACCCCAGGTCCACGTCCCGGTGCGGGTGGTGATTTTCAAGGTGTCCGCCGGCCGCTCGACCGGGGCCGACGACGACACGCCGGTGCCCCTCACGGTGCTGATCAATCCGGTAATCGAGCCGGTCGGCGACGAAAAAGAGCTCGATTGGGAAGGCTGCCTGTCGGTTCCGGGCATGATGGGGGCGGTGCCGCGGTTCACGCACCTGCATTACCGCGCCACGACGCCGGAGGGTGAGACGCTCGACCGGACGGTCTCTGGTTTCCATGCCCGCGTGGTTCAGCATGAATGCGACCATCTCGACGGCGTCCTCTATCCGCAGCGGGTCCAGGACCTGCGGCTGTTCGGGTTCGTCGACGAGGTGAGGAAGGCATTCGCCGGGGCCTCCGACCCGGAGAAGGAGTGATCCATGGACGGCGAGTCCACGGCCTCGGGGTTCGATCACCAGACGGCGCGCGAGAAGATCATCGAGGCGGCGCTGCCGCATGTCCCGTTCGACGGCTGGACGCCGGAGGTGCTGCGACGCGCGGCGGGCGATGCCGAGTATGATCCGCTGACCGCGTTGCGGGTCTTCCCGCGCGGGCCGGTGGAGGCAATCGAGGCGTGGGTGGGGCTCGCCGACCGCCGCATGGTGACGGCCCTGGAGAGCCAAGCCCCGCCGGACGCCAAGACGACCGCCCGCGTGGCGCAGGCGATCCGCCTGCGGCTGGAAGCCCTGGCCGCCCATCGCGAGGCGGTGCGCCGGGCGCTGGGCCTTCTGGCGCTGCCTCACAACGCGCCGATCGGCGCCGCGACGTTATGGCGCACCGTGGACGCCATCTGGTACGCCGCCGGCGACACTGCCACCGACTTCAACTACTACACCAAGCGGGCACTGCTCGCCGGCGTCTACAGCGCTACGGTGCTCTATTGGCTCGACGACAAGTCCGAGGGTTTCGCCGAAACCTGGAAGTTCCTCGACCGCCGCCTCGCCGATGTGCTGCGGGTTCCGCGTGCGCTCGGCAAGCTCCGCGAGCGCTTCGGCGGCTTTCCGAAGGCGGTCCGCCCGTTCTTCGCGAGACGGTGAACCCACCGCCCCGACGGTGGTGCTGCGCGCAGGCTATTCGACGCGGGCGCCGGAGATCTTCGCGACCTCGGCCCATTTACGGCTCTCGGCGGCGATGAAGGCGGCGAATTCCGCTGATGTGCCGGCGACGGCGGTTGCGTCCATCTGACGGAAGCGCTCGGCGATCTGCGGGTCTTTCACGATCTTTTGAGCCGCGCGCACCAGCACGTCAACGACCTCCGGCGGCGTGCCGGCGGGTGCCACCAGGCCGTTCCACGCCAGCGCCTCGAAGCCCGCCAGGGTTTCGCCGAGCGCCGGCACCTCGGGCATCAATGGCGAACGCTCGCGGCTGGTGATCGCCAGCGCCCGCAGCGTGCCGTCGGTGACCGGCCGCAGCGACGTCGACAACCCGTTGAAAGCCAGGTCGACCTGCCCGCTCATCACCGCCTGTACGACTTCTGAAGCACCCTTGTAGGGCACATGCGTCATCGCGGTGCCGGTCCTGATCTTGAAGTATTCGGCCGACATGTGGGTCGAGGAGCCGTAGCCGGCGGAGGCGTAGTTGTAGCCGTTCGGTTTTGCCTTCAAGAGCTGGATCAGCTCGCCGACGGTCGTCGCCGGCAGCGCCGGATTGACCACGAGGAAGCTCGCCTCGTAGGACAGCAAGGTCACCGGCACGAAGTCCTTGATGTGGTCGTACGGCATCCGTGGATAGATGTTCGGGTTGATCGCGTGCGTCCCCGCCGTCGCGACACCCAGCGTGTATCCGTCGGGCGGCGATTTCGCCGCCAGCTCCATCGCGAGATTGCCGCCGGCGCCGGGGCGGTTGTCGACGTAGAAGCGCTGTCCCAGGTCTTCGCTGAATTTCTGGGCGAACAGCCGCGCCACGATGTCGGTGATTCCGCCGGCGGTGAACGGCACGATCAGCTTCACGGGGCGGGACGGATAGGCCAGCTCGGCGGCGGCGCCTTGTGCCGTCGCGAGGACCATCAGAAGGCCGGCTGCGCCAAGGGCCCGGGCGACGGTCGCGCGCATCGCCCTAACCGCCCGGCGTCTCTTCTCGGCGCGGCAACAGCCGCGTCACGTGTCCCATTTTCCGGCCGGGCCGCGCCTCGCGCTTGCCGTAAAGATGCAGCTTGGCATCGGGGTCCTTCAGGATCTCCGGCCAGCGGTTGATCGCGTCGCCGATCAGGTTGTCCATCACCGCGTCGGAGTGGCGGCGCGGATTGCCCAGCGGCAGGCCGCAAATCGCGCGCACCACCTGCTCGAACTGGCTGGTCACGCAGGCGTCGATCGTCCAGTGGCCCGAGTTGTGCGGCCGCGGCGCCAGCTCGTTCACCAGCAGCGTGCCGGCAGAGCCGACGAACATCTCGACGCCCATGATCCCGACCAGGCCGATCTTCTCCGCGATGTGCCGGGCGATCCCTTCGGCCCGGCGCGCCGTCTCGAAGGGAACCCGTGCCGGGGCGATTGTCTGGGCGAGGATATGGTTCTCGTGGCGGTTCTCGACCGCCACGTAGGAGGCGGTCTTGCCGTCGACGCCGCGGGCGACGATGGCCGAGATTTCGCGCTCGAACTGGACGAAGCCCTCGAGAATGCCCTGCACCGGCGCCGGCATCGCGCCGCTCAAGCTGTCCCACGCCTTGGCGAGATCCGAGTCGGCGCGGATCGCCACCTGGCCCTTGCCGTCATAGCCGAGCCGCGCGGTCTTCAACACCGCCGGCCGGCCGATCTCCTCCACGCCCGCCATCAGATCGGCGAGGTTCGACACCGGGCGATATTTTGCCGTCCCCGCGCCGACGCTGTTCAAGAACTCTTTTTCGCGCAGCCGGTCTTGCGCGATCTGCAGCACGGTCGGCGACGGCCGCACCGGCACCCGTTCGGCAATCGCCGCCACCGGCAGGTAGGGGATATTCTCGAATTCATAGGTGACGACGGCGACCTGGCTGGCGAATTTGGCCAGCGCCTTCTCGTCCGTGTACGCCGCGACGGTGGCCGCGTCGGCGACATGCGCCGCCGGCGCGTCTTTGTCGGGCGAGAAAATATGGCACTTGTAGCCGAGTGCTGCGGCGGCAAGGGCGGTCATGCGGCCGAGCTGGCCGCCGCCGAGGATGCCGATTTTCGCGCCGGGCGGGATCGCGGTCATCGGCGTCGTCCCCGTGTCTTGGCGCCCGGTTTCGCCGCGATGGGCGACAACCCCACACCGGCGGTCAGGCGGCGGCGCCAGCGGTCGAGGACGCGGGCGATCCGCGCGTCCTGGAGGGCCAGGACCGATGCCGCCAAAAGGGCCGCATTCACCGCCCCGGCGCGGCCGATGGCCAGCGTGCCGACCGGAATGCCCGCCGGCATCTGGGCGATCGACAGCAGGCTGTCGAGCCCCTTGAGCGTGCGGCTTTCGACCGGAACGCCGAAGACCGGCAGCGCCGTCAGCGAAGCGGTCATGCCGGGCAGATGCGCCGCCCCGCCGGCGCCGGCAATGATCGCCTGCAGCCCGTGCGCCGCCGCCGTCGTCGCATATTCGTAGAGCCGACGCGGCGTGCGATGCGCCGACACGATCTTGGTCTCGTGCGGAATATCGAGGGCCGCCAGTGTTTCGGAAGCGTGACGCATGGTTTCCCAATCCGACTGGCTGCCCATGATAATCCCGATCAGCGGCCGGCCGCGCGGCCGCGCCTTCCCGGCTCGCGCGGTAGTTTCAGTGCGGGACGACGCCATTGGGAAACCTTGAGGAGAATGCCGGAAATCGCGGTGGCCGGAAGCGCTATAAACCAAATTTACCTGTTAGTAGCAAATCGTTAGTATTCTTTTAGCCAAGATTCGGCGCGCGCGTCGTGTATGCTGGAGCCCAACAGGTGCGTTCAAACGGGACGGCATGAAAGTCAGCGACTCCAAGGGGGTGTCGAGTTCGGGCCGTCTCTCCGGTACCGATAAGAAAGCGGGCGTCGGAGCAGCGGCGTACGCCCGTGCTGCCGACTCGGTCGGCAAGCCGACACCGGCCGCCGACATGGCGGCGATCCTGGACGTCCCAGAGGCGGAGATCACGCCGAAGGTCCGCGCCGCCATCATGACCCTGATGGCCGAGGTCGAGCGGCTGCGGCGGG
>DASWFO010000100.1:0-4173 GCA_036394195.1 Alphaproteobacteria bacterium | reverse complement strand
GTGATTCGCGATATTCTGCATCGCCTCGCCGAGCGGTTCCCGCGCCATGTGGTGGTGTGGCCGGTCCGGGTGCAGGGCGACGGTGCGGCTGAGGAGATCGCCGCGGCGATCCGGGGTTTCAACGCACTCGCGGGCGATGGTCCGGTTCCGCGCCCCGATCTGTTGATTGTGGCCCGCGGCGGCGGATCGATCGAGGACTTGTGGTCCTTCAACGAAGAAATCGTGGTGCGGGCCGCTGCCGATAGCGTGATCCCGCTGATCTCCGCCGTTGGCCACGAGACCGACGTCACGCTGATCGATTTCGTCTCCGATCGTCGTGCGCCTACTCCGACCGCGGCAGCCGAAATCGCCGTGCCGGTGAGGTCGGACATGATCGGCCGCATCGACGGTCTGGTGCGCCGCGCCCTTTCCTGCTGGGCGCGCGGCCAGGACGGCCGCCGCACCGAGCTACGCGCCGCCACGCGAGCCTTGCCGTCCGCCGACACGCTGCTCGCCGTGCCGCGCCAGCGCCTCGACGGCGCCGCCGGTCGATTGCCGCGCGCGCTCATCGCCAACGCGCAAGTCCACCACACCGTCTATTCGCGCATTGCCGGCCGCCTGACGGCGCAGTCCGTGGCCGGGCGCATCGCGCGGGACCGCGAGCGTGCGGCATCATTCGCCACGCGGGCTCGACACTGCATGCGGGTGCACAGCGAGCGCCGTCGCGAGCGCTTCGCTTCCGCCTCGGTACGTCTCGCCGCCAGCCTGCGCGCCAATGCGCAGGCGCAGCGCCTCCATATTGCGCGCGCCCGCGAGCGGGTTGATGTGTTGCTGACACGGGCCGCGGTCGCGATCGACACACTGCTCGACCGACGGGACGCACGGCTGGAGCGTGCGGCCCAGCTTCTCGCCGCGCTGTCCTATCACAGCGTGCTGGCGCGCGGCTTTGCCCTGGTGCGCAGCGAGGTCGGCCGGCCGCTGCGCACCGCCGCGGCCGTCAACCCCGGAGTGCGGGTCGATATCGAATTCGCCGATGGCCGCGTACGAGCGACGGCGGAGGCGCGGGCGTTGGCCGGCCCTCCTTTGCCCGCGCGGCCGACGCGGCGAAGGATCCGCCGCAGCGATCCGGCGCAGGGGAGCTTGTTTTAGGCGGATTCCGGTCAGGTTGAAGCACTTGGGATCTCTTCCCGGTCACCGCGCGTCGCGGGCGACGCCGTTGACCTCGCCGGAAATGCGTTCCGCGGGCGTCGCCGCCGGCGCAGTCTCGCGGGTTTGCAGGAACCGCATGGCGAGCGGCACCAGGCCGGCGAGGCCCGGCACACCGCCGTTGTCGCCGATCGTCAGCGCGAGGTTCTCCGGCATGAAGCGCTGCAGGCCGCCGGCCAGCGCCTTGGCGATGTTGACCGCCATCGTCTGCTCCTTGCCGATGGCGAGCTGCTGGGCTTCGAGACCGCGGGCGACAGCAAGGCCCTCGGCCTCGGTTTTGACCGCGCTGGCGCGGCCGACCTTCTCCAGCCGGTAGGACTCGCCGTCGGCTTCCGCCTGCACGGCGGACGCCTTGTTGCGGGCGATGTCGATGCCCACCGTGGACTTGGCGAGCTCGGACTGCATGTCCGCCTTGCCGCGGGACGCCTCGAGATCGAGGCGCTTGTCCTGGGCCTCCTTCTCGGCGACGTAGGTCGCCCGCTGCTGGTTCGCGATCTCGCGGGCGGTGAGCACCTGCACGAGCTGGCTCGGAAGCACCACGTCCTGAATGTAGACGCCGCGGGTTTCGACCTTATACTCCTGCAGCCGCGCCGAGATGTGATCCTGCGCCTGCCGCTGCACCTCCTGGCGATTTTCGATGAAATCGATGGCCGGCATGCTCTGGAGTTTGTCACGGAAGTGGTTGCCGACCGCGGCCTGGAGCACCTCACTCACCAGGTTGGACATGGTGCCGACGATGGAGATCACCTTCGGCGCCTCGGTGTCCGGAACGTGGATCTGCACCTGCAGATCGATGTTGAACACGAAGCCCTCCTTGGACTTGGCGATGATCTGCCGGAGGTCCTTGTCGAGGTTGTACGCCGTCGACGACGCCTCGGCCCAGTTCAGGGTCAGGATGAAGGTCGGCACGATCTCGACGCTGTAGCAGCGCGGATTGATGGCGTACTTGCCGGTGCGCAGCGGCTCCTGCCAGATGCCGCGATGGCCGGGCCGGACTAGCGAGCCGAACTTGAACTCGGCCCGGGAGATGTCCTCGGTGGCGAGGCCCACATAGGCCTTGACCACGGCGACCTCGCCCTGGTTGACGACGAGCATCGGCACCATCTCGACGCTGACCAGGAACGGGTTGAGGTTGTAGGCGCCGTAGAGCAGCGGATCATGCTGCACGCCGATGCGGCCGCCCTTGTCCAGGAAGGTCTGGAAATCCTGGTAGTTGTTGTGGACCTCGTTCTTGGCCGACAGGATCGCCTCGACGGGGTCGCTGTCCCTGGTGTCGCTGCGTGATTCGAGTTCGGTGATGTCGGTGAAGTCGCCCAGCCGATTGGCGATGGCGCCTTTGGGCAGGGGCAGGCCTTCGAGCGTCGTCACGATGCCGATCATGTCGACGATCCGGCCGCTGCCATCCTTGCCCTCGAACTTCTTGGGCTCGATGCGCACGACGTCGAGCTGCTCGGGCGACAGCCCGAAGGACTGCGGCCCGAGGCTGCCCGAGGAGCGGGCGGCCCGCGCATATTCATCGGCGACCGGAACGCCGTAGACCCGGCTCTTGGTGATGACCAGAAATCCGACCGGATGGATCGGCGCAACGGTGCCCGGCGGCAGCACGGGTGCGCTGGACACCCTTCTGGCCGCCGTTCTGGACGAAGACGCGGATGTCCCCGAAGTTGACGAGCTCCGGCTTGTAGAGCGCCGACTTGGCACCGATCGGCAGCGCAGCGCCGACCTGCGCGACGACGACGCCGATCTGGCCCGCCGGAATCTGCACCATCGGATGGCGCGTCACCGTGTAGATCGGCCACAGCTTGAACCGCAGGCCGGCCATCAGGAGGACAGCCTGATACCCGGCCTCGCCGGCGAACGCGACCGGGTCGCCCTTGTGCAGCTTTTTCAGGCTGAACCGTTTGCGGACAAGACCGACTTCGGTGGGACCGATGGTCCACAGCGAACGCCACACGGTATATGCCGCCAGGGCCGCCACCGCGATGGCGATCCCGGCGCCGGTGCTCAACACACTAAAGGTGTCCATGGAATTTGGTCCTTCATTGGACGACAAAATGAGCGCCCGTTAGTGCAGAGGTCCCGTGGCGCGGTTGAGGCGCTCGACTGGAATTGATACCCGCACGCAGGGAATTGATCGTCGGTACGAATTTTGTTTTGGGGCGACCAGAGGCGATTCCGTTCGGATTGAACCGTCTTTTTTGTTGTTGTCGCCGGGCTTACCGCGTCGAAGACGCCTTTCCACCGCAGGCTCGCCAGTCAGCGTGGCCGAATCGCGTTTGCTTTCGCTACGGACGACTCCATTCGCCTTCCGTTGCTCCCCACCCCGCCTCACGGCGACGCAGTTACGGTTGGCTACAGGCCGGAGTAGGTTTACCTGATGAGGACTTGCACGTCCTTGAACAGAACGCGCTTGCAAGCGCCCGGTGGCCGGGACAAGCCCGGCGACGATGCCTGGTTTGCGATTCGGCGGTATTGAAATTCGCCCAGCCCAGGTGCCGGGGAGCTACCGCCCCAGCGACCGCGGGGGGGTGCTTGAGCAGCCGACGGTCGGGCAGTTCGAGGCAAAGCCCCGCCCGTCGAGCTGGCACGCCACCACCGATTCGCCCTCATACCGCATACCGTAGCATGCCGGGTCGGCGCGGCAGGCGGCGACGTTGCGGTGGCGCCCGCAGGGATCGCCGGCCGGCGCCGGGCACCAGTCATTCGGGTTCATGCCGCAGGCGCGGGGCTGTGCCCCCGCCGGGGCCGGCGCGGCCGCCGCCAGCAACGCGGCGAGCCCCAGCAGTGACAAGGATGTGAAAACCGCCCTCAGATTCATCACGCTTGACCTCTGACGTAAGCTCAGTCGAGAGCTGTTCCATATGGTCGTTCTGCGGCGCCAGGTGTTTGCCGGCCCGACGCCTTTAATGGACGTGAACGTGCGTGCGCTGCAGTTCGTAGTACCGGCGGATCGGATTAAACGGGCAATGTATGTTTCTCAGTTCATGG
>DASWFO010000099.1:0-2250 GCA_036394195.1 Alphaproteobacteria bacterium | reverse complement strand
CACCGCGCCGGCGAGGATGCCGACGCCGTCGCCGGCGACGCAATGCATGGTCGATCCCAGCGTCTGCCGCCAGCGCGCGGCGACGTAGCGCTCGTGCAGCCCGGGCAGCGGCTCGCGGCAGCCGAGCACGTAGAGGAACGCGCCGATCACGCCGGTATACGCGGTCAGCAGCACGAACCCCCATTTGAGCACGGGGGACTCCGGCGTGGTGCGGATGTCCACCGCCACGAACAGGAGCGCCGCCGCGGTCAGCACGAACCACAGCAGCATCACGCCGTCCAACATCGAGACCTCCCTGGCATTGCGACGCGCCGTTGCTGCGAACGATGACGAGCCGCTGCCATACCCGCCGTTTGTCACGCGGCGGTGACCGAAACGACCATCCGGCCACAACATTTTGCCTGAATCGCAGCGGAAACTCGCGTGCAAATCGCTCCGGGGGCGGGGGATATGGGCGCGATCGCCGGACGTCGTTGGGCGTGGACGTTCGCCTTCGCCGTGCTTTATTTGGGCCTGGCTGCGTGTTGCGGGCCGCCCGCCTGGGCGCAGGGCCACCGGTCGGAACCGACCCCAGCGTCCCCGCCCTCAACGTTGACCGGCGATTGGGGTGGACTGCGGTCCTATCTCGACAGCAACGGCGTCACCTTCACCTTCAACTATACCAACGATTTTCTGGCCAACGTCCGCGGCGGGATCGGACCCGGCGCGGTCGCGATCGGAGTCTTTCAACCGCAACTCGACCTCGATCTGCAAAAGCTCGTGGGATGGGAGGGCGGCAAATTTCACACCCACGGCCTCATCACCCACGGGCCTTTGTTCAGTCCGACCTATCTCAATAATATTCTCGCGGTTTCGAACCTCGAAGCCGGACCGGTCGCGCGGCTCTATTCGTTCTGGTACGAGCAGAACGCCTTCAATGACCGCTTGTCCGTTCGCGCCGGCCTCATGTCGGCGGACAGCCAGTTTCTCCAGAGCCGGACGGCCACGAACTTCATCAACAACGCCATCAGCTGGCCGACGTTTCTCGCCGCCAATCTTCCAGCCTCAGGACCGGACTATCCGTTGCCCGCCCCCGGCGTTCGCGTGCGCATCAAGCCCGCCGACGAGTGGGCATTTCAAGCGGCCGTGTTCAGCGGCGATCCCAGCGGAGGCAACGGCTCCAACCAGCCGGCGGCGCTTCCGACCGGCACCGTTGTGAGCTTTCGCGGCGGCGCCTTCTTCATCGCGGAGGCGAGCTATTTGCCCAACGAGGGCAAGGACGCCAAAGGCCTTCCCGGCGCGTACCGGATCGGAGCCTGGTACCACACCAGCTCGCGCTTCGGCGATCAGCGTTTCGACAATAACGGCCTCTCGCTCGCGGATCCGCAGTCGACCGGCATTCCGCTCAATCACACCGGCGATTCCGGCGTCTACGGCGTCATCGACCAGATGCTGTACCGCGTCCCCGGCAGCGATGACCAAGGCCTGTCGGGATTCATCCGCGCCGGCGGCGTTCCGCAAGACCGCAATCTCATCAATTTCTATGCCGACGGCGGCCTCGTTTACAAAGGCCTCATCCCCTTCCGCCCGAACGACAAGGTCGGCGTTGCCACGGCCTATGCCCGCGTCGGCGACAATGCGCGCGGGCTCGACGCCGACACCGGAATCTTCGGAAACTTCTTCTTCCCGGTGCGCAGCGGGGAAACCATGATCGAGATGATGTACCAGGCGCAGATGGCGCCGTGGTGGATGCTGCAGCCGGAGGTGCAATACATCATCCGTCCGGGCGCCGGCGTGCTCAATAGCGATGGAAGCCTGCGGCCGAACGCATGGGTGATCGCAGTCCGTTCGGCGCTGAGTTTCTGAAATCGGCAAAATCGAGTTTGTTTTTGTCGGCAGCTGGGTCAAGATCGCGCAATTCGTGAGATGGCTCGAGCCATGGGCACTTCCCGACGCGCGCTCATCTGCGCCCTCGCCGTCGCGGCGCTGTGGCCGGCAACAGCGCGGGCGCAAGCCTTTCCGAACCGGCCGATCCGGCTGATCGTGCCGTTCGCCGCGGGCGGCGCGGCGGATTTGTTCGGCCGCGCCTTGGCCAACGCGCTGAGCGCCGAGCTCGGCCAGCAGGTCGTAGTCGAAGTCCGCGCCGGCGCCGGCGGGCTCACGGGCGTCGACGCGCTCGCGAAAAGCGCACCCGACGGCTACACCATCTGTCTCGCCGGCGCGGCGGCGTTGTCGGCCATTCCGTTCATGGTGAGCAAGATGCCGTTCGAC
>DASWFO010000098.1:0-3552 GCA_036394195.1 Alphaproteobacteria bacterium | reverse complement strand
ACCGGGGGAATCTTGTCCTGCCGGGCGAGCTGGTTCACATTCGTGGCGAAGTGCTTGAGGAAGGGGGGCAGCTCGAAGCGCTTCTTCAGGCGCTCCTCGTGCAGTTCGTGATCGCGCATGCGCGTCGCGAGACGCGTGACCAGCGCCTCCGGCTCGATGCCGTGGCGCCGGATGATCGACACCGGAATGCCTTGGGTCTCCTCGAAGATGGCCGAGAACAGGTCCGTGGCTTCGATCGTGTGCCGGCCGCAGCGGCTGGCGTGCAGCAGCGCCAGCTTGAAGAGGAGCTTGGTTGACGGGGCGACGCGCAGGTCCCGGCCCGGTACGTTCGGCAGCAGGCGGAGGTGCTCTTCCAGCGCCTGCAGGATTTCGTGAGGATTCAGCTCGAGGTCGCGCATGACCTGGCCAAACATGTCCCATTCGGTCTGCGCAAATGCCAGACAAACGTGCTCGTTCGTGAGTAACGCGTGCTCCCGGCGACGGGCCTCGTCGAGCGCGCGGTCCACGACGCGCTCGGCCGAATCAGCCAGCTTGTTTTGCGGAATGTCGAAATCTTCCACGGCTCCCTCCACGCGTGATCGCTGCCCCCCTAACAGCAATTCGCGGGCCGCCTGCAGAGACACTGGATGAGTATGGGCTAACTATTTGAGGCGAAAAGAGAACGATACGTCAGGCGGGGAGGCCAGCGGGAACGGGTGACTGAGTGTCCCCGTCCTCTGCGCACAAACAGTGGACGAGGTCTACCTACCGCATGCCGCCAAGCAACGCGCGGATACGTTCCTCGGTGGGCGGGTGACTGCTGAAAAGCGACATTAACCCGGCGCCGCTGAAGGGTTTGACGATGAACATGTGGGCCGTGGCCGGGTTGGCGTCCAGCGGCACGCGCTTGGCGGCGGCGTCGATCTTGCGCAGGGCATCCGCCAGTCCGTACGGGTTGCCGACGATTTGGGCCCCCCCGGCGTCCGCCGAGAATTCGCGCGATCGTGAGATCGCCATCTGAATGAGCATGGCGGCAATCGGAGCCAGGATGATCATCGCCAGCAGCGCGATCGGGTTGTTCCCGCGGTCGCGGCCGTCGTCCCGGCCGCCATACCCACCGAACATCGCCGCGAATTGTGCCGTCCGCGCCGCCATCATGATCGCCGCGGCGATCGTCGCCGCGACCGAACTGATTAGGATGTCCCGGTGCTTCACGTGCGTCAGCTCGTGCGCAATCACCCCTTCGAGCTCGGTGTCGCTCAGGATCTGGAGGATGCCCTCGGTTGCGGCGACCGCGGCGTGCTCGGGGTTCCGTCCGGTCGCGAACGCATTCGGCGACGGGTCCGGGATGATGTACACCCTCGGCATCGGCAGGCCGGCCTGGCGCGCAAGGCGCTCGACGATGGTGTAGAGCCGATGACCGGGCCCCACCTCCTGCGCGTTGTACATGCGCAGGACTATCTTGTCCGAAAACCAGTACGATCCGAAGTTCATCACCGCGGCGAAGATGAAAGCGATGAGGAGCCCGCTGGCGCCTCCGAGAAATTGTCCGATCGCCAACAACAGGCCGCTCAGCAGCCCGAGCAACAGCGCCGTTTTCAAGCCGTTCGGCATGGTTTGATTTTACTCGTTTAGGTAGACGATCCGAAAGAAGCGATCAGTCCAGCGACGAGCGCGGCACGCCATGGGAGCGTGCTGACCTCGACATGCTCGTGCGCGGCGTGCGCCCCGTCGCCGATCGCCCCGAGGCCGTCCAGAGTCGGCACGCCCAGCGCCGCGGTGAAGTTGCCGTCGGACCCGCCGCCGGCCGCCCCCTCGCGCAGCTCGTGCCCCAGAGCGGCAGCGAGTTCTGACGCGCGCGTGAACAGTTGCGCCACGGCAGACGTGCGCTCCATCGGCGGCCGCTCGAATCCGCCTCCTACAGTAAGACGCGTACCTGGCCTGACGGGTTTCAGCCTGCGGAATGCCGACTCAACGGCGTCCGCCGCCTCCCGCGTCGGAGCCCTGACGCCGACCGTCGCGCGAGCCTCCTCGGCGACGACGTTCGGACGGGTGCCGCCGGAGACGATGCCGACGTTCACGGTGATGCCGCGGGGAAGGTCTTGGAACCGCTCAATCGCCGCAATCTGGGCCGCCAGCTCGTGGATGGCGCTCGCTCCCTTGCCGGGGTCCAGCCCCGCGTGGGCGGCGACGCCGTGCACGATCAGCTCGTACTCCCCGCACCCCTTGCGCGCAGTCTTCAGCGCGCCGCCGGGCAGCGCCGGCTCGAGCACGAGGACGGCCGCCGACCGCCGCGCCTCGGATTCGATCGTCTGGCGCGACGTCGCGCTGCCAATCTCCTCGTCCGCCGTCCAGATCATCGTGATGGGCGCGTGAGGGATGCCGGTCGCCCGCAAGGCGCCAATGGCGCCGAGGGCGATGGCGATGCCCCCTTTCATGTCGAACGTGCCCGGCCCATGCAGCCGGTCACCGTGGCGGTGTAACGGCATCCGCTCGAGGGTCCCGGTGGGCCACACCGTGTCGAAGTGGCCGAGCAGCATCACCGGCCGTCCGACGCCGGGGATGCGGGCTCGAAGATGGTTCCCCCGTGCCGCCTGGACCAGCTCCTCGACCTCCGCGCCGGCTGCCCGAAGCCTGCCGGCCAGCACCGCGGCGCAGCGATCCACCGCCGCTTTGTCCGTGCTGGGCGATTCGAGCCGCACGAGTGTTTCGATCGCCTGAACGATATCAGCCAGGTGCGCTTCGCAGTGGTCGAGAAGCTGCTTCATCGGCAACAGTGGCGCGGCCTTCACGCCGCGCATCGTCGAATCGGTTGGTTGCGTTCCGGCGCGCCCGACCTCAAGGTCGCGCCGACCGGTCGCTTATAATAGCGGCGATGTTCCCTGTCGTTGCGGTTTGCGTGCTCCTCGCCCAGACCCCGCAGCCGTTTCCGAAGCCCGGGGGCACCAAGCCGGCGGCGCCGCCCGCGCCGGGGGCGCAGGCACCCCAGCCGACAGTGCAAGCGCCGGCGCAACCGGCGCCCGGACCGGGCGACATCCCCAGCGAAGCCTCGCTCGGCGTGCCGGTCTACCCGGGCGCGGAGTTTGTCGGCTCGTTCGATGCCGGCAAGGGCCAGCGCTACTATCTGTTCGGGACGAACACTGGTTTTCCCGAAATCGTGAACTACTACAAGACCGCCCTCAAGCAGAAGGGCGATCTCGTGTACGAGGAGCCGGCGATTCACGAGTTCGATATCGGGAAGTACAGGGAAGAGACGATGGCGTTTCCGCCGAGCGTCACGGTAAAGGACTACACGTGGGGCGGGTCGGCCGGTTATCTCAATCCGAAGCCCGGCAGGCAGCCGGCGCGGTTCAAGACCATCATCCAGATCGTGCCGGCGCCGCCGGGCGGATAGCCTATTTCGTCGAGCGGTTCGCCAGGAACGCGGCGACTTCGGAGTTCTCGGGAAAGCTTTTCGCGATCCGGCGCGCCACCTCGGTGGCCTCGGTGATGTTCTTGTCGCGCAGGAGCATGTCCCAGAGTGCGAACTCCGCTTCGGCGTGGCTGAAGGGGTCGCTAGTCATCCCGGCCGCG
>DASWFO010000097.1:0-8745 GCA_036394195.1 Alphaproteobacteria bacterium | reverse complement strand
GTGCCGGCGTCGTGCCTGATCAAGCTGCCGGACGGCATCTCCGAGAGCCAGGCCGCCGCCCTGCTGCTCAAAGGGCTCACCGCGTCGATGGTGATCAACCGGGTGTTCCGGCCGCGGCCCGGCGAGCCGATCCTGATCCATGCCGCGGCCAGCGGCGTCGGGCTGCTGCTCTGCCAATGGGCAAAACACCTCGGCGCCATCGTGCTGGGCACCGTCGGCTCGCCCGAGAAGGCGGAGGTTGCGGCGGCGCATGGCTGCGATCATCCGATCCTCTATCGCGCGACGGACTTCGTCGCCGCGGTGAAGCGGATCACCGGCACCGGCGTTGCCGCCGTGTTTGACGGCGTCGGCAAGGACACGTTCATGGCCTCGCTCGACTGTGTCCGCCCGTTCGGGATGCTGGTGAACTACGGCAACGCGTCGGGCCACGTGCCGCCGGTGGACCTGCTGCTGCTGGCGAAGAAAGGCTCGCTGTCCGTCTCGCGGCCGGCGTTCAGCTTCCACATCGCCGACCCCGCCGCCTATCGCGCCGCCTGCGACGAGCTGTTCGCCCTGGTCAGGCGCGGCGTGCTCAGGCTCGAGATCGGCCGCACCTACCCACTCCGCGACGCCGCGGCGGCGCATCGCGATGTCGAAAGCCGCGCCATCGCCGGCTCGGTGGTGCTGATCCCGTGACCGAACCTATAGTGTGTATAAGTTGAGAAGGATCTCCCGAAAGGCACGCTCCGCAGCATCGAGCGTCAGGCCGGTCTGAAACTCAGGGACTAAGTAGATGCGCCACTATATGGGGCTCATTCACAAGGAGCGGACCAGCGACTTCGGTGTTTCGTTCCCGGATTTTCCGGGTTGCATCAGCGCGGGTAGTACCCTCGATGAAGCGATCAAGATGGGCGCCGAGGCGCTCGCCGCGCACATCGGGCTCCTGGTCGAAGAGGGGCAGCCGATCCCGGAGCCGTCGTCGGTAGAACGCATCATGGCTGAACCCGAAAATCGGGATGGCGTGGTTGTGTTGATTCCCGGCCCGGACGACGTCGCTAAAACCGTGCGCGTGAACATCACGCTGCCGGAAGATGCGTTGCGCGACATCGATGCCTATGCCGAGACGCACGGATACAGCCGCTCCGGTTTTATTGTTCACGCCGCCAAGAAGGTCATTGAAAGCGCGAGCTGACGCCCGCGTCCTTCAACCTCGTGGCGATCGGCTCAGAGCGCTTTCCGGAACGTGAGGTTGATCCGAAACGCGCCGGTGAGCGGGTGCGTGCCCTCGGCGAGCTTGTCGACGCCGTGGAAGACCAGCCGGGACGGGCCGCCCCACACCGCGACGTCGCCGCTCTCGAGACGCATCCGCCGCGGCCGGTCGCTGCGCTGCGCGCCGCCGAACAGGAAGGTGGCCGGCAGGCCCAGCGACACCGAGACGATCGGCTGCGCGAAATCGCGTTCGTTGCGGTCCTGGTGGAGCGTCAGCCGCGAGCCCGGCACATAGCGGTTGATCAGGCAGGAGTCCGGAGCGAACGCCGGAAAGCCGGCCTCGGCCGCCGCGCGCTTCGCCAGGCCGCCCAGCAGCGCGGGCATGTCCGGCCACCGGCGGCCGGTCTCCGGATCGAGCGGATCGTAGCGATAGCCGCTGCGGTCAGTGACCCAGCCGGCGCCGCCGCAATTGGTCATCGCCACCGACATGCGAAACCCGCCCGGCGTCTCCATGTGGCGAAACGGGGCGGCCGCGGCGATGCGCGCGATGGCGGCGACGAGCGCCGGCGCCTCGGCCGCCGCAAAGCCGCGCAAGAGCACGGCGCCCGCCGCGATCGCTTCCGTGCAGGGAGCCGCCTCGGCGAACAGATCGCCGACGGCACCTTTATCTTTCAGCCGTCGCATCACGGCTGGTCTAGCAGACGCAGCACCGGCCCGGAACGCCGTTTCTTGCCCGGTCAGCGGAGCACGACACCGCCCGCGGCCGCGCTAGGCCTCAGCCGCTCACCCGCTCGCCATGCAGCGCGTCGGCGGTGGCGGCGTCGGCGGGGAAGAACGATTCGAGGGCCAGCTCCGACAGCGTGATATCGACCGGCGTGCCGAACACGGTGGTGGTGCTGATGAAGGAGAGCACGCCGCCATCGGTGTGCAGCCGGAACGGCACGACCACGCCGCCATACTCGCTGTCCACGGCCGGCGGCGTCCGGCTGGCCGGCGCCTTGTAGGCGCTGAGCTCGCTGAGGAGCTCGGCCAGCACCGGGTCGGCGCTGATCTCGATCTGCTGCCGCAGCCGAGCCAGAAGATGTGCCCGCCACTCGGCAAGGTTCGCGATCCGCGGCGCCAGCCCGTCCGGGTGCAGGCTGAGCCGCAGCACGTTGACCGGCGGCTTCATCAGAGGGGCCGCGACGTCGGCGATCAGGCGCGTCACCGCGGCATTGGCGGAAACCAGGTTCCAGTGCCGGTCGACGGCGAGCGCCGGATACGGCTCGTGGCCGGCGAGCACCAGGTCGATGGCTTTGCGCGCCGCCTGCAGCGCCGGGTCGCCAAGCGGCCGCTCCGGGAACACCGGCGCGTAGCCAGCGGACACGAGCAGCTGGTTGCGTTCGCGCAAGGGGACCTCCAGGCGCTCGGCCAGGCGCAGGACCATCTCGCGGCTTGGCTGCGAGCGGCCGGTCTCGACAAAGCTGAGATGGCGCGCCGAGATTTCGGCATCGAGGGCAAGGTCGAGCTGGCTGACGCGGCGCCGCTGGCGCCACTCGCGCAGCAGATCGCCGAAGGGGCGGGGGCTGAAGGATACGTTCATCATGCCTCGAACATAGCTCGGCGAATGAGGCGTCTCCATGACCTCCGAGGTAATCGACCCGCCGCGGCGCGACGCCATTCTCGGGGCCGGCGCGATGTCGTGCCGTTCAATCGATGGAGCTTCGCATGACCTCTCTCAGTCCTTCGCCGTTCCTTCGCCGCGTCCTGATGGCCGATGCGGCGGTCAGCGCCGGCACCGGCGCCCTGCTGATGCTCGGCGCCGACCGGGTGGACGGCCTGCTCGGCCTGCCCTCGACCTTGCTGTTCGAGGCCGGGCTCAGCCTGCTGCCGTTCGCCGCCCTGGTGATCTACCTCGCGACCCGCGCCGCCCCGGCGCGGCCGTTCGTGTGGGCAATCATCGCCTACAACGCCATGTGGGCGGTGGACAGCATTCTGCTGCTGGTGACCGGCTGGGTCGCGCCGACGGCCCTCGGCGTCGCGTTCGTCATCGCCCAGGCGGTGGCGGTGCTGGGCTTCGCCGAGCTCGAGGTTTTCGGGCTGCGCCGCTCGCTGCCGGAGTTGGCCTAGCAGCAGGTGGGTGGGCGACCAGGGAGGAGCGGGCCGCGGCCGCTCTTCCCGACGAGTCGGCGCCCGCGTCATTGACGCCGCATTTATGCCGACACGCTGAAAACCGTATGGCGCTCTGATGCGCCTCTGGCCGACGCTGGCACGGTCAGCGGACCGTGGGACGCCAGATGGCCGACTTCGAGCAACACCGGAACAACCGCGCACCGCAAGCGCCCGACGACACCATGGCGGCGCTCCTGCAAAAATGGGCGTCGACACCGCCGCACCGCGGCAATGTCGGGCTGATCGTCTTCACGGTGCTGATAATGGTGTGCCTGCTGGGTGGCACCTGGGACATGCCGGACCGTGCCGGCTTCCTGCGCGGTGTCGCCCTGACGTTCATCGGCCTCCACGCTGTCCTGCATATCGTCACCATCCGGGCGCTGCGGCGTCTCCTCGCGCGCGGGATCGCCGCCGCGGGCCAGGCCCTGCACGCCTATATCGATCCGCGGCGGGTCACGCATCTCGATCTCGCCGCCGGCTGGATCGGCTTCGCGCTCCTGATCGCCATCTTGAACCGGCTCACCGCCGGCAACCTGCCGCTGGGCGGCTGACATGTGGCACGCGATCCTCGACGTGATCGGGATGGCCCTTTTCGTCGGCTGCTACGCCTTTGCGCTCGGCGCGGAGCCGCTGCCGGCGGACGATGACGACGCACCGCCCGATCGCGGCCAGCTTTTACGCAACCTTTAGGAATCACGCGTAAGAACCGTATGGCGCGCTGCGGCGCAGCCGTACGATTCTGCGATCCAGGACACCGGAGGTTCACGCGTGGTGCTTTTCCATCAGGGCTCGGCAGATCATCCCGATGCCGGGCTGCAGCACTCGGTCCCGCTGCGTTGGCCCTACCTTGCTGTCGTCGACATTGAGCACAAAGGTCGCGGCGTGATCACCACGCGCGCTCTGCCGAAGGGGGCCCTGATCGAGCGGGCACCGGTCCTCATCATCCCGGAGCACCACCGCCCGCTCGCCGATAAGACCGCGATCTTCGACTACGCCCTGATCTGGGAACACAAGACCTCTCAACCCGACCTTCAGACAGGGGTGGGGCGCACCGCGATCGCGCTCGGGCTGGCCAGCCTGGTCAATCATTCCGATCGGCCGAACGCGACACTGCGCCGGCGGATCGATGCGCAGGAGATCGAGTTGCGCGCGACACGGGACATCGAGGCCGGCGAGGAGATTGTGATCGATTACGCGACACCCTTGCGGTTCGTGCCGGCGGAGAGCCTGCACGAGCGGGCGGCATAACCCCGAACGTCGATTGTCCGCCTGGAGGCTCTACCTGACCAACTCCCGGGCGTAATTGCGACGGCTGGCACGACGAACCGGCCGTCAAGCATCGACCCAGCCGGCGCGCCGTTCCCGCCGCTGCCGCATGACCAAATCCGCGAAATCTCAGGCCAGATCGGGCCGGGCGTCGACCCTCTCGGCATGGCGCTCGCAATCCTCGGCCAGACGCAGCAGTGATTGCTTCGCGTCCGGCTTGGACGACGCCCGCGCCAGGATCCGATATTTCGCGGCGCGGTCGCGCCACACCTTGGCTTTTCCCGCGCGCTCGGCGCCCGGTTCGGTGGGAGTGCTCTCGGCGGCCATGGCGCTCATCCGCCGGGTCCCCGGCCAGGCCCCACGTCGATCACGATCTGGGCGCAGCGGGTCCGCCGGGCCTCGCCGAGGGCGAAGGCGATGGCGGCCTTGCAGGACACGAACAGCCCGCCAAACCAGTTGTCGTTCGTCGAGACGCGCCACGTACCCGCCGCGGCCGGCGCGATCGTGACGACCGCACCTTGCTGCGAGGCGCCGTTCGCGGCCGCGCCGCCGGCGCCGTCCCACGCGATCATCGCAATCGCTGTCATGTGTTGCGGCCCTCCCGCGCTCTCAATGGCGATCGGCCAAGGCCGGGCGGGCGCGCGCGACCAGCAGAAGATGCGCCGCGTGGTCGATGAAATCCGGATCGGATCCGTACTGTTCCTCGAGCCGTACCAGCTCGTTTCGAAAGCCGTTATTGTCGGCGAGCCAGCTCGGATTCCACCGCGGATCGTGGGCAAACCGCGTGTGGAACAGGTCGAGGCCCCGCACCGCCTCGACGTCGAGATACGGGTTCACCAGCCCCCGCAGATCGGCGGCGGCATAGAGGCGCGAATTGAAAGTCATGCGCCGCCCATCCTGGAGCTCGACTTGGAAGCGGCCGCTGGCATGGTCCTGGCGGAACGTACGCGCCTGATCGATGCCCTCCACGTAGATGGTCGGACTGCTGCCGACCGCGCGGACCGTGGTCACGAACGCCCCGCGCGTCACGCGCGCGATCTCGCCCACGACGTTCGGGAGAACCTCATCCGGCAGGTGGTTGAGCACGCAATAGAGGCAGAGCGTGAGGTCGACGCTCGCGTCGGGCTCCGGAAACGGCTGTCCGATGTCGGCCACTTCGAACCGGAGGTCCACACCCGCGAGGTCCTGGAGCGCACGGGCATGATCCCGGGCCCGCCGGATCTGCGCGTCCGCGACGTCGAAGCCGCGCGCCCGAATGTCCGTGAAGCCGAGCGCGCGGGCGCGCGTCACCAGCCGGCGCAGCCAGGTACCCGGGCCGCAGCCGGCGTCGAGAATGTTGATCGATGTGGCGCCGGTGGCGCGCAGAGCCGTCAGCTTGGAGTCGAGAACCGACCACAGATAGCGGTCGCCGTAGGCGTACTGACCGCCGAAGGCGTAGATCTGGCGCGGATCGCCGTCGGCATAGGCGAGATAGTCGTCGCCGACGTCGTTGTAGGCTTCCGCGGCCGTGGTGGCCGCCTTAGGCGGGAGCGGGGAGACGGAGTTTCTGGCGACGGCGCGCATGGTCACGTGAACTCGTATTGTGTCGGGTGCCTATGAGATTGGATGGCGACGGAATAGGCCGCCATACGGTTCTGCTGTGTCCCGCGTAAGCGCGGTATAAGGGGCCCCGCGTATTTACGATGCGTTTATTGCGCCGCGCGGAAATCCGCATGGCAACTTGAGCGGCTCTCATCCGATGTATTCAGAGCAGTTCGCCGGAGGAGGGCCGGCGCGCTGCTTCTGTGAGAGGGGCCGCGCCATGTCTATCTCCATACCCAAGCGACAGTCGAACCCCGCTGTTTCGGTGCTCGCTGTTTCGGACCGGACAACGCTTCGGCAGCGCGTCGCCGCGGCACTGGACTCTTGGGCGGCCGGTCCGCGGCGGACGAGCAACCGCCATTGGCTGATCTATGTGACGGTTGCCAGCGTGGTCGCGGCGGGGCTGGCCTGGAACGTTCCGGACCGCACGATCGTCTTCCGCGCCGTCGGATTGCTGTTCTTTGCCGCACACATGCTCGCCAACAAGGCGGTCGTGGGCGTCCTTGGCTCGCTGCGCGATCGCGGCATGCCGGAGGCCGGCCGGGCGCTTAGGGTCTATCTCGGGCCGGGCCAGCTGACGAGCCTGGATCTCGGCCTGATCTGGGTCGGCGTGGCCGTGTTTGCGCCGCTCCTGGATCTCGTATTTCCCGCCTGAGTCCGGCTCCCGGCGTCTTTATGCCGGCTTTATACCGGGGCGCCCAGTTCCATATGGCGCCCTGACGGACCCCCGCCCCATCTTTGCTGCTGACGCGAGCGACGTGAGCGCCGCACGTCGCCGGCCAGCTCCCCGGCGGAGCGCGGCGAGCGTCGCTCGCGTCCTCTTATAACGGCCGTTTCGTCCAACAAGCGACGTTTCCGCCAATATCGGCCGTTTCCGATGATGGAGTTTGCCATGATGGATGTGATGTATCTCGCGCTCGGTGTGGTGCTCTTCGCGGCCTTGGCCGGCTACGCCTACGTTTGCGAACGTCTGTGAGGCGCCGATGATCGTTGATTTCGCCCTCGGCGGGCTCGTGACCATCGGTCTGCTCGCCTATCTCGTCTACGCGCTCGTCCGCCCGGAGAGATTCTGAGCGTCTCCCGGCTAGAGGAATTCCAACCATGACCACGAACGGCTGGCTGCAGATCGCGCTCTTTTGCGCGGTCGTGATCCTGATCACCAGGCCCTTTGGCGGCTACATCACCCGCGTCGTCAACGGCGAGCGGACCTTCTTGTCGCCGGTGCTCGGCCCGCTCGAGCGGGCGATCTACGCGGTGTGCGGCGTCAACCAGCGCGAAGAGCAGCATTGGGTCACCTATGCCGTGGCCATGCTGGCCTTCAGCCTGGCGGGCTTCGCCGTACTCTACGGCCTGCAGCGGCTGCAGAACGTCCTGCCGTTCAATCCGCAGGGCTTCGATGCCGCCTCGGCGGACCTCGCCTTCAACACGTCCGTCAGCTTCGTCACCAATACGAACTGGCAATCCTACGTGCCTGAGGCGACATTCGGCTATTTCGTGCAGATGGCGGGCCTGACCGTCCACAATTTCGTCTCGGCGGCGACCGGCATCGCGCTGGCTATCGCTCTCGTGCGCGGCTTCTCGCGGCGCTCCACCCAGAACATCGGAAATTTCTGGGTCGACCTCACCCGCATCACGCTGTACGTCCTTCTGCCGATCGCGATCGTGGTCGCCCTCGTCCTGATCTGGCAGGGCACGCCGCAAAACCTCAACGCGTATGTGGAAGCGCAGACGCTCGAGGGCGCCAAGCAGCTGATCGCGCAGGGGCCGGTGGCTTCGCAGGAAGTCATCAAGATGCTGGGCACGAACGGCGGCGGGTTCCTCAACGCGAACTCGTCGCACCCCTACGAGAATCCGACGGCGATCACGAATTTCATCCAGATGGTGCTGATCTTCTCGATCGGCGCCGCACTCACCAATGTCTTCGGCCGCATGGTCGGCAGCGAGCGCCAGGGTTGGACGATCTTTGCCGCGATGGGCGTGCTGTTCCTCGCCGGTGTGATCATCCTCTATTCGGCCGAGGCGCCCGGCAATCCGGCGTTCGCCCAGCTGGGCGTCGATCAGGCGCCCAGCGCGCTGCAGGCCGGCGGCAACATGGAAGGCAAGGAAGTCCGGTTCGGCATCGCCAATTCGGCGTTGTTCGCGACGGTGACCACCGATGCGTCCTGCGGCGCCGTCAACACCATGCATGACAGCCTGTTGCCGCTCGGCGGCGCCGTGCCGCTGGTCAACATCCAGCTCGGCGAGATCATCTTCGGCGGCGTCGGCTCCGGCCTCTACGGCATGCTGCTGTTCGCGATCATCGCCATCTTCGTCGCCGGCCTGATGGTCGGCCGCACGCCGGAATATCTCGGCAAGAAGATCGAGTCGAAGGAAGTCAAGATGACGATGCTCGCCATCCTCGTCCTGCCGCTGTCCTATCTCGGCTTCACGGCATTGGCCGTGGTGGTGCCGGCGGGCCTGGCCGGCATGGCGAACCAGGGCCCGCACGGGTTCACCGAAGCGCTCTACGCCTTCACGTCCGCCACCGGCAACAACGGCAGCGCCTTTGCCGGCCTGTCC
>DASWFO010000096.1:0-8759 GCA_036394195.1 Alphaproteobacteria bacterium | reverse complement strand
CCGAGCAACCGCGACCGCCGGTTCCTGCGGACCGTGGCCCGGGACGCGGCCGCCGGGGCACCGGATGCCGCGGCCACCGCGTCCAGCTTCGGCCGCGGGCGCGCGCACCGCGACGGCGAGATCGCGGCGGTTCTTGCCGCTGCGGTCGCGGTTTACCCGGAAGGGTGGGCGGCGCTGGATGGGGCCCGGTTGTCGGCGGCGCCGCCGGACATCGGCCGCCGCGCCCTGGCTCAGACCCTGATGTGCGTCAGCGGCAATCCCTATCCGCCGCGCGGCGAGCGGCTGGAGCGGATCTACGACGCGATCGCAGGTGGCGCGCTCGGCGCCGGCCGGACGCTGGCCGGCTGCCGCATCCTCGAGCGCCGCGATGTCGTTCTGATCGCCCGCGAAACTGCCGCCATTGGGCCGGATATCCACATCGCTGGGCCCGGACGCTACCTCTGGGATCACCGTTTCGTGCTCGACGTTGCCGCCGCGGAGACCACCGCGGGCCTCATCCTTCGCGGGCTCGGCAGCAGCGGCTGGAGTGCTGTCGCGGCGAAGGACAAGTCTTTGCGGGCGCTGCCGATTCCGCCAGTGGTGCGCACCACGCTGCCGGCGATTTACGACCTTGAAGGGGTCCGGCAGGTACCCCACCTGATGTATAGACGGCAAGGCGCCGATCCTGATAGCGTGAGGGTCGTTTCCGCCGGTTTCCGGCCGCGCCATGTTCTGGCCGGGGCGGGATTCGCGGTTTCTCCACGGCTCCGAGGACAGATTGGGCGGTGACTTAAGGGCGGCGACAGCCGCGGCGGCGACCGGGGGAAAACGTACTCGCGAATCCCGACTGTGAAGGCAAGGCATTCAATCCGTGAATAATTTCGGCAAGAATCTGGCGTTGTGGGTGATCATCGGCTTGCTGCTGATCGCCCTGTTCAATTTGTTTCAAGGGTCGGGCCCGCGCGGACCGAGTTCGCAGCTCGCCTACTCTGATTTCCTGGCGGCGGTCGACCGCCAGCAGGTCACCGACGTCACCATCCAGGGCAGCACCATCCACGGCCATTTCAACGATGGCCGGGCGTTCTCGACCTATGCGCCCAGCGATCCGAGCCTGGTGAGCAAGCTCACCGACCGCAACGTGCGGGTCAGCGCGGCACCGGTGGAGGAGGCGATGCATCCGCTGCTGTCGATCCTCGCCTCGTGGTTCCCGTTCCTGGTTCTGATCGGCGTATGGATATTCTTCATGCGCCAGATGCAGTCCGGCGGCGGCCGGGCCATGGGCTTCGGCAAGTCGCGGGCGCGCCTGCTCACCGAAAAGGTCGGCCGCGTCACGTTTGACGACGTGGCCGGCATCGACGAGGCCAAGGGCGAGCTGGAAGAAGTGGTCGAGTTCCTGCGCGACCCGCAGAAGTTCCAGCGCCTCGGCGGCAAGATTCCGAAGGGCGTGCTGCTAGTCGGCCCGCCGGGCACGGGCAAGACGCTGCTCGCGCGCGCGATCGCCGGCGAGGCGAACGTGCCATTCTTCACCATCTCGGGCTCGGACTTCGTCGAGATGTTCGTCGGCGTCGGTGCCAGCCGTGTCCGCGACATGTTCGAGCAGGGCAAGAAGAACGCCCCCTGCATCATCTTCATCGATGAAATCGACGCGGTCGGCCGCCATCGCGGCGCCGGCCTCGGCGGCGGCAACGACGAGCGCGAACAGACCCTCAACCAGCTGCTGGTCGAGATGGACGGCTTCGAGGCGAACGAGGGCGTGATCCTGATCGCCGCCACCAACCGCCCCGACGTGCTCGACCCGGCGCTGCTGCGGCCCGGCCGCTTCGACCGCCAGGTCGTGGTGCCGAACCCCGACGTCGCCGGCCGCGAGAAGATCCTCAAGGTCCATATGCGCAAGGTGCCGCTGGCGCCGGATGTCGACGCGAAGGTCATTGCGCGCGGCACGCCGGGCTTCTCTGGCGCCGACCTCGCCAACCTGGTCAACGAGGCGGCGCTGCTCGCCGCCCGGCGCGGCAAGCGCATGGTGACCATGGCGGAGCTCGAGGACGCCAAGGACAAGGTCATGATGGGCGCCGAGCGGCGCTCGATGGTCATGACCGAGAAGGAAAAAGAGCTGACGGCCTACCACGAGGCCGGGCACGCGCTGGTCAATCTCCACGTCCCGCAGGCCGATCCGCTGCACAAGGTGACGATCATCCCGCGCGGCCGCGCTCTCGGCGTGACCATGAGCCTGCCCGAGCGCGACAAGTACAGCCTCAGCAAGATCGAGCTCACCTCGAAGATCGCGATGATGTTCGGCGGCCGCGTCGCCGAGGAGCTGATCTTCGGGCCGGAGAACGTGACGACCGGCGCCTCCAACGACATCCAGCAGGCCACCAACCTGGCCCGCCGCATGGTCACGGAGTTCGGCATGAGCGAGAAGCTCGGCCGGGTGCGCTACAACGCCAATGAGCAGGAGATCTTCCTCGGCCATTCGGTGACCCAGACTCAGAACGTGTCCGAGGCGACCGCCCAGCTCATCGACGAAGAGGTGCGGCGCATCGTCGAGACCGGCGAGGCGACCGCGCGCAAGGTCCTCACCGAGCGCGGCGAGGACCTGCACAAGCTCGCCAAGGCGCTGCTCGAATACGAGACGCTGTCGGGCGACGAAGTGCGGGCCCTCCTGCGCGGCGAGCCGATCGTGCGGCCGGAAGTCGACGAGCCGCCGAAATCGCCCGGCCGTCGCGGCTCGGTGCCGTCGACCGGGGCCGGCAAGGATCGCCCCGAAGGCGGCCTGCGGCCGGAGCCTCAGCCCGGCGCCTGAGCGGCGGATCGTGGCGCAGCGCGCCGTCAAGCCAATCTCCAGCGCCCCGGCCCGCACGGCCGGGGCGCTTCGTTTTGCGGGCTTCGATCTCGCCCGCCCGCTGATCATGGGCGTCGTCAACGTGACGCCGGACAGCTTCTACGACGGCGGCTATCACCCCGATCCGGCCAGCGCCATCGCGCATGGGCGGCGCCTGATGGAGGAGGGGGCCGACATCCTCGATATCGGCGGCGAGAGCACGCGGCCCGGCTCGGCGGCAGTTGATGCTGAAGCGGAGATCGGGCGCGTCGTCCCGGTGATCGAGGCGTTGTCGGCGGCGGGCGCCGTCGTTTCAGTGGATACGCGCCGGGCGGCGGTGATGCGTGCCGCAAGTTCGGCCGGGGCGCGGATCGTGAACGACATCACGGCTCTCAGCGGCGATGCCGACAGTGTCGCGGCGGTCGCCGAGACGGGTGCCTCGGCCGTGCTCATGCACATGCAGGGCGAGCCGGCGACCATGCAGAAAGATCCGCGCTACGTCGACGCGCCGGCCGAGATCGAGGCTTACCTCGCCGGGCGGGTGGCGGTGTGCCGCGCCGCCGGCATCCCGGCTGACCGTCTCGCCGTCGATCCGGGCATCGGCTTCGGCAAGCGTCCGCAGCACAATCTGGAGCTGCTCGCCGAGCTCGACCGTTTCCATCGTCTGGGTGTCGCGGTGCTGATCGGGGTGTCGCGAAAGAGCTTCATCGGCATGCTGTCGCGGGGCGAGAAAGCGCCGGACCGCCTTCCGGGCTCCCTGGCCGCGGCCCTTGCCGCCATCGACCGCGGGGCACACATCCTGCGCGTGCACGACGTGGGCGCGACCTTGCAGGCGCTGACGATCTGGCGGGCGATCGCCGACCATCGCCGCGCGGCGGGGGCGGAGTCCGATTAGGTCGGATCGCCGGCGGGCGACTCGCTGCGATCGCAGGTTGGGCGCCCGGGACCGCGCCGTCGTGCTTGGCCTCCTTGCCTCTTTTCGCCCATCTCTCCCAATACCGCTTGGCCCGCGAGCCCGCCCGGTTCGCCCTGGCATCCCCCTGGGAGCCAAGGATTTTTCGCTGTCGGCTCCGTAATGATCGGCGCGCCAGGGCCGCAAGATCGCGCACACACGTTTACCGGCGGTACGGTTCTGCTATAAGGCCGAGCAGAGTACAGGGGCGAGCCATTGCGTAAGCTGTTCGGCACCGACGGAATCCGTGGCTTGGCCAATGCCGAGCCGATGACGGCCGAGACGATGCTGAAAGTCGCGCTCGCCGCCGGGCGCTTCTTCACCCGCGGCGACCATCGCCACCGCGTCGTGATCGGCAAGGACACCCGGCTGTCCGGCTATCTGATCGAGCCGGCGCTCACCGCCGGATTCATCTCCGTGGGGATGGATGTCGTCCTCACCGGGCCGATGCCGACGCCGGCCGTGGCGATGCTGACCCGCAGCCTGCGCGCCGATCTCGGCGTGGTCATCTCGGCGTCGCACAACCCCTACGCCGACAACGGCGTCAAATTTTTCGGTCCCGACGGCTACAAGCTGTCGGACGAAATCGAAGCCGAGGTCGAACGCACGGTCGATTCCGGCGAGCCGCTGGCCTCGCCCGAGCGGCTGGGCCGCGCGCGCCGGCTCGACGACGCCGAAGGCCGCTATATCGAGTTCGTCAAGGCAACGTTCCCGCGCGGGCTGCGTCTCGACGGCCTGAAGATCGTCGTCGACTGCGCGAACGGGGCCGCTTACCGGATCGCCCCTGCGGTCCTTTGGGAGCTGGGCGCCGACGTGGTGACCATCGGCGTCGATCCCGACGGCTTCAACATCAATCAGGGCTGCGGCGCCATGGTGCCCGACGCGCTGCAGAGCCAGGTCGTTGCCCATGGTGCCGATCTCGGCATCGCGCTCGACGGCGATGCCGACCGGCTGCAGATGGTGGACCAGACCGGGCATCTGATCGACGGCGACCAGGTCATGGGCCTGATCGCCCGCTCCTGGCAGGAGGCGGGACGGCTGAACGGCGGCTGTATCGCCGCTACTGTGATGTCCAACCTCGGCCTTGAGCGTTATCTCGCCTCGCGCGGCGTCGGCCTGGTCCGCGCACCGGTGGGCGACCGCTATGTTCTCGAGGCGATGCGCGAGCGGGGCTGCAACCTCGGCGGCGAGCAGTCGGGCCACATCATCATGTCGGACTACGCGACCACCGGTGACGGCCTGATCGCGGCCCTGCAGGTGCTGGGCGTGCTCGTCGCGGCCGGACGCCCGGCATCCGAAGTCCTGCGCGTCTTCGCGCCGCTGCCCCAGATCATGAAGAACGTCCGCGTCAACGGCGGCACGCCGCTCGATGCGCACGCCGTCAAGGCGGCCATCGCCGCGGCGGAATTGCGCCTCGGGACCGCCGGGCGGCTGCTGGTGCGTCGCTCGGGCACCGAGCAGCTGATCCGCGTCATGGCGGAAGGCGAAGACAAAGGCCTCGTCGATCGCATCGTCGACGACGTCGCCGCGGCTATCGCGCAAGCGGCCGGCGCGTGAAAGGGCGCGTTCTGATCGTCGCTGGCTCTGATTCCGGAGGCGGCGCTGGCATTCAAGCCGACATCAAGACGGTCACGGCCCTCGACGGTTATGCCGCGACCGCTGTCTCGGCGCTGACCGCGCAGAACACGCTCGGCGTGTTCGGCGTCATCCCGGTGCCGCCGGATTTCATCGCCCAGCAGATGCGCCTGATCCTCGAAGACATCGGTGCCGACGCGGTGAAGACCGGCATGCTGCACAGCGCCGCGGTGATCGACACCGTGGCGGAAGTGCTCAGGACGATGGCGCCCAAGGTGCCGCTCGTGATCGACCCGGTCATTGCCGCGAAAGACGGAACGCGGCTTCTCGATCTCGACGCGGTCGCGGCGCTGAAGCGCACCCTGATGGTCGGGGCGGCGGTCCTGGTGCCGAACATCCCGGAAGCCGAGGCGCTGTCGGGCATGACGATCCGGGACGTCGATGACATGCGCCACGCCGCCCAGGCCCTGCTGACCCTGGGGCCGGATGCCGTGCTCCTGAAAGGCGGCCACCTCAATGCCGACAACGTCATCGACGTGCTCGCCACCGCCGACGGCATCGAGACCTTCGAAGGCACATGGATCAAGACCAAGCACACCCATGGGACCGGCTGCACGCTGGCTTCGGCGGTGGCGACGGGGCTCGCGCAAGGCATGAGCGTCGCGGCGGCGGTGGCGCGGGCGCGGGACTATGTCCGCCGCGCGATCGAGACCGCACCCGGCTTCGGCAAGGGCCACGGGCCGCTGAACCACGCGCATCCCGTCGAGTGATTGCAGCCGCGCGGAACGCGCCGGTAGACCGGCTCCACCCGCATCGTCATTCCCGCGCAAGCGGGAATCCAGATTTCTTTCACCACGGAGACACGGAGATCACAGAGGGACAGACGAGAGTTTCGTCTCCTTCTTCTCTCCGTGATCTCAGTGTCTCCGTGGTTGAATTCTCTGGATGCCCGCGTTCGCGGGCATGACGAAAAGTGAGTTGCATCGACCTATCCGGGGATCTGCTCTAAACCAGCGCAATCCCCCGGTCGGGCGGTTCACGCAGCACGGCGGTGATCGTCGCCAAGGCGCGTTCGAGCGTCGCCCGATCGCGCGCCGCCGACAGGCCGATACGAACGGCGTGCGGAACCGGCGCCCGGCCGACCGCGAACGCCTCGGCCGAGGCCACGCCGACGCCGCGCCGGCGGATCTGCGCCGTGAACTCCTCGCGCCGCCACGGCTCGGGCAGGGTCAGCCACAGATGAAAGCTGGCCGGATGCGTCGCCACTTCGAAGCCGGACAGCATCCGCATCGCGACATCCTGGCGCGCGATCGCCTCGGCGCGCTGAAGCTCCGCCAGGCGCGCCGCCTCGCCGCTGCGCACCAGCCGGCTCGCGACTTCCGCCATCAGCGGTGCTGCCATCCAGGTGGTCGCCCGGAATGTCGAGGCCAGCCGATCGAGCAGGGCGGTCGGGGCGCGCATGTAGCCGACCCGCAGTCCCGGGGCCAGGCTCTTCGACAGGCTGGTCACGTAGATCGAGGTCTCGGGATGGATCGATGCAACCGGCTTCGGACCGTTCGGCGAGAGGAAGCCGTAGATGTCGTCTTCCACCAGCATCACCCCGTGACGTTTGCAGATCTCGGCAACCGCCTGCCGGCGCTCGGCCGGCATCGTTGCCGCCGTCGGATTCTGCAACGTGGGGATGCAGTAAAGCGCCTTTGGCGACAATTGGCGGCAGGCGGCATCCAGCGCCTCCGGGATCAGCCCGTCTTCATCTATGGCCACGCCGTGAAGCCGGAGCGACAGCAACGCGGCCACGGATTTCATGCCGTAGAACGTGAGCTGCTCGGTGAGCACCACATCGCCGGGATGGGCCACCGCCGCCATCGCCAGGATCATCCCGTGCTGCGCGCCATTGGTGATCACGATCTCGCCCGGCGGCGCGGTGATCCCGGAGCGCGCCAGCCACTCGACCGCCGCGGTCCGGTGCGTTGGCAGGCCGAGATTGGTGGCGTACGAGAGCAGATGGCCGAGCTCGGGCGAGGCGGCGACGTCGGCGATGGTGCGGATGAACGCCGGGCTCGGCCGGTCGGGTGTCGGAAAGTTGCGGGCCAGGTCGATGAACTCGTCATCAGCGAGCGGCATCGCCGGGAGCGGCACGTCGACGCCGCGGTCGCGGATGAACGTGCCGCGCCCCACTTCCCCGGCGATCAGGCCACGCCGCTCGGCTTCGCCGTAGGCCCGCGTCACCGTGCCGACGGTGATGCCGAGCTTCCACGCCAGTTCGCGATGGGTCGGCAGGCGGTCGCCGGGTTTCAGGCGGCCGTTTTCCAGGTCGTGGGCCAATTGGTCGGCGATGGCGAGATAACGCGGTCCGGATCGATCACCGAGAGTCGGCACCCAATTTGTCATGGTGACAATATAGACGTTGACCAGGAATTGTGTCAATCGTACCCTAGACAATCAGGACAAAGTGCCCTGAATAGGCGGTCTCATGCCTGATTGTATCGATACATTCTCTGAGCTGCGGCCGTTCGAAGCCGCCACGGTGTGGCTGTTCCGCGGCGCGCTCCGCGCGCGCGGGCGGGCGATCAGCTGACGACGGCGGCAGTGGCGCGCCTGCTCGACTGGCGGTGGCGGGCCACGCAGCGCGACGTGTTGCGCACGTTGGATGACCGCATGCTGAAGGACGTGGGCCTCAGCCGCGCCGATCTCGAGCGCGAGCTGCAGAAGCCCTTCTGGCGCTGAACTGGCGGTGTGGCGATGTACATTCCGAAGAGCTTTGCGGTCGATGATCCCGAGCTCCTCCGCGCCATCATGGCGAGCCACGGGTTTGCGACGCTGATTTCGTCCGGTCCCGCGGGACTGGTGGCGACCCATGTGCCGGTGCTGTTCGAAGCGACGGCGGCAGGCAAGGGCCGAATGATCGCCCACCTGGCGCGCGCCAATCCGCACGGCGAGACGCTCGACGGCGCCGATGTGCTGGCGATCTTCCAGGGGCCGCACGGCTATATCTCGCCGTCCTGGTATGCGGCGCATCCGGCGGTGCCGACCTGGAACTACGTGGCCGTGCACGTCTATGGCCGCGCGCGGCTGGTGCGCGAGCCGGAGCGCCTGCGGGAGATCGTCAGCCAGCTGGTCGACATCTACGAGGGCGGCCGCCCGGCGCCGTGGCGCATGGCCGGACTTTCCGACGATTATTTGCGCGGCATGCTCAACGCCATCGTCGGCGTCGAAATCGACGTCGAGCGGCTCGAAGGCAAGCATAAGCTGAGCCAGAATCGGGATGCGGAGGACCGGCGCCGTGTCATCGCGGCGCTGGCGGACAGCGCGGATCCGCAGGATCGGCAGTTGGCGGCTTATATGACCGAGCACGCCCCGGCGCGTTAGGCTAGGAGGGATCCATGGACATGGCTGTGATGGATATCAGACCGACCATTCTCGAGGGACGGCAGG
>DASWFO010000095.1:0-43318 GCA_036394195.1 Alphaproteobacteria bacterium | reverse complement strand
CGGGGCCGGCTCGACGTCTATGCGGCCGGGGTCAACGCATTCCTCGCCACCAAGCCGGTGCTGCCGATCGAATTCCTGATCCTCCGCGATTCCCCCGACCCGTGGCGGCCGGACGACACGCTGATCTGGGACCGCCTGATGGCCCTGCAGCTCGCCGGAAACTGGCGCGACGAATTGTTGCGCGCACGGCTGGCGCCCACGCTGCCGCCCGAGTTCGTCGCGGCACTGTGGCCCAACCGGCCAGCCGATACCGCGACCACCTTGACCAATCTCGCCTCCCTCTACGGCGCTCTGCATCTGGACAGGACGCTGGCGGCGTTGCCGCCGCCGCTCGGCCCTGACCGCGCGTCCAACGAATGGGTGGTCGCCGGCGAGCACACGGTCTCGGGCAAGCCGTTGCTGGTCAACGACCCCCACCTTGCCCTGAACGCGCCCGGCACCTGGTACTTGGCGCGCCTCGATGCGCCCGGCCTGAGCGTGACGGGGGCCACCGCCCCCGGCGTTCCCGGCGTGATCCTCGGACACAACGACCGGATCGCCTGGGGCTTCACGACGACCGGCGCCGACATGTACGACGTGTTCATCGAGCGCGTCGATCCGGCCGATCCCAGCCGCTATCTGACGCCGGATGGCGCCCAGCCGTTCGAGACCCGGACGGAAACGATCAAGGTGCGCGGCCAGCCCGACGTGCAGTTCACCGCGCGCTCGACCCGGCATGGGCCGGTGATCTCCGATGCGATGGGCGACGGGGCCACGGGCGAGGTGCTCGCCCTGGCTTATCCGGCGGTCTACCGCGAAGATACGACGCCGGCGGCGTTGTTTGAAATGAACCACGCCCGGGACTGGGGCAGCTTCGTGGCCGCCCTCTCGGCTTGGCACGCGCCGATGCAGAACATGGTCTACGCCGATGTCGACGGCAATATCGGCTTCATCGCGCCTGGATTGCTGCCGCGCCGCAAGGCGGGAGACGGCTGGCTGCCGCGTCCGGGGTGGACCGGGGAATACGATTGGGAGGGATTCGTCCCGTTCGCCGAGCTGCCGCGCGCGTTCAACCCGGTTTCGGGGCGGATCGTCAACGCGAACAACCGCGTGGTCGGCGACAATTACCCCGTGTTCATCACCCGCGACTGGGCGGGCTCGCATCGCGCCAAGCGGATCTACGAGCTGCTCGATGCCACGGCGCGGCATGACCGGTTCACGGCCGAGGCGATGCAGGCCGACATCGTGTCGACGGCGGCGCGCGACGTCCGCGAGCGGCTGGGCTCGGTCAAATCCAACGACGACGCCAGCCGCCGGGCACTGGCGCTCCTCACGGCGTGGGACGGCGACATGCGCCGCGACCGGCCGGAGCCGCTCATCTTCAACGCCTGGATGCGGGAGCTGACGCTGGAACTCCTCCACGACGGCGGGAAATACGATCTGACGAACCTGCTCGGCGAGCGCTCGAACCTGGTCCTGAACGCGATGGACGGGATATCGCCGTTCTGTCGCGATCGGCCGGCCGGATGCGCCGGGGTGGTGTCGGACTCGCTGCAGATGGCGCTCAGCGATCTCAGCAAGCGGCTCTCCGGCGATCTCGCCTATTGGCGATGGGACAGCCTCCATTACGCGGCGTTCCGCCATCCGGTGTTCGAACGCATTCCGGTCTTGCGCGACATATTCGGCTTCCGGGTCCCGACCGACGGCGACTTCTACACCGTCAACCGCGCGGCGACCTCGCTGTCGGATGCGGCCAATCCGTTTGCCGATGTCCACGGCCCGGGCTATCGCGCCATCTACGACCTCTCGAACCTCGATGACTCGCGGTTCATCGCTGCCCCTGGCCAATCGGGCAATCCGCTGTCGCGTCATTGGGGCGATATGGTGGAGGCCTGGGCGAACGGACGCGACCTGGCGATCAGCGACGACCCGGCCACCTATGCCGCCGGAAGCGAGACATTGACCCTGCTGCCGCAGTAGGCGACTTATGTCCCCAGGCCCCGGGGACGCCATGTCTGAGACTGTGACTCTCGAAACCATCCGCGATGCGGCGCGCCTGATACAGGGTGCCGTCAGCCGGACGCCGTTCTCGCATTCCCGCACGCTGTCACAGCTGTGCGGCGCCGAAATCTTCCTGAAGTTCGAGAACCTGCAGTACACCGCATCGTTCAAAGAGCGCGGAGCGCTGGTCAAACTGGCAAGCCTCGATGCCGCCCAGCGCCAGGCGGGCGTTGCGGCCGCCTCGGCCGGCAATCACGCGCAAGGTGTCGCCTACCACGCGCAGCGGCTGGGCATCCCGGCGACCATCGTCATGCCGGTGAACACGCCGTTCACCAAGGTCGTGCGCACCCGGGAGTTCGGCGCCAAGGTCGTGCTCGACGGCGAAGGTGTCAGCGAGGCGGCCCGCCACGCCGCCGACCTTGCGGCGCGCGATGGGCTGGTGCTCGTCCATCCCTACGATGACCCGCATATCGTCGCGGGTCAGGGGACGACCGCGCTCGAAATGCTGACCGACCGTCCGTCCCTCGACATGATCGTGGTGCCGATCGGCGGCGGCGGCCTGATCGCCGGCTGCGCGGTCGCGGCCAAGGCGCTGAAGCCCGACATCAAGGTGATCGGCGTCGAAGCGGCGCTGTATCCGTCGATGTACCGGGCGATCCACGGTCTGTCGTCGGCGGATGGTGGCCCGACCATTGCCGAAGGCATCGCGGTGAAGGAGCCGGGCCGAATCACCCGCCCGCTGATCGAGCGGCTGGTCGACGACATCCTGCTGGTGGACGAGGCGGCGCTCGAGCGCGCGGTCCAGATGATCCTGGAAATCGAAAAGACGGTGGCCGAGGGTGCGGGTGCGGCCAGTCTCGCCGCCGTGCTGGCCCACCCGGACGCGTTTAAGGGCAAGCAGGTCGGGCTGATCGTCTCCGGCGGCAATATAGATTCGCGACTGCTGGCGTCGGTCCTGATGCGCGGCATGGCGCGAGATGGGCGGATCGCCCGGCTGCGGGTCGAGATCACCGACGCGCCGGGCACCTTGGCCCGGGTCGCCGGGCTGATCGCCGAGGCCGGCGGCAACATCGTCGAGATCTACCACCAGCGGCTGTTCGCCGACGTGCCGGTCAAGCGGGCCGATCTCGATGTCGTGATCGAGACCCGTGACACCGCGCATCTCGCCGAGATCATAGGCCGGCTGAGCGCCGCCGGGCTGGCCGTCCGCCAGCTGGGGAATACCGCCGCGCACGGCCCCTAAGCCGCCGATTTTCGCCCGCTTTTTGCGGATATTCGGGCTTAAATGGAAATTAACCTTGATGTCCCATAGTATTGGCCGAGAACTTTGAATCCCGGGCACGCTGCTCTGGGTACAGGGGCGATTCAGATGCTGTTCATCATCGGCGCGGTCGTCGTCTTGGCGTGCGTCATCGGCGGTTACATGGCCCAGGGCGGCCACCTCGGCGCCCTCTACCAGCCGTTCGAGCTCGTGATCATCGGCGGCGCCGCCATCGGCGCCTTCGTCATCTCGAACCCGATCACGGTAATCAAGCGCACCGCCGCCGGCTTCGGCGATATGATGAAGGGCGTCCCCTACTCCAAGGAGAATTATCTCGAGCTGCTGTCGATGCTCTACACCGTCTTCAAGATGGCGAAGTCCAAGGGCATGCTGGCGCTGGAGCAGCACGTCGAGAAGCCGGACGAGAGCACGCTGTGGCAGAAATTCCCCAAATTCGCCGGTGACCATCACGCGTTGACCTTCCTCTGCGACTACCTGCGGCTGCTGACCCTCGGCAGCGACAACCCGCACGAGATGGAAGCGCTGATCGACGAGGAGATCGAGACGCATCACGCCGAGCGCAACCAGGTGACCGGCGCCGTCCGTACCATGGCGGACGGCATGCCGGCGCTGGGCATCGTCGCCGCGGTGCTCGGCGTCATTCACACCATGGGCTCGATCTCGGAGCCGCCGGAAGTCCTTGGCCGCCTGATCGGCGGCGCGCTCGTCGGCACGTTCCTCGGCGTGCTCCTGTCCTACGGCTTCGTGGCCCCGATCGCCTCATCGCTCCAGGCGCGCTACGACGCCGAGGCGAAGTACTTCCAGTGCATCAAGGCCGGGCTGCTCGCCTATATGCAGGGCTACGCGCCCGCGGTTGCGACGGAGTTCGCGCGCAAGGCCTTGCTCTCGGAGGTCCGTCCGACCTTCTACGAAGTCGAAGAAGCGGTGGCGGCACTGCCGCCGGTGTAGCCGGCACGGCGGCGCGCTCAGGCTCCGGGGAGACCGCCTGTGGCGGAAGAAACCAACCAACCAGTCATCATCGTCAAGAAGAAGGGCAAAGGCCACAGCGCCCATCATGGCGGCGCGTGGAAGGTCGCCTATGCCGACTTCGTGACCGCGATGATGGCGTTCTTCCTGCTGCTGTGGCTGCTCAACGTCACCACCGACGATCAGAAGAAAGGCATCGCGCAATACTTCACGCCGGAGAGCGTGTCGCGCTCGACCAGCGGCTCGGGCGGCATTCTCGGCGGCTCGTCGATGGCGCCGGGCGCCATGCCGCGCGACGCGGCGGGCCTGGTCATGGGCATTCCGCTGGCGCCGACCGGCGAGCAGTCGGACCAGGAAGCCCCGGACAAGACGCCGCCGCCGGAGAACGTCCAGAACCCCGATCCCGATGCCGAGGAGCTGGCGGCCGCCATCAAAGAGGCCAACGCCGAGGCGAAGCAGAACGACAAGGACAAAGACAAGGACAACGATAAGGACCTGCAGGGTCTGACCAACGAAGAGCTGCAGAAGGCGCTCGCCGCGCGCGAAGAGAAGGAGTTCACCAAGGCGGAGAGCGAGTTGCGCCAGGCGATCCAGGAGGTGCCGGAGCTCAAGCCGCTACAGGAGAACCTGATCATCGACCGCACGCCCGAGGGACTGCGGATCCAGATCGTCGACCAGCAGAAGAATGCCATGTTCCCGGTCGGTTCACCCAATCCCAACGAGCAGATGCGCCAGCTGATGACCCTGATCGCCCGGGTGGTGAAGCAGCTCCCGAACCCGGTGTCGGTCACCGGCCATACCGACTCCCTGGCCTATAAGCCGGGGGCCCAATACACCAACTGGGAGCTGTCGTCCGACCGCGCCAATGCCAGCCGGCGGGCCCTGCTCGAAGGCGGATTGACGCCCGACCGCATCAAATATGTGACCGGGAAGGCCGAGACCGAGCCCCTGTTCAGCGACAATCCCGCCGACCCGCGCAACCGGCGGATCAGCGTCGTGCTGCTGCGCGACGTTCAGGTCCCCGGGGCTGCGGCCGGCGCCGCCCCGGCCGGCGCCACGGCGCCGGCAGCGCCTACGGCGGCACCCGTCACCCCGGCCAGCGCGCCGGCGGGCGGCCCGGCGGTGCCCTCGCCGTCGCAGGTGCGGCGCGCGGTCCGGGGATGAGCGTTGCGCCGGGCTTGCCGCACGGTCCGGAACGTTTATCTTAGTCATATGGCCAATCCGTTGCGTCCCAGACATTTACTAGACGTTTGGCGGCGGAGCGCGTTCTGGCGTTGAGTACGGGCCTGCCAATGTCCCAGTCCAGCCTGTCATGGGGTGCTACGAGCGACGTCTACCTCGAGCCGGAGCCGGTGCGGCTTCGCGGCGTGCTCTGGCGGCGGTCGTTTGGCTACCTGGTCGACGGGTGCATCATCGCGGTAATGTCCTGGATCGTCCTGTTGTTTCTGGCCCCGGTGTGGCCGGTCGTGTTCACGCTCATTCCGCTCGCCTACCATACATTGCTGATCGGCGGTCCGCGTTCGGCCACACTCGGGCAGCGCCTGTTCGACGTTGAAGTCCGGCGCGTCGACGGCGGACGGCCGACCCACCTTCAGGCCTTCGTTCAGACCGTGATCTTCTATGTCACGGCCGGCATGACGAGCGGCCTCATCCTGATCGTTCCCCTGTTCAACCGGCGGCGGCGGGCTCTCCACGACGTGCTCGCCGGGACCTTGACCCTGCGTCGCTCCGCCGGGCCGGAGTTTCTGCTGCCTCATTCCTCGCCGGGGGCGCGGGCATGACTGTCGCACCTTCGGCCGCACGGTTTTTCTATTCGGCGCCGGCGCCATGCCCCTATCTGCCGGGCCGGGTCGAGCGGCGCATCTTCGCCGACTTGACTGGGCCGCGGGCGCCGCATGGCTATGACCTGCTGTCCGAAGCCGGGTTCCGCCGCAGCCTCGGCTTTGCCTATCGTCCCGCCTGCCCGGGCTGCAACGCCTGCGTCGCGGTCCGGATCCCGGCGGCGGACTTCACGGACGACCGCAAATGGCGCCGGGTGCGGCGCACCAATGCCGATGTCACGACGACGCCGCGGCCGGCCGTGGCCACGGCCGAGCAGTACGCGGTGTTCGAGCGTTATCAGCAGGGGCGGCACGCCGAGGGCGAGATGGCGCGGATGGATTTCGCGGATTTCCGGACCATGGTGGAAGTCGGCACACTGGACAGCCAGCTGGTCGAGTTTCGCGATAGCGCAGGCGAGCTGCTCGGCGGCTGCCTGGTCGACCGTCTCGGCGTCGGCCTTTCGGCCGTGTACAGCTTCTACGATCCCGCCCAGCGGCAGCGCAGCCTCGGCAGCTACATGATCCTGTGGCTGGTCGACGAATGCCGCCGCCTCGGCCTGCCGCACGTGTATCTCGGCTACTGGATCGCCGAATGCCGCAAGATGGCCTACAAGACGCGCTTCCGGCCGATTGAGGCGCTCACCCGCGACGGCTGGCGGCGCATCGGGCCGAACGAGACGCTCGGCGACACCAGCCCACCGTCGCGCGACCGCTAGGCCCTTGGCCGGCGCCTTTTTTCGGCCGTTTTTCCGCTAATTTCCGCTTCTCAGCCGACCCGCGCCGGTGCTACACACCGGCCGGGAGATTTCAGCGTACAGCCGGAGGAACGAGGGTCGAACGCCTCGTCCGCGGCGACTGGGGGCTGGACCTTTGCAACTGCTGCTGCGGCTGAGCGGCTTGATCGACGCGCTCAACGAGCGTCTCGGCAAGATCGCGGACTGGATGGTGCTTCTGTCGTGCCTGGTGAGCGCCGGCAACGCCATGCTCCGCTATGGCTTCAGCATCAGCTCGAACGCCTGGCTCGAAATACAATGGTACATGTTCGGGGTGATGTTCATGCTGGGCGCGTCCTACACGCTCGCCAGGAATGAGCATGTCCGCGTCGACATCGTGTACGGCAACGTGTCGGAACGCACCCAGCTCTGGATCGACCTGCTGGGCGGCATCCTGTTTCTTCTTCCCGCCACCATCATCATCGGCTGGCTGTCGTGGCCGGTGTTCCATAACTCGTACCTGATCAACGAAGGTTCCAGCAACGCCGGCGGGCTGCTGCGCTGGCCGATCAAGTTCTTCCTGCCGCTGGGCTTCGCTCTGCTGACCCTGCAGGGCATCTCCGAGATCATCAAGCGGACCGCCGCGCTGCGCGGCGAATATAAGCTGGCCTCCAAATACGAGAAGCCGCTGCAATGATGATCCCGCTCGCCTGGATGGCGCCCCTGATGTTCGGGGGCCTGATCGTGTTCATGCTGATCGGCTATCCGGTGTCGTTCTCGCTGGCGGCGGTCGGGCTGTTCTTCGGCTTCATCGGTATCGAGTCCGGCTTTTTCAATTTCGCCCTGCTGCAGGCCCTCCCCGAGCGCGTGTTCGGCATCATGGCCAACGACCTCTTGCTGGCCATCCCGTTCTTCACCTTCATGGGCACCATCCTCGAGCGCTGCGGCCTCGCCGAGGACCTTCTCGACGCCATGGGCCAGCTGTTCGGGCCGGTTCGCGGCGGGCTCGCCTACGCGGTGATCATGGTCGGTGCCGTGCTCGGTGCCATCACCGGCACCGTCGCGGCGTCGGTGATCGCCATGGGCCTCATCTCGCTGCCGATCATGATGCGCTACGGCTACGACATGAAACTGGCGACCGGGGTCATCGCCGCCTCCGGCACCATCACCCAGCTTATCCCGCCGTCGCTGGTCCTGGTCGTACTCGCCGACCAGCTCGGCCGCTCGGTCGGCGACCTCTACGCCGGCGCGATTGGCCCCAGCATCATCCAGGTGGTGCTGTTCTGCCTCTATATCCTCGGCGTCAGCTTCGTGAAGCCGGATTGGGTCCCCGCCCTGCCGAAGGAATTCCGCACCATCACCGGCTGGCCGCTGGTGGCCAAGTGCCTGTGGGGCATGGTCCCGTCCCTGATCCTGATCTTCCTCGTGCTCGGCACCATCCTGATGGGCCTGGCGACCCCGACCGAGGGCGGCGCCATGGGCGCCGTCGGCGCGATGGCGCTGGCCGCGATGCATCGCCGGCTGACCTGGCCGCTGCTGAGGCAGGGCATGGAATCGACCATGCGGATCAGCTCCATGGTCATCTTCATCCTGATCGGCTCGACCGTGTTCAGCCTCGTCTTCCGCGGCGTCGACGGCGACCTGTGGATCGAGCACATGCTGACGGCGCTCCCCGGCGGCGTGGTCGGCTTCCTGATCTTCGTCAATATCTTCGTCTTCTTCCTCGCGTTCTTTCTCGATTTCTTCGAGATCGCGTTCATCATCATTCCGCTGCTGGCGCCGGCGGCGGCCCATATCGGCATCGATCTGGTGTGGTTCGGCGTTCTTCTGTGCGTGAACATGCAGACCTCGTTCATGCATCCGCCGTTCGGCTTCGCGCTGTTCTATCTGCGCGGCATCGCCCCGCCGAACGTCAAAAGCTCCGACATCTACTGGGGTGCCTTCCCGTGGGTGTTCCTGCAGCTCTTGATGGCGTTGATCGTCATCCTGTGGCCGGAGCTCGTGACCTCATGGATCGACAAGGACGTCACCATCGATCCGTCGAAAATCCAGATCCAAATCCAGAATCCCGACGATGATTCCGGCACCTCGGACCAGGACGATCCGGACGCGCTCCAGCGGCAGATGCAGGACTCGGCACCGACCCAACCGGCGCGTTAGAGCAGCCGAGGCGCCGCCAGGAACGGTGCCCAACAAAAAAGCCCCGCTCTCGCGGGGCTTTTCGCCGGTGCGCGCCGCACCGTGTTGTCGGCTAGCCCTTCTTGGCCGTCGTCCGGGGCGGCGCCAGGACGTTCTGCTCACGGACCATGAAGCTGTCGAACGTATTCTCCGCCACCTGGAACCATTCGAGCTCGTCACGGCGGAACTGGCGCCACGACTCATAGACCTTCTTGAAGCGCGGGTTGGAGGCCGCCTTCTCGTCGTAGAGCTCGTTCGCCGCCTTGACGCAGGCCTGCATGATGTCGCGCGAGAAGCCGCGCAGCTGCGTTCCGCTTCCGATCAGCCGCTTCAGGGCCTGCGGGTTCTGGACGTCGTACTTCGCCGTCATCCACAGATTGGCCTCGCTGCAGGCCGTCTCGACGATGGCCTTGTACTCCGCCGGGAGACCCGCCCATTGCTGCGCGTTCACGTAGCACGAGAGCTGCGGGCCGCCTTCCCACCAGCCGGGATAGTAGTAGTACTTCGCGATCTTGTTGAAGCCGAGCTTTTCGTCGTCGTAGGGACCGACCCATTCGGCGGCGTCGATCGTGCCCTTCTCCAGCGCCGGATAGATGTCGCCGCCGGCGATCTGCTGCGGCACGACGCCGAGCTTGATCAGCACCTCGCCCGCGAACCCGCCGATGCGGAACTTGAGACCTTTCAGGTCATCGACGGTCTTGATCTCCTTGCGGAACCAGCCGCCCATCTGGCAGCCCGTATTACCGGCGGGCATCGTGTGAATGCTGTAGTCCTTGAAGAAATCCGCCATCAGCTCGCGGCCGCCGCCGAACATCATCCAGGCGTTCTGCTGGCGCGTGTTGAGTCCGAACGGGACGGCGCAGTCGAAGGCAAAGGTCGGGTCCTTGCCGAAATAGTAATAGCTCGCCGTGTGACCCATCTCGACCGTGTTGGCCTGAACGGCATCGACGACCTGCAGCGCCGGCACGATCTCGCCGCCCGCGAAGACGCGGATCTGGAACTTGTTGGCGGTCATGTCCGCCACGCGCTTGCCGACATACTCCGCCGCACCGAACAGCGTATCGAGGCTCTTCGGCCAGCTCGTCGTCATGCGCCAGTGGATTTCGCCCGATTGCGCAATCGCCGGCGCCGCAAGTGTGCTCGCGGCGGCGGCCACGCCCGCGGTTTTCAGGAATTTACGTCTTTGCATTGGTGTTCCTCCGTGTTCAAAAAATTAATTATTTGAGCGCCTTTGCCGGCGCTTTGCGCCTACTGGAATACACCGTCTCGTGCATGCCGGAAAGCCCATTCCACCGGAACAAACCGGCGTGTTTGCATAAAAAAAGCCCCGCTTTCGCGGGGCTTTTCGTCGCACCGAAGCGCGTCCGGCGGCTCAACCTCGTTTCTGAGCTGCCCCTGCGCTCTGCTGCAGGTCCTTTAAATGGCGGACCATCAGGTTGTCGAACGTGTTCTCGGCCACCTGGAACCACTCCACCTCCTCGTAGCGATACGGCTTCCAGGCGTCGTAGATCTTCTTGAACCTCGGATTCGACGCCGAGATCTCGTCATAGAGCTGGCCAGCCGCCTTGAACGATGCGTCCATGATCTCGCGCGAGAAGCCGCGGAGCTGCGCCCCAGACCCGATCAGGCGGCGCAACGCCGGCCCGTTCTCCGCATCGTATTTGGCGGTCATCCAGTTGTTCGCATCGCTGCACGCTGTCTCGAGGACGGCCTTGTACTCGGCGGGCAGGCTGTTCCACTGCTGAACATTGATGTAGGTCGACAGCTGGGCGCTGCCTTCCCACCAGCCCGGGTAGTAATAGAACTTCGCGACCTTCGCGAAGCCGAGCTTCTCGTCGTCATACGGACCGACCCACTCCGTCGCGTCGATCGTGCCCTTTTCGAGCGCCGGGTAGATGTCGCCGCCCGCGATCTGCTGCGGGATCACGCCGAGCTTGCTGAGGACCATGCCGCCGAGCCCGGCGATCCGGAACTTGAGACCCTTGAGGTCCTCGACCGTCTTGATCTCCTTGCGGAACCAGCCGCCCATCTGCGTGCCGGTGTTGCCGGTCGGGATCGCGTGGACGTTGTAGTCCTTGAAGAAGTCCGCCAACAACTCGCGGCCGCCGCCGAAGGCCTGCCACGCCGCCTGCTGGCGCGTGTTGAGGCCGAACGGAATGGCGCAGTCGAAGCAGAAGGTCGGGTCCTTGCCGACGTAGTAGTAGCTCGCCGTATGGCCGAGCTCGACCGTGCCGGCCTGGACGGCATCGAGAACCTGCAGGCCCGGCACCAGCTCGCCCGCCGCGAAGACGCGGATCTGGAATTTGCCGCCGGTCGCGTCGGACACTCGCTTGGCCAGGACCTCCGCGGCCCCGTACAGGGTGTCGAGACTCTTCGGGAAGCTGGACGCAAGGCGCCAGCGGATCTCCGACGTCTGGGCAATGGCGGGAGCGGCCAACGTACTGGCCGCCGCGGCACCCAGACCGGCGGTCGTCAAAAATTTACGTCGCTGCATATGGGAACGTCTCCTAAAGCTGTTCTGGTAATCGGCCCCGAACCCGGCCGGATCGCCGGTGGGGACCGCAGGTATAGCCAGTCCAGACGCCGTGAGCCATGCAGCGGACGCAATCCAGCCGCCCGCCGCGCGACAGAGCAGAGCCCGCGAGCCCCCGCGGTTCAGTACAACCGAAAGCCCTTCGGAGGTAACAAGCCGGCTTGGCCGCGGGTTCCGACCCAGTTGGCCGGCGCGTTGTCCTTCTTGTCGCTGTCCTTGAAGCCGACCGGCCACCCGCCCCCGATATTGAAGACCCGGATCGCCGCCAACCCACCCTGCTTATAGCGCTGCAGGATGACCCCGCGGCCACGGCTCATCTCCGGCAGCTCGGCCACCTTGAACAGCAGGAGCTTGCGGTTGTCGCCCATCACGGCGACGGTGTCGCCCTCGACGACGGCACACGCCCGGGCCTCGATGCCCTCGCCGACATTCAGCACCTGCTTGCCGGCGCGGGTCTGGGCGATCACCTCGTCCTCGGGCACGATGAAGCCGCGGCCATCGCTCGCCGTGACCAGCAGCTTGCGTCCCGGCTTGTGAAGCGAGAGCTGGACGATCTCGGCTTCGTTCCCCATGTCGACCGTGATCTTCAGGTTCTCGCCGTCGCCGCGGCCGCGCGGCAGCTTGTCGCACGGGACCATGTAGAAGCGGCCGTTGGTGGCGAACGCCAGCAGCTTGTCCGTGCTTTCCGCCCGCAGGTCGAACCGCGCCGCGTCGCCCTCCTTGTAGCGGATCTCCGACAGCGCCTTTTCGTCGAGATGACCTTTGAAGGCGCGCACCCATCCCTTCTGCGAACAGACGATCGTGATCGGCTCGCGCTCGATCAGGGCCTCGATCGGCACGATCACCGGCGCCGGGGCGTCGGCGATCTCGCTACGGCGCTTGCCGAGCGGCGTCTTCTCGCCGAACTTGCTCCGGATATCGGCGATCTCCTTGCCGATGGCCTGCCAGCGCCGGTCCTCGTCCTTGAGCAGGCGATTGAGCTCCTTTTTCTCTTCGGAGAGCGCGTCGTGCTCCTGCTTGATCTCGATTTCCTCGAGCTTGCGCAACGCGCGCAGCCGCATGTTGAGGATCGCCTCCGCCTGGACGTCGGTGAGCTTCCACTTCTTCATCATCACGGCCTTGGGATCATCCTCCCGCCGGATGATGCGGATCACCTCGTCGATGTTCAGGTAGGCGATAAGGTAGCCTTCGAGGATCTCCATCCGCCGCTCGATGTTGGCGAGGCGGAATTTCGACCGGCGGATCAGCACCTGGTGCCGGTGGTCGAGGAAGGCCTGCAGCACCTCGCGCAGGTTCATGACCCGCGGCACGCCGTCGGCGTCCAGCACGTTCATGTTCAGCGGGAAGCGCGATTCGAGCTCGGTCTGGCGGAACAGCGATTCCATCAGCACCTTCGGATCGACGTTGCGGCTCTTCGGCTCCAGCACCAGCCGCACGTCTTCGGCCGACTCGTCGCGGATGTCCGCCAGCAGCGCCAGCTTTTTGTCGGTCAGCTGCTCGGCAATCTTCTCGATCAGACGCGACTTCGGCACCTGATACGGGATCTCGGTGACCACGATCTGGTATTGGCCGAGGCCGAGCTTCTCGACCTCCCATTTGGCGCGCACCCGGAACGAGCCCCGGCCGGTCGCGTAGGCTTGCTCGATCGCCTCGCCGCCCTCGACGATGACGCCGCCGGTCGGAAAATCGGGGCCCGGCATCAGCTCGACGAGCTTGCCGATATGGGCCTTCGGGAACTTGATCAGATGCAGCAGGGCGGCACAGACCTCGCCGACATTATGGGGCGGGATGCTGGTGGCCATGCCGACCGCGATGCCCGCGGCCCCGTTGGCCAGCAGGTTCGGAAACCGCGCCGGCAGGACCAGGGGCTCTTCGCCCTCGCCGTCGTAGGTGGTGCGGAAGTCGACGGCGTTCTCGTCGATGCCGGCGAGCAGCTCCTGCGCGACCTCGGTGAGCCGCGCCTCGGTGTAGCGCATCGCCGCGGCGTTATCCCCGTCGATGTTGCCGAAATTGCCCTGCCCGTCGACCAGCGTGTAGCGCTGGGCGAATTCCTGGGCCAGGCGCACCAGCGCGTCATAGACGGCGACGTCGCCGTGCGGGTGGTATTTGCCGATCACATCGCCGACGACGCGGGCGCATTTCTTGAAGCCGGAGGCCGGATCGAGCCGGAGCTGCTGCATCGCATAGAGCAGCCGCCGGTGGACCGGCTTGAGGCCGTCGCGCACGTCGGGCAGCGAGCGCGACATGATGGTCGACAGCGCGTAGGAGAGGTAGCGCTCGCCCAACGCTTCGGCGAGCGGCACGGGGCGCATATGGCCGGCAGCAGGTGTGTTTTTAGCCATGTCGAGTCCAGTCAGAGTCGGGAGTTAGCGGTTAGAGTAGCCAAACGGCGCCAGCGATCAATCAAACGCGTGCGCGCCGCCGGCATTTTGCGGTCGTGCGGGCCCAGGACATGGCGCTCCAGGAAGTGGCCGGTCATCCGGAGGGCGGCGGTCACCCCCGCCGCATCGGCCGAGTCGGTATCGCTGTCCGCCACGAGGAAGGACGGAAGCGAAAACAGCTTATCGGCGTACGGGGCACCGGCCACCCGGCTGACCGCGCGGCCGGTCCGCGGCGACACATAGGCGAGTCCCTCGCGCTCCCCGGTCGCCGCACACGTGGCAAGGTCGAGGCCGAACCCAAGCTCGGCCAGGCACTGCACCTCCCACCGTGCGTAGTCCTGTCCCCAGGCCACGGGCTCGCCGGCGGTCTCGATGCGGCGCAGGAGGGTCAGCGTCGCGTCGAAGAGCGGCGCGTGCGGCTCGCGCTCCGGCAGAGCCGCGTCCAGCACCGCACAGGCCGAGGTGATGCCGGCCAGCCGCAGCGGATCGTCGAGGACCCGCGCGGCAAACGCTTCGGCCATTTCGGCGGTGAGAGTGCCCAGATGCTCGGCCAAACGGGCCCGCCAGTGCGCCGCGAGCAGATTGCCGGGCTGGTAGAGTGCGGCGCCGCGCTTGCCGGTTCCACCGCGCACCAAGCCGGCGTGCCGGCCATGCTCGCGGGTCAGCAGGGTGACGACCGCGGCACTTTCGCCGTGGCGGCGGCGCCCCAAGACGATGCCCTGGTCGGTCCAATCCATATGTGGCTATTAGCCCGATTCCACAAGGGCGTACATCGCTTGCCCCGGTCGCCGCGGATGTGCATAGCTGGGCCCTAACGAAGACGATGAGGGAGACGCCCGTGGCCGACCGGATGCGCGCCGCCCGCCTGCATGAGCCGGGGCAGCCGTTTCGCATCGACCGCATCGACCGGCCGCAGCCACGGCCGCAGGACGCGCTCATCCAGGTGAAGGCCTGCGGGATCATCCCGAACATGAACGCGATCGTCAGCGGCAAGCTCTGGCACCATCTGCCGCCGCTGCCCGCCGTCATGGGCCTCGACGCGGCTGGAATCGTGGTGAAGGCGCCGGACGGTCGCTCGCCGGTCGCGGTCGGCGACCGCGTCTACGTGAACCCGTTCCTCGCCTGCGGCGTCTGTCATTACTGCCGCAACGGCACGCCGCTGCTGTGCGCCGACGCGGCCCTGCGCGGGTATTTCGGCTTCACGCCCAAGGGCGCCAAGCTGCTCGAGGACTATCCCTATGGCGGCCTGTGCGAGCTCATCACCGCGGCGCCGGACAGTCTCGTCACCCTGCCCGACAAGATCACATTTGAGCAGGGCGCCCGGTTCGGCTATCTGTGCACCTCGTTCGCAGCGCTCCGCCGCGGCAGCGTCGGCGCCGGCAGCTGGATCGCGATCAACGGCATCACCGGTACGCTCGGCGTCGGTGCCGTGATGCTGGCGCTCGCCATGGGGGGCAGCCGTATTCTCGGCTGGGGACGCAACCGGCGGGTGCTGGACCGCCTGAGCCGGCTGTCACCACGCGTCGAGACGCTCGCCCTCGGCGATCAGCCGATTGCGGCCTGGGTGCGCGAGCGGACCGAGGGCGTCGGCGTCGACGTGCTCCTCGACTGCACCGGCCGCGGCGGGCCGGCCGCCCCGATGCTGGAGGCGCTGAACGCCGTGAAGCGCGGCGGCATCACGGTGAATATCGGAGCGCTCGCCGAGACGCTGCCGATCCATCCCACCCAGTTCATGACCAGCGCCATGCGCTACTCGGGCTCGAACTGGTTCACCAAGGCCGAAGCCGCTCTCGTTGCCGAGATGGTGCAGACCGGCGTCTTGGACCTGACCCCGTGGGAGGCGCGCGTCTATCCGCTCGACGGCGTCAACCAGGCGCTGGCCGGCATCAAGGACCGGCCAGGCGGCTTCGTGAACATGGTGGTCGCACCGGACAGGTGATTGGGGGCCCGCGCCGTCACACCTCGTATTCGAGGCCCCACGCCTTGTAGAAATCGCGGCGCTCGTCCCAGTTCTCCGCGACTTTCACGTGCAGGAACAGGTGGATGCGGCGGTCGAACAGCCGCTGCAGCTCGGCACGCGAAGCGGCCCCGATGGCCTTCACCTGCGCGCCTGATGCCCCGATCGCGATCTTGCGCTGGCCTTCCTTGCGCACGTACAGCACCTGGTCGATGCGGGCGCTGCCGTCCTCCTGCTCCTGCCAGGCTTCGGTCTCGACCGCGAGGCTGTACGGCAGCTCCTGCCGGAGCTGCCGGAACGCATGCTCGCGGGTCACTTCCGCCGCGAGCAGCCGCGCCGGCATGTCGGTGAGATCGTCCTCGGGATAAAGCCACGGCCCGACCGGCATGCGCGCCGCGAGATAAGCCGTGAGGTCGTCCGTTCCGTCGCCCGTCTCGGCTGAGATCATAAACGTATCGGCGAACTGGTGGAGGCGGTTGAGCTCGGCCGACAAGGTGAGCAACTGCGGCGGCCGCACGAGGTCGGTCTTGTTCAGCACCAGAATGGCGGCAATCTCGCGCTCCTTGAGCCCCTCGACCAGCCGGCGCGCATCTTCGCTAAGGCCGTGCTTGGCATCGACCAGCAGCAGGACCCGATCGGCATCGACGGCGCCCCGCCACGCGGCGTCCACCATCGCCCGGTCGAGCCGGCGCTTGGGCGCGAACACGCCGGGCGTATCGACGAGCACGAGCTGCGTCGGCCCTTCGATGGCGATGCCGGTGATGCGGCTGCGGGTCGTCTGCACCTTCGGGCTGACGATCGAGACTTTGCTGCCCACCATGCGGTTGACCAGGGTCGACTTGCCGGCATTGGGCGCACCCATCACCGCGACCAGCCCGCAGCGCGTCTCGCCGGCCTGAGCCGGCGGCGCGGGCGGCTTCTTTTTCTTAGCCTTGGTCACTGCTCGACCTGAGCCCGGGCGAACAAGGCCGCGGCGGCGGCTTGTTCAGCGGCACGGCGGGACGGGCCTTCCGCCGATTGCGGCTCCAGCCCGTCGATGCGGACCTCGACCACGATGCGCGGGCGATGCGCCGGCCCGCTCACCTGGAGCGTGCGATAGCTCGGCAGGCTCAGGCCGCGCGCCTGCGCCCATTCCTGCAAGGCGGTCTTGGCATCGCGGGGCGGGATCGCGACCTCGGCGACCAACGGTGCGAACTGCGTGGACAGGAAGCGCCGGGCCGGCTCGAGCCCACCGTCCCGATAAACGGCGGCGATCACCGCCTCGAAGGCGTCGGCGAGAACCGCCGGGTTCTCGCGGCCGCCGGACGCCGCCTCCCCGGGCGAGAGTTCGAGGTACCGCCCCAGCTCGACGGCGCGGGCCAGCCGGGCCAGGCTGTCGCGATTGACGAGGCGCGCATGGCGCCGGGCGATGTCGCCCTCGCCGTCGTTGGGAAAAGCGTTCAGCAGCAACTCCGCCACGACAAGACCGATGACGCGATCGCCGAGGAATTCGAAGCGGTCGAAGCGGTTGCCGTCCGCACCGTGGCCGCCCAGGCTGGAATGGCGAAGCCCGACCTGCAGCACCGCGCGGTCGTGAAAGCTGTGGCCAAGCACCGTTTCAAGTTCGGCGAGATCGCCCGCCGCGGAACGCTCATCGGCGGCCGAGCGGCCGGCGTTGCGTCCCCGATGGCCGGCCCGCGCCATTGCCGCCCGCTGTCAGTTGACCCTGATGAAGAGCCGGCTGAACCGCATCGCCGGCACCCACTTCCAGAACTCGTACCAGGAGGCGGTCCCATCGGTCGAAAAGAACAGGATCTCCGCCCGTCCGACCAGGTTCTCGGCCGGCACATATCCAACGCCGTTCGATCCCTGCACGCGGCTATCCAGCGAATTATCGCGGTTGTCGCCCATGGCGAAATAGTGGTCGGGGGGCACCACGTAAACGCCGGTGTTGTCGAGCGGCCCGTCGTCGCTCATCTCCAGGATGCGGTGCGTGCGGCCGTTCGGAAGCGTCTCCATGAACTGGCGCGTGCGCGTCACAATGCCGCTTTCGGCGTCGACGAAGTCCTCGATCCGCTCGCGCTTGACCGGCTCGTCGTTGATATAGAGCAGGCCGCCCTTGACCTGGATCCGGTCGCCCGGCAGGCCGATGATGCGCTTGATGTAGTCGACCCGCGGGTCGCGCGGCAGCTTGAAGACGACAACGTCGCCGCGGTCGGGCTGACGCCCGAAAATCCGCCCGGAAAACAGCCGAACGCCATAAGGCAGCGAATAGGTACTGTATCCATAGGAGAATTTGGACACGAACAGGTAATCGCCGATCAAGAGCGTCGGTTCCATGGAGCCCGACGGTATGTTGAACGGTTCGAAGGCGATCGTGCGGATGCCGAACGCGATCAGCAGCGCGATGACCACCGTCTTGACGAGTTCGACCACCCCGCCGGAGGCTTTGCGCTGCATGAGATGTTTGGATGTCGGAGACGGCAAAGGAATAAAAGCGAGTTTGGGCTGAAAAACCGCAGGGATGAAGCCCTGCCCTGCCCGCTATGTCAAGCATCCCTGCGACCGCCGCGGCGGCGCCACGGCCCAAATCGTTTGTCAGCTATATGAAAGGTTTAACCGGCCTCGCTACGCTGGCGCCAGGAGGTGCCGACGGAGATTGTCGGCGCGGTCGGAGCCGGCCACCAATTCCAGCATCCGGACCGCGACATAGAAATGCGACGCGACCGCCTCGCGACCGGCATCGCTAAGCGCCTCGAGGGCGATCTGACGGGCGGCCCAGCGCGCGCGATCCTCGATGGCGCGACCGAGCGATTCGATCTTGTCGAAAAACGCCCCCTTGAGGCCGAGCTCCTCGGCGTATTTGACGCACAGCCGGAGCGCTATGGCCTGGTCTTCGGCCGCCTCGACACGCGCCGAATCGGGCGGTTCCCCCAGGAGCAGAACCGGCAGGACGTTCGACAGCGCGTGATCCGCCGCCGCGGTCGGCGGCTCCGGCACCGCGCCGAGGATCCGCCCGTCGGCATCCCGCAGCACGTGATCCTCCACCAGAGTCGCCACCTTGGTGCGGATGCGCTCGAGCCGACGCATGGCGGTCACGCTCGAGCGATTCTGGAACGCGCCGTGGGCGCCGATCAGGTCGGAAATGCAGCCGCGCAGCTGCCGAACCACGCGCGAGCGATGCTCGGATGCCGTCTCCGCGAGCCCGGTCACCGACCGCAGCTTGTCCTCGATGTCCTCGACCAAAGACTCGCCGGCCAGCGACAGCGACGCCTCGTCGATCTCGGCCTGCGCCACGACCGCGATGCGGTCCACGATCGCGACGATGTCGGAAGGCCGCTTCAGCCACACCAGCAACAGGTCGATCACGACGTGCTGATGCTGACGGTTCACTTCGTTCACCGCCTCGAAGGCCGTCTGAATGGCGTCGATGTGCTCGTCGGTGGTGCGGCGCAGCGGCCGCGGCCCAAGACGCCGCTTCAGCTCCTGGAGCACGTCGGCCACCTCGAGATAGTCCACGATGAACAGGACGTCCTGGCAGGCGCGCTCGGGAACGTGAGCCAGGGCCAGCATACCGCCCCTTTCCGGACGCAGCGTCGCCCGCAGTACCTCCGCCGCATACGCCCAAAGCTGGCGCCCGATCCGCTCGACTCGGCGGCCATCCTCCTCGCCGCAGGCCCGCAGATTGGCGGCGAGCTTCTGGAGCCGCTTCACGTCCGCGTTGTCGACGAACACGCGCCAGCACGGATCGATCGATTGACGCGACAGCCGCGTGCCGATGCTCTTCGGATCCGCTTCGTCTGTCAGCAGCTCTTCGAACGGCCGGCAGAACACCCGCTGCAAAGTGAGCTTGCGCGCCAGCCGCATGCGCACCAGCCGCGGGCGCATCTTCGACATCAGCGCCTCGACCGGGCCGCGGCCGCCAAGTTCCGGCCGGCGATCCTCCAGTACGGCGACAATCTGGCGGAATTTCGCGGGCGGCAGTTTGAAGAGACGCTTCTCGATAAGCGTCAGTTCATCGTCCCGATCGCTCATGAGCGGCAGCCTTGAACTTTTCAAGTCGGAGGACAAGCTCGATATCGACCGTGCCGGACAGCCAATCCTCGTGCGCGCGCACGCGCGTCCGGTACAGGGCCTGACTGAGATCGCCCCAGGTCTTGCGGGCCCGGCTGCCGACCTCGCGGCGCGGCATGACCGGCATCAGGCGCAGCATTTCGCCGATCGTGTCCTGCGCCATCTCGCGGTCGCCCTGGTCGACATCGCGCCACATCGTCACCACCGGCCCCCAGCCGTCAAGCGTCCACGCAAGCTTGTGCATCAAGCCGCGGATGCGCTCGGAGCTGGCGGTCCAGGTGGTCAGCGTCTCGCGGACATTGGCCGCATAACGATCGATGCTGCCGGCGAGGCTGCGCGCGGTGCCGGACGTCTCCTCGGCGATCCGGGCGCAGATCCGGGCGCTGTCCGCGGCGTCTGTGAAATCCCGCTCGCTCCACGCTTCGAGGTCCGCAGCGAAATCGCTGACGTCGGCGATGAGCTGGCGCAGCCGACAGGTGTAATTCAGGCCGGGAACGCCGATCGGTCCGACGGTCAGGGCCCAATTCTCGAGCCGGCTGTAGAAATCGTCGGCCGTGAGCTGAAACAGCGCGGCGATCCGGGACAGGATCAGCTTGGTGCGCGTGCGGCCGGCGTCGTTCGTCAGGTCCGCCGGTCCGAGCTGCAGCTTGCCGCCGCTGAGCTGGCGCACCGATTCGGAGACGAGGAAGAAATTGGTGAGCAGCCGCTCGCTCTCGTCGTCGCTGGCGGCCTGGCGCGCCGCCTTCGCATTCGCCGATCCGGCGAGGCCCGTGCTTTCGACCTTGAGCGTGGCCCCGCGAATGGTCGTCGGCGCCGAATCAGGCAGCACCTCGATCTCTTCGCGCAGCATCCGGTCGTGCACCGTCATCACGAACACCGACGGCAGGCTGCGCCATGGAATTACATAGGTGTCGCGCCCGCCGGCGAGACCGGGGACGAGCAGCTCGAGTCCGTGCTCCTCCTGCTGGCGCAACCGCGAGAACGCGAGCACCGGCGTCGTGAAGGATACGACGGCGCCACGCTCTTCGAACGTGCTTGGCCAGAAATTATCGGTTTTCTGGGCTGACGATGCGACGGTCATGGGAAGGCCGGGATCCCCGCTCTCGGCATGGGGCGCACTCTATCGATTTGCGCGACTTTGCCAAGATGAATCGCCCACACGACCCATCCTGCGTAGAAACGTTAATGTGAAGTGTTAACGTTGACTGCAATTGCAGAAATAATGACGATCGCCTGGGCAATCGGCGGTTCGTCGGTGAGCGACAAATCGATTCGCGCTTCGGTTCCCGGCGGCAGCAACGATTTCAACCGCGCGAGCGCGCCGCCGCTGAGCTGCAGCGTAGGGCGGCCGCCCGGCAAGTTCACGACTCCCATGTCGCGCCAAAACACCCCGCCACGAAAGCCGGTGCCCAGCGCCTTGGCGCACGCCTCCTTGGCAGCGAAGCGTCGCGCGTAGCTTTCGGCCCGGTTGGCCCGGCTCTCCGATTTCTGGCGCTCGAGCGGGGTGAAGACGCGCTCGATAAACCGCTCGCCAAATCGCGCCAAGGTCGCGTCGATGCGGCGGATGTCGACGAGATCGCTGCCGACGCCGATGATCATGCCGAGGCTTCGCCGGATGACGCCGCGCGCGATTTGTCCATCAGAGCGCGCATGCGCCTGATGGCGCTGTCCAAGCCGCTGAAGATCCCTTCGCCGATCAGGAAATGCCCGATATTGAGCTCGACGATGGTCGGTATGGCCGCCACCGGTCCGACCGTGTCGAAGCTCAAGCCGTGCCCGGCGTGACATTCGAGGCCGATCGCCTCCGCATGCGCGGCCGCGGCAACGATCCGCTCCAATTCGCGCGATACCCGGGCGCCGTTCGGATCTTCGTTGAACGCGTCGCAATAGGCGCCGGTGTGGAGCTCGACCACCGGCGCTCCGAGCGCCTTGGCGACGTCCAGGACGGCCGGCTCGGGTTCGATGAACAGCGACACGCGAATGCCCGAAGCGGCCAGCGCTTCGACATAGGGTCGCAGATGATCGCGTCCGCGGCGGACGTCGAGGCCGCCTTCGGTCGTCCGCTCTTCGCGCTTCTCGGGCACGATGCAGGCGGCGTGCGGCTTGTGCCGCAGCGCCACCGCCAGCATCTCGTCGGTGGCCGCCATCTCGAGATTGAGCGGGCGGTCGATCTCGCTCGCCAGCCTCTTGATGTCCTCATCCGAGATGTGGCGCCGATCCTCGCGCAGATGTGCGGTGATGCCGTCGGCGCCGGCCTGCGCCGCCAGCCGCGCCGCGCGCACCGGATCGGGGTGGCGGCCGCCGCGGGCGTTGCGGATCGTCGCGACGTGATCGATGTTCACCCCCAGGCGAAGATGACGCGCGCGCCGGCTCATCCGCGCGCCCGATCGACGGAGTTGATGGCCGGGGTGGCGCGGAGGGCGGCGATAATGTTCGACAGGTGCTTGACGTCGCGCACCTCGATGTCGATCAGCATCTCCCAGAACTGCTGAGTCCGGTTGGTGATCTTGAGGTTGGTGATGTTGCCGAGGTTCTTCGCGATCACCGTCGACAGGGCGCCGAGGCTGCCCTGCTCGTTCAGGACCACCAGCGCAATCCGGCCGACCCGGGTCTCGGTGTCGTCCTGTGCTTCCTCCCATGAGACGTCAAGCCAGCGCTCCGGCGTATCGGCGAAACTCTCCAGCGTGTCGCAGTCGATCGTGTGAATGGTCACACCCTTGCCGGTGGTCACGATGCCGACGATGCGGTCGCCGGGCAGCGGGTGGCAGCAGCCGGCGTAATGCACCGCCATGCCCGGAATGAGGCCTTTGATCGGGATCGAGCCGCCCTTGTCCTTCTTCTTGACGCGGGCGCGTAGCGGGACGACGTTGCCCGCCTTGGCCGTACCGCGCGCCCCCGGGAAGACCGCGGCCACAACCTCGCGATCGCTTTGCAGGCCCTCGCCGACCATCGCGTAGAGGTCATCGCTGCTCTGGCACTTGAAGATCTTGAGGACGCCGTCGATCGCCTTTTCGGTGAAGTCGTGGCCTTCGGCGCGAAACGCCTTCTGCAGCATGGAGCGGCCGAGATTGATGAACTGCGTCCGCTGCTGGGTACGGATGAAGCGGCGGATGCGGGTGCGAGCCTTGCCGGTGACGACGAACCGCTCCCAGGTCGGCGACGGCGTCTGCGCCTTCGACGTCACGATCTCCACCTGGTCGCCGTTGTTCAGCACGGTGCGCAACGGCAGCATGCGGCCGTTGATCTTGGCGCCGACGCAATGGTCGCCGACCTCGGAGTGCACGGCGTAGGCGAAGTCCACGGTCGTCGAGCCGCGCGGCAGCCCGATCAGGTCGCCCTTCGGTGTGAAGCAGAACACCTGGTCCTGGAACATCTCGAGCTTGGTGTGCTCTAGGAATTCCTCGGGACCGGAGGCGTGCTCCAGGATGTCCAACAGCTCGCGCATCCAGCGGTATTGCCGGCCGTCGCGCGGCTGGCCGCCTCCGCCCACCTTGTACGTCCAGTGCGCGGCGACGCCGAATTCGGCGATGTCGTGCATCTCGCGGGTGCGGATCTGCACTTCGATGCGCTGCCGCTCCGGGCCGAACACGCCGGTGTGGAGGGAGCGGTAGTCGTTCGGCTTGGGGATCGAGATGTAGTCCTTGAACCGGCCCGGAACCACCGGATAGCGCGAATGCATGATGCCGAGCGCGCGATAGCAGTCGTCGACGTCGGCGACAACGACGCGGAACGCCATGATGTCGGACAGCTGCTCGAAGCCGACGTTCTTGCGCTGCATCTTGCGCCAGATCGAATACGCGTTCTTCTCGCGGCCCGATACCCAGGCCTCCAGCCCCTCTTCGGAGAGAGAGCGCTTCAGTTGATCGGTGATGCGCGAGATCAGGTCGCCGCCGCGCTCGCGCAGGAAAGCCAGGCGCGCCAGGATCGAGGCGCGGCCGTCGGGATTGAGCTGGGAAAATGCCAAGTCTTCGAGCTCGTCCTGGATCGCGCGCATGCCGATGCGCTCGGCGAGCGGCGCGTAGATCTCCATCGTCTCGCGGGCGATGCGGGCGCGCTTCTCGGGGTCCGGAATGTGGTGGAGCGTCCGCATATTGTGCAGCCGGTCGGCGAGCTTGACCAGCAGCACCCGGATGTCTTCCGACATCGCGATCAAGAGCTTGCGAAAATTCTCCGCCTGCTTGGTGTGGTCGGACTGCAGCTCGATCCGCGACAGCTTGGTGACACCGTCGACCAGGCGTGCGATCTCCGGGCCGAACAGGCGCTGGATCTCGTCCAGCGTGGTCAGAGTGTCCTCGACCGCATCGTGCAGCAGGGCCGTCACGATCGACGAGCTATCGAGCTTGTAATGGGTGAGGATGCCCGCGACTTCGAGCGGGTGGGAGAAATAAGGATCGCCCGAGGCGCGCTTCTGCGCCCCGTGAACCTTCATCGAGAACACGTAGGCGCGGTTGATCGCGTCTTCGTCGGCCCCGGGATCGTAGGCCTTGACCCGCTCGACCAGTTCGAACTGACGGATCATGGCGCTCCGCTCACTTCACATCGTCCGTCCGGCAGCGCTGCCGGCGGCGGAGTGTTCAGGCGATGGGCGCTGCCCTTACGCGTTGTCGCTCACCGGGGGTTCCTCCCCGGGCGCGCCGCCCTCGGGTGCCGCCTCTTCGCCTTCGCCCTCGGCAAGTTCCGCCTCGCCGTCTTCGGCCTCGGCGCCCTCGGTCATCGCCTCGTAGGGAACGCCGGCGACGTTGGTATCGGCGGCCAGCAGCTCCATCGCGTCGTCTTCCGGCTCTTCCGTTTCGACGTGCTTCTGCAGGCTCGAGATCAGGGCTTGGCGGACGTTGTCGAGGTCGATCGAGCCTTCTGCGATCTCGCGCAGCGCGACCACCGGGTTCTTGTCGTTGTCACGCTCGACGGTGAGTTCGCCACCCGACGCAATCTCGCGGGCGCGCTGGCCCGCCAGCAGGACCAGATTGAACCGGTTGGGGATCTTAACGACGCAATCTTCGACGGTTACGCGAGCCATGGACGGTCTACTCTCCGGAAGCGTTTTTGCCTTTGCAGAATATAATTACGATAGCCCGATAACGCAAGGATTTCAGTGGGTTTTTGCCTGATCCGGAGACGATTCCGGGCCCGTCTGCAGCGGCTCGGCGATGGAATCCGCGGGCAATGCGTCCAGCAAGTCCTTAACACTGCGGCCGGATTCGGGATGCCGCCAATTCGGCGCAATTTCCGCCAACGGCCGCAGCACGAAGGCGCGCTCCGCCGCGCGCGGGTGAGGCAGGACGGGGGCGGCCGCCCGAATGACGCCGTTATAGTCAATCAGGTCGAGATCGAGGGTCCGCGGCGCATTGCGCGTCGCCGGATCGCGGATCCGACCAAACCGCGCCTCGACATCGTGGAGCAGCGCCAGGAGGCCCGCCGGGTCGAGCATCGTCTCGATGATCGCGGCGCCGTTCACATACCAAGGCTGGGCCTCGTGACCGGACGATGACTGCGCCGCCGCCGGCCACGGCGGCGAGCGATACCAGCGCGAGCGCTGTCGGACCCGCACGCCGCGCGACGACAAAGCGGCCAGGGCCGCTTCACAGTTTTGCAACGGCGTTCCGGCGGGGCCCGGAAGATTGGCACCGATGGCGATCACAATCATGACACGGATTCTGCAGCGTAATTTCGCTCACTGGGACTTGTGTGCGAGGAAGCGGCGCGTTAGAAATTTTCCATTCGTTTATGAGTCATAGTTAGTCCGGAGATTGTCAGATGATGTTTTATCCTCAAGAGCGTTTGGCTCTGTTCATAGATGGCGCCAATCTTTATTCCGCCGCCCGCTCGCTCGGCTTCGACATCGACTATAAGCGGCTCCTGACGCTGTTCCAAAGCAAGGGGCGGCTCATCCGCGCGTTCTATTACACGGCCCTGGTCGAGGAGCAGGAGTATTCGCCCATCCGGCCGCTGATCGATTGGCTGGACTATAACGGCTACACCATGGTCACCAAGCCGGTAAAGGAGTTCACCGACGCGGCGTCGGGCCGGCGCAAGGTGAAGGGCAGCATGGATATCGAGCTCGCCATCGACATGATGGAGATGGCGGACCGTCTCGACCACATCGTGCTGTTCTCCGGCGACGGCGACTTCCGCCGCCTCGTCGAGGCCGTGCAGCGCCGCGGCGTGCGGGTGACCGTCGTCTCGACCATCCGCTCGCAGCCGCCGATGGTCTCGGACGAGCTCCGCCGGCAGGCCGACGCCTTCGTCGACCTGCAGGACCTCATGCCGCAGATCCAGCGGGCCGTCGCCGAGCGGCGCGATCCGCGCGAGATGCCGCTCCATGGCGACCGGCAATTTCATCACGAACCGGAGCCCGCCGCGCGCTGAGCGCCACCCTTCGAGACGCTCGCTGCCGCTCGCTCCCGGGATGAAGTGTTTTGCCTAAGGTCATTCCTCGTCCTGAGGGCCGTCCGGAATCCGGCGACGGACGGCATCTCGAAGGACGACTTGACCCAGTCGAGCCGCCGGCCGGCGACTGCGCGCTCTGCCCGCGCCTTGTCGAGTTCCGGGGCGAGCTGCGCACCAAGCACCCGCATTGGCATAACGCCCCGGTGCCGAGCTTCGGCGGCCAGGACGCGCGGCTGCTGATCGTCGGTCTTGGCCCCGGGCTGATGGGGGCCAACCGCACCGGGCGCCCGTTCACCGGCGATTATGCCGGCGACCTCCTATATGCGACGCTGCTCGAGTTCGGCTTCGCTTCGGGCGCCTATGTCGCCGGCCGCGACACTGAGGCATGGCTGCCGGACACGCTCACACTCAACGACGCGCGCGTCACCAACGCGGTGCGCTGCCTGCCGCCGCAGAACAAGCCGTTGCCGGCGGAGATTGCCACCTGCCGGCGCTTCCTCGCCGCCGAAATCAGCGGCATGAAGAACCTGAAAATCATCGTGGCGCTGGGTCGCGTGGCGCATGAGGCGGTGGTCGCCACTCTCGGCCTCCGGCAGCGGAATTATCCGTTCACGCACGGTGCCATCCACGAGCTGCCGGGCGGCCTGGCCCTGGCCGACAGCTATCATTGCTCGCGCTACAACACGAACACCGGCGTGCTGACGCCGAAGATGTTCAAGGACGTGTTCAGAAAGGTTCGCGCCCGGCTATGAGCCGGATTGCCGCCGGCCGATCAAGCCTGCGTTGAGCGATGGGCGCCGTGACCGGCAACACTGCGCACGCATTTCCGGTACCAGCGGCTGTCCGGACGTCGAGCGATGGGCGCAGTTCCTTCGCGTTTTTCTCAACGCTTCGTGCATAAATTAGAGCATTCGGGACCGGCGCCGGCGTAGGGATGAGCGAGAGCACAGCCGCAGCGGCCTCGCATGGACGCTCGCCATGTCTCTCGACTTCGTCAGGGAAAAGGCGCAGCGTAATCAAACCGCCGTGATCGCAATGGGTTGCGCTCTTCCAAGCTCGCTGAGCAGAGCTCGGCCGAGTGCCCGTGTGTTTAGCCGGGACCATCGGGCGAAAGAGGACTACTCGCTCTTTCAAGGCATGTAGCTGACGCAATCCCAATGGGAGGGTTTGCAAATGGCGACCTGGAAGCCTGATTCCACGTTCTATCCATCACCTCGGATGGCCATGAAAGCGCCGATAGAAAAGCTGGCATACGTGGCCAGCTTCGATCCTGAGCGCAAGGTGCCGGACGAGATTGCCGTCGTCGATCTCGACAAGCGGTCCGCGACCTACTCGCAAATTGTCGGCAAGGTGCCGATGCCCAACGCGGGCGACGAGCTGCATCACTTCGGCTGGAATGCCTGCTCCTCGTGCCTCTGTCCCAACGCGCCGCACGCTCATGTGGCGCGCCGTTATCTGGTCGTACCAGGCCTTCGCTCCTCGCGCATTCATATCATTGACACCAAACCCGACCCGAAGAATCCCAAGATCATCAAGGTGATTGAGCCGACCGAGGTCGCGGATCGAGCCGGCTACACACGACCGCACACGGTGCACTGCGGACCGGAGGGCATCTATGTGGCCGCGCTCGGTAACGCGAAGGGCGAGGCGCCCGGGGGCATTTTCCTGATCGACCACGAGACGTTCGACGTGCGCGGCCAGTGGGAAATAGACCGTGGCCCTCAGCAGCTCGCCTATGACGCGTGGTGGCATCTCGGCCACGACACCATGGTCACCAGCGAATGGGGTGTGCCGCCCACATTCGAGAACGGTCTGATCCCAGACATGCTCCTGAAAAGCCAATACGGCCGCAAACTTCATTTCTGGGATCTCCATAAGCGCAGGCACCTTCAGGAGATCGATTTCGGCGAGGAGTACCAGCTTGTGTTCGAGCTCCGGCCCGCGCACGACCCGACCAAAGCCTACGGATTCGTCAACGCGGTCATCAGCCTGAAGGACCTCTCTTCATCCATCTGGACTTGGTATCGCGACGGCAGCACCTGGGCGGTGAAAAAGGTGATCGAGATACCGGCTGAGCCGGCGGACCCGGACCTGCTCCCACCTGTGCTCAAGGGTTTCAAGGCCGTGCCTCCGCTCGTCACCGACATCGACCTCTCCATGGATGATCGTTTCCTTTATGTGGCCTGCTGGGGCACCGGCGATCTTCACCAGTACGATGTTTCCGACCACTTCATGCCGAAGCTGACCGGCAAGGTCCGTATTGGCGGCATCGCCTCAAAGGCCACGCATCCGAAGGCCAAGAACGGTAAGCTCAACGGGGGTCCGCAAATGGTGGAGATCAGCCGCGACGGCCGTCGCGTCTACTTCACCAACTCGCTTTATAGCGCAGTGGACCCGCAATTCTATCCTGACGGCATCGAAGGTTGGATGGTGAAGCTCGACACCAGGCCCGAGGGCGGCATCGAATTCGACCCTGAGTTCTTCGTCAAATGGCCAATCAGCCATCGGCCGCATCAGGTGCGATTGGAAGGAGGCGACTGCTCCTCAGACTCGTACTGCTATCCGTGATCTGCGGCCGTTTGTCGCTAAAACCGCCGCATCTGTCAGCCGAAAATGAGCGGCTTGTGGCCATGGCTGGCGCTCGCCGGACTCGGCATGTTCCACGGGCTCAATCCAGCAATGGGCTGGCTGTTCGCGGTCGCGCTCGGTAAGCACCGCCAAAGCCGTCAGATTGTGCTCCTTGCGCTAGCGCCCGTCGCGTTCGGGCATGCAATGTCGATCTTGATGGTGGCCATTGCCGTCATGGTCTTCGGCATCGTGACCGATGCGAGCGCCGTTCGCACTGGCGCCGGAATGATCCTGATCGTTTGGGCGATTTATCATTGGCTCTACGGCCATCGGCGTCGCGTCCGGGTCGGGATGACGGCCGGTTTTGCCGGCCTCCTATTGTGGTCCTTCCTGATGGCGACGGCACATGGCGCGGGTTTGATGCTAGTGCCTGCACTGATTCCTCTGTGTATGGGTCAGCCGACGATAGGCGCGGGCTCTTTGCGGATATCGATTGCCGCCGTCGGCGTGCACACTCTTGCAATGCTGCTCGTGACCGGCGCTATCGCCATCATCGTCTACGACTGGCTGGGCTTGGAGTTTCTGCGGCGTAGTTGGATCAATTTTGACGTGCTGTGGAGCCTGGTCCTGATTGGCACAGGCACCGTGCTTATCGTCACTTAGAAAGCTGTAAGGATGGGCTGCTGGCAGTTCGGGTTTATGGGGTTCGCGAACCAGGCTCACCCGCGCGCCCGCAGCAATCGTCCCTTCTCGCGCTGCCAGTCGCGCTCCTTGATCGTCTCGCGCTTGTCGTACTTCTTCTTGCCCTTGGCGAGCGCCAGCTCGAGCTTGGCGCGGCCGTGGCCGTTGAAATAGAGCTTCAGCGGGATCAGCGTCATGCCGTCGCGCTGCACCGCGCCGATCAGCCGGCTGAGCTCGCGCTTGTGCACCAGGAGTTTGCGCGGCCGCTTCGGCTCGTGGTTCATCCGGTTGCCGCCGAAGAATTCCGGGATATGCGCGTTGAACAGCCACAGCTCGCCGCCCAGTTCGCCGGCATGCGCGTCAGTGATCTGCGCCCCGCCGTCGCGCAGCGCCTTCACTTCGGTGCCGGTCAGAACGATCCCGGCCTCGAGTGTCGATTCAATGAAATAGTCGTGGCGCGCCTTGCGGTTCTGCGCCGCGACTTTTTCGGGGAGCGGCGCCTTCGGCATGCTCGAATCGGCTGGCTCTTAGTTGAGCAGCCCCGCTCCCACCATCGCCTCATGCACCCGCTGCTTGGTGGCGTCCTGAGGCTCGACCAGCGGCAGCCGCACCTTGGCGCTGCATTTTCCAAGCAGGCTGGCCGCGTATTTGATCGGCCCCGGGCTCGTCTCGATGAACAAGGCCTCGTGCAGCGGCGCCAGCCGCTCATGGATCGAGCGCGCCTTCACGAAGTCGCCACTCAGACACGCGTTCTGGAAATCGGCGAGCGGCCGCGGCGCCACGTTGGCGGTCACCGAGATGCAGCCCATGCCGCCATGCGCCATCTGCGCCAAGGCCAGCGCGTCGTCGCCCGAGAGCTGGACGAAGTCCTTGCCGATGACGCGGCGATGGCGCGTGAACCGGGTCACATCGCCGGTCGCCTCCTTGACGCCGATGATGTTCGGCAGCTTGGCGAGGCGCGCCATGGTTTCGACCGAGATGTCGACGATGCAGCGCGGCGGGATGTTGTAGACGATGATCGGCAGGTCCACCGCCTCCGCGATCGCCTTGAAGTGCTGGTACAGGCCTTCCTGGGTCGGCTTGTTGTAGTACGGGCTGACGATCAATGCCGCGTCGGCGCCGGCCTTCTTCGCATGCCGGGTGAGGCTGATCGCCTCTTCGGTCGAGTTCGACCCGGTGCCGGCGATCACCGGCACGCGCCGGCCCGCCGCCTCGAGGCACAGCTCGATGACGCGATGATGCTCGTCATGCGACAGCGTCGGCGACTCGCCGGTCGTGCCGCAGGGGACCAGGCCATGCGTGCCTTCCTTGATCTGCCAATCGACGATGGACTGGAAGCCTTTCTCGTCGATCCCGCCATTCTTGAACGGCGTGATCAGAGCGACGATGGAACCTTTGATCATAGAGTTTCTCCGATCTTCCCAGCAACATAGCCCCCCCTCCGGCGCCCCGCAACTAAGCCCGCCCGGCGCATCTTTAGGCCGGCGTCACAACCGCGTTAAGTGGACCTTAAGGACATATGGTCAATGCTGGTGTCGGCTGCCGCCTGTCGCCTAATATCGTGTTGATGTCGCTGGGGAGATTCTCTCGATTCCGTCTGGCTGTCGCGGCCGCCGCCGTGGTTTTTGCGGCCGCTGGCGCCGCCTTTGCCGCGACCCCGCTTCCGCCGTTACCGCCGCTGCTGTCGGCGGACGAGCAGAGCCTTTATAACCGCGCCTTCGAATCCCTCGACGCCGGCCGAGCCGACGAGGCGCGCAGGCTCGCCAGCCAAGGCTCGAACAAGCTGGCGGCGAAGACCTTTCACTGGGCGGATCTGCTGACGCCGCGCTCGGGTGCCGCCTTCGAGGATATCGCCGCGTTCATCGACGCCAATCCGACATGGCCGGCGCAAGACGTGCTCACCCGCCGGGCCGAGGAGGCGCTTGTCGACCGCACCGACGATTCGGTGGTGATGGCGTGGTTCGCGCTGCGCGGGCCGACGACGGTCGATGGCGCGCTCCGTTACGCCGAAGCGCTGTTTCACGCCGGCGACAAGGACAAGGCCATCAAGCTGATCCACGGCACATGGGCTGGCGGCGCCTTTGGACCGACCCAGGAGGCGACGTTCCTCAAGCGCTACCGGTCCTACTTGAGCAGCGAGGATCACGCCCGCCGGCTCGACCGGCTGCTGTGGGACGGACGGATCGAAGAGGCGCGCCGCATGCTGCCGCGCGTCGACGCCGACCACCGGGCCCTCGGCGACGCCCGGATCAAGCTCGCCACCATGTCGAGCGGGGTCGAATACGCGCTCCGCAAAGTGCCCGAGCGGCTGGCGCACGATCAGGGCCTGGTGTTCGAGCGCCTGCGGTGGCGGCGCCGCAAGGGCCAGGAGCAGGCGGCCCTCGACATGCTGCGGCAGGCGCCGACGGAGGTGAGCCGACCCGAGATCTGGTGGAGCGAACGGGCCTATCTCGCGCGGCGCGCGATCACCGCCGGCCGCATGAGCGAGGCCTATGACATCGCGAAGCATCATGGGATGCAGGACGGCACCCGGCTGACCGAGGCCGAATTCCTGGCCGGCTGGGTGGCGCTGCGCTTCCTCAAACAGCCGCAGACGGCGGTCGCACATTTCACGCGGCTCTTCGAGATAGCGCGCTTTCCGGTGACGCAGGCGCGCGGGGCCTACTGGGCCGCCCGCGCCGCCGACGCCGCCGGCGACAAAGCGGCGGCGCGCGACTGGTACGGCCGCGCCGCGGGATACCTAACCACCTATTACGGCCAGCTTGCCTCGACGACGCTCGATCCCGCGTCCCGGCCGCCGTTTCCTGATTCGCCGCAGCCGACTGACGACGAGCGGAAGGCGTTCGACGCCAGCGAACTGGTCCAGGCGGCGCGCCTGCTCCAGCAGATCGGGCAGACGCTGAAGGTGAAGACGTTCGTCACCCGGCTGGTGCTCAACGCCAAGACGCCCGGCGAGCACACTTTGGTGTCGGAGCTATCGACGCGCATCGACCGGCCGGACCTCGCGGTCAACGCCTCCAAGCGCTCGGCGCAGGTGGCCGGGGTGACGATCCCCGATTATGGCTGGCCGGTCATTCCGCTGCCGGCCGGGGATTCGCCGGAGCGGGCGCTGGTCTACGCAACGATCCGCCAGGAAAGCGCCTTCGAGACGATGGCCGTCAGCCACATGGGGGCGCGCGGCCTGATGCAGGTCATCGCCCCCACCGCGCGCGCGGTGGCCCGCAAGATGGGCTTGGCCACCGAGCATATCGACACCCGGCTGCTGAACGAGCCCAAGCTCAACCTGACGATCGGGCGGCAGTACCTCGCGAGCCTGATCGACGATTACGACGGCTCCTACGTCATGGCGCTGGCCGCGTACAACGCGGGGCCGGGGCGCGTGAAACAGTGGGTCCGCGACAACGGCGACCCGCGCCGCTCGAATGTCGACGTGATCGACTGGATCGAGCTCATTCCACTCGACGAGACGCGCAACTATATTCACCGTGTGCTCGAGAACCTGCAGGTCTATCGCCAGCGCCTGGGCGCCACGCAGGTCGCCCTCGGCCTGGACCAAGACCTGCGGCGGCGGCGCACCGTGGAGACGACCCAATGAAGTCCGGCACGCCGGTCATGCAGGATATCGGCGCCTGCGTCTTCGACGCGTACGGCACGCTGTTCGACTACGCCTCCGCGGCCGCGCGGTGCAAAGAGGCGCTGGGCGCCGACTGGGAGCGGCTGTCCGACCTGTGGCGGCGCAAACAGGTGGAATACACCTGGCTGCGCAGCCTGATGGGCCGCCACACGGATTTCTGGCACGTCACCGGCGAGAGCCTCGATTACGCGCTGAGCGCGACCAAGCGGCAGGATCCGGCGCTGCGCGCGACCCTCATGCAGCAATATCTCAGCCTCGATCCGTTTCCCGAAGTGACCGCGATGCTGCAGCGGCTCAAGGACAAGGGGATGCGGACCGCCATCCTGTCGAACGGCTCGCCGACCATGCTGACGGCGGCGGTGAACAGCGCGAAGCTCTCCACCCTGATCGACATGGCGCTGTCGGTCGAAGCCGTCGGCGTGTACAAGCCACACGCCTCGGTCTATCAGCTCGCGGTCGACAAGCTCGCCGTGCCGGCGCCGCGCATCTGCTTCCTGTCGTCGAACGGCTGGGACGCGGCCGGGGCGGCGGCCTTCGGTTTCCGCGTGGTGTGGGTGAACCGGACGGGGCTGCCGGCCGAAAACCTGCCGGGATCGCCCGAGCGCCAGGTCAAGAGTCTCGCCGAGCTCCCCGCCCTGCTCGGCCTCGGCTGATTCCCCCGCCGATGCCGGAGCCGGTCGCGCGCGAGCGCCATTTCACGTCATCGGACAACCTGCGCCTGTTTTTCAGCGACTGGGGCGACAAAGACTCCCCCGCGACGCCCGTCCTGTGCCTGCCCGGCCTGACGCGCAACTCCCGCGATTTCGCGACTCTGGCGCGCAACCTGTCGCCGCGCCGCGTCATTTGCCCCGATCTCCGTGGCCGCGGGCGTTCGCCTTATGCCGCGGACTGGCGGAGCTACGAACCGGCCGTCTACATCGACGATATGCGCCACCTGATGGCGGCCCTCGGGCTCGGCAAGGTAATCATCCTGGGGACGTCGATGGGTGGTCTTCTCGGGATGGGCATGGCGACCGCCTTTCCCACGGCGCTGGCGGGCCTCATCCTCAACGACGTCGGACCAGGGATCGAGACCTCGGGTGCCGGCCGCATTCTCGCCTACGTCGCCGAAGACCGGCCGGTGGCCGATTGGCCGGCGGCGGTGAAGCATCTGAGGGACATGTTCCCGAACCTGTCCTTGGCGGTCGACGACGACTGGCTCGCCTTCGCCCGCGGGACGTTCCGCGAGGATGCGGACAAACGGCTGCATTTCGACTGGGACGTCAAGCTGGTCCGGCCGCTGCTTGAGCCAGCCGAGCCGCCGCCCGATCTGTGGGCGCTGTGGCGGGCCGTCCATGCGATCCCGACACTTGCCATCCGGGGCGGCGCATCGGATATCTTGTCGGCCGAGACGTTCCAGCGCATGAAGGCGGACAAACCCGACCTGGTGCAGGTCACGCTCCCCGGCGTGGGGCACGCGCCCACCCTGACCGACCCGCAGTCCCTGAAGGCCATCGATGACTTCCTCAAGCTCAAATCGCTCTGAACCCACCCTCGCCGACATCGAGGATGCCGCGCGGCGGCTCCGCGGCCTGGCGGTCGTCACACCGCTGCTCGAATCGCCGGCCCTCAACGAGCGGCTGGGCGGCCGCCTGCTGGTCAAGGCCGAGCCGATGCAGCGCACCGGATCGTTCAAGTTCCGCGGCGCCTACAACCGGTTGAGCCGGCTCGATGCGGAGCAAAAGAAACGCGGCGTCGTCGCCTATTCGTCGGGCAATCACGCGCAAGGGGTCGCCGCGGCCGCACAGATGCTCGGAATCCCGGCCGTGATCCTGATGCCGACGGACGCGCCGGCGATCAAGGTCCGCAACACCAAGGCCTACGGTGCCGAGGTCGTGACCTTCGACCGCTACACGGAGAACCGCGAGGCCAGGGGCGAGAAGCTGCGCGCCGAGCGCGGCGCGGTCCTCGTTCCGCCCTATGACGACCCGTACATCATCGCCGGCCAGGGCACCGTGGGGCTGGAGATCGCCGAACAGGCCGCGGCCCGCGACGCCGAGCTCGACGCCCTCGTCGCGGGGGCGAGCGGCGGCGGACTGATCGCCGGCACCGCGATCGCCATCCATGCGAAATCGCCGCGCACCAGGATCTACGTCGCCGAGCCGCAGGGCTTCGACGACATGGGCCGCAGCCTCAAGAGCGGGCAGCGCGAGACCAACGATCCGAAAGCGCGCTCGATCTGCGACTCGCTGATGGCGCCGACCCCCGGCGAGATCACCTTCCCGATCATCTCGAAGCTTCTCGCCGGCGGCGTCGTGGTCACCGATGACGAGGTGCGGCGCGCCATGGCCGCCGCGTTCTCGGAGCTGAAGCTTGTGGTCGAGCCGGGCGGTGCCGTCGGCCTCGCGGCCGTGCTCTCGGGCAAGCTCCCGGTCGCGGGCAAGACCGTCGCCGTGATCTGCTCGGGCGGCAACGTCGACCCCGAGACCTTCATCAGCGCGCTCAGCGCCGCGTGATGTGACGCCTCTGCCGCGGCGCCGCGCTTGACGCCGCACCGACTCTCATCGACCTTGCTCGGATGAGTGTCGAGTCAGCCGAAGTCACGGTCGAGAACACGGGCGAGTCGTACACCTGTCCGCCGGATTCGGCGCTGCTCGATGCGGCTCTCGCCGCCGGCATCCACATGCCCCACAACTGCCGCGGCGGTGCCTGCGGCACGTGCAAGGCGCAAATCCTCGAGGGTGCCGTCGATCACGGCTGGGTGATGAGCTTCGCCATCACCGACGAGGAGAAAGCCGCCGGCTACTGCCTGTGCTGCCAGTCCAAACCGGCCGCACCGCGCATCCGTTTGCGGATGCAGAACGAGATGGCGCCGCGGGTGGCCGGCGAAGACAAGATCGTTCCCGCCGAGATCGCGACCACGATCATCTCCGCCCATCCGGTGACGCCCTCGGTGCTGCGGCTCTGCCTCGCGGTTCCGCGCGGCGTGCGGCTGCATTATCGCGCCGGCATGGACATGGAGTTCCTGCTGCCCGGCCTCGGCGCGCCGCGGCCGTATTCGATCGCCAATGCGCCGGGGGCGGACGGCGCTCCGGTCGCCGGACAGCTCATCTTTTACATCGCACGCTATCCGGACGGCCGATCGAGCGGCTGGCTCCACGAGCATGCCCGGATCGGCGACGAGCTGGCTCTGCGCGGCCCCTATGGCGATTTCGGAATCCCGCCTCAACATGCCGGCGCGATCCTGGCGCTGGCGGGCGGCACCGGGCTGTCGCCGATCCTGGCCGCGGTGACGGACGCGCTGGAGCGCGGATTCGCCTCGCCCGTGCGGCTGATCCTCTCGGTGCGCAACCGCGGCGAGATCTTCGCGTTCGAGGAGCTGAGGCGGCTGGCGCACGCGCACCAGAATTTCGCCTTTCAGGTCACGCTGACCCGCGATCCCGACGCGCCGGACATCTGGGCGCAGGGCCGGATTCCGGCTCTCCTGACCCAACATCACCCGGATCTGTCGGCATACGCGGTGCTGGTGGCCGGAAGCCCCGCCTTCGTCGACGCCTGTTCCGAGACCGCGCAGCAGCAGGGCGCGGAGCCGTCGCAGATCATCCGTGATTCGTTCGTGCCGCGAAGCCCCCCGGCAACCCCTTGAGGAAGAGGTCGCAGGCGAGATCGGCGAATTCTTCCGGGCCGACCGGTCCGTCGGGCCGGTACCACGTGCACGTCCAATTGATCATTCCATAGAAGGACATCGCGACGGCGCTGCGCAACCGCGGCGGAATCATCGCCATCTCCTCGAACAGGCTCGACGCGAGCGCCACCAGCCGCCGCTCCTTGGCCACGATCGCGGCCCGGCCCCGCGCCGGCAGCGCGTCGAGCTCGTTCAGCAGCAGCACATGGCGGGCCCGCGCCGTGGCATAGATCCGCATATGGGCGCGCACGAACGCGCGCAGCTTCTGCGCCGGCTCCGCGGCGCCGTCCAGCGCCGCCTCCGCCGCGGCCAGTAGCCGGTCCATGTGCGCGTCCAAGAGATCCTGCAGGATCTCTTCCTTCGAATCGAAGTAGTGATAGATCAACGCCTTGGAGAAGCCGCCCTCGGCCGCGATGTCGGCCGCGGAGGTCGCCTCGAAGCCGCGGGCCGCGAACAGCTCGGCGGCGCGATTGCGGATGCGCTCGCGCTTCTCGGCGTAATCGTCGGCCCGGGTGCGGGCCATCGCGAGCTGCCCCTTAAAACACCGGAATGATGTCGTCGGGATCGAACGCGACGGTCTTGCCGTCGATGCCGATCTCCGGAATGGCCGGGAACTCGACGCCGTGCGGCTCGAGCAATCCCTTCATCTTCAGGACCGCCGCCCGCCAGTTGTCGCGGCGCTCGTCCAAGGTGAGGATGCCGAGCCCGGCGCCGCGCGCGACGTCTTCGAGAAGCCGATGCGCCGGCCGCCACGTCTCCGACAGCTCCCAGAACTGATCGGGCGGCTCATAGAGGATGCCGGACAGAAAGATGTAGCCTGCCCGCAGCTGGCGGGTGATCTGCGCCCGCATGTCGTCGGTCAGCTTGGGCAGCAGGCGCTCCAGGATGGCGAGGCAGATTCCCATGTGGCGCGCTTCGTCCCGACCGACATTGCGAAACGCCTCCTTGAACACGGGAATGGTGGTCCGCTGGTACATGCCGTGGAACAGCGTGGCCGACGCCACTTCGCCCATCAGGAACGACGTGAACAGGATGGCGAGCGGATAGCGGCCGACGGCGCGCTTGTAGCCTTCCCAGTAGCGCCCGCCGTTGTGGTAGTACCAGAGCACATTGTTGCGCGCGAGCTTGCCGAGCGGCGTCTCGGGCTCGTAGCCGAGCGGACCATTCGGCGTCACCGCCTGGATCGCGCGCTGACAGACCTCCTCGTGGTTCACCTCGTCGCGGGTCACCGAGAAGAAGCATTTGCGCACCGGGTCTTCCTCGTGCGCCTCGTAAGTGTGGATCATGGCGCGGGCGAACACCGCCGGTCCCGATGAATCGAAAACCGACAGCAACGCCCACCAATAGGCCAAGGCATAACGCTGATCCTGCGTGAACGCGTTGCGGTCGAGGGTCGCCCAGGGGAGCTTGTCGGGGGACCAGCCGGGATCGCGCGAGCGCTCGTAGATTTCGAGCAACTTGGGCGTCTCGGTGCGCCATTCGAGGGGGAAGATATTGCCTTCCTTGAACGGCGGCGGGTCCTTGAGCCCGAACAGGATTTGCGCGGCCTCGGGAGCCGCGGTCGGGTCGGAGGGGGGAACACGCATTTGTGCGGCCAGGTTGTCCGCGGGCGCATTCGTCATCGGCACCTCCCAAACGCTGACCGATCGGTCAGCTTATTAAATATGCGCCCGACGAGGCTGGGTTGCAAGCCCGGCGCGGGGATGCGGTCACTTTTCCCTTGTTTTTAGGGATTAACCACCCCGAAATATGACCTCTGTATGGTGCGGCCGAAATCGGGGGTTCGGGGATGGCGAAGACGTACAACCGGCGGGAGGTCGAGCAGCTGCTCGGCGCTCTGGAGCAAAGCGCCAGCGCTGTCATCAAGACGGCCTCGTTTGCGTCCACCGAAGCCAAGAAAGACAAGTTCCAGGCGTACCAGGAATTCAAGCGCCGCTGCGACGACTTCGACACGCTGTCGATCCTGATCGAGCACCGGCTCAAGAACATGAAGGGCGGACGCGAGAAGGACCTCGAGGAGAAATTCGAGGAGCTGACGCTGTTTCTGCTGTCCGCGACGTTGACCGCGAGCCTTCATTTCCTGCGCATTCTTGCCGAGCGCGACGCGCTGCCGCTCGGGTCGCGCGACCTGTTCATGCGCGAGCTCCGGAACCTGCATCGGGCGCATGAGAAGATGGTCGATCCGAAATACTCGGCGCGGATCAACGAGCGGACCACGGCCGATCTCAAGGTCGCCGAAGAGATCCTCGCCACGATCATCGAACGGGCACCCGCCCTGCTCGATTTCGGCGCCCCGGAACCCGAGGCTGCGACGGCCTGAGGCCCTAGGACCGCTCGGGTGCCGCGCCGGCACCGGCCATCGCCGGCCCGTAAAGCCGCCGGGCCCGTTCCTCGAACGCCGCGACCAGACGGCGCAGCGCCTCATGGAAGAGCACGCCGATCAGCGACTGCAGGATGCGCGAGCGGAACTCGAAATCGACGTAGAAGTCGACCAGCGTGCCGCCCGATTCATGCGGCAGGAACAACCAATGATTGGCCAGCCGCTTCAGCGGCCCTTCGAGATATTCCACGTCGATCCGCCGCGGCCGCTCGAGGACCACGCGCGAGGTGTAGCGCTCGCGGATCATTTTGAAGCCGATGACGAGGTCGGCGATGATCATGTTGCCCTCGCGCGAGCGGACGCGCGCCGCAAGGCACCACGGCAGGAACTCCGGGTAGCGCTCGATCCCCGCCACGAGGTCGAACATCTGCTCGGGCGTGTAGGGAACGACCCGTTTTTCCGCGTGAGTGGGCACGAAATCAGCCGGCGGCGAGCTTCGCGGCGCGCGCTTGCCGAAGGCGCTCGAAGTCCGCGTCGGCATGATAGGACGAGCGCGTCAGCGGACTCGACGACACCAGCAGGAACCCCTTGGAGAGCGCCATCGTCTTGTAGGCCTCGAACTCGTCCGGGGTGACGAAGCGCTCGACCGACGCGTGCTTCGGCGTCGGCTGCAGGTACTGACCGATGGTGAGGAAATCGACGTCGGCCGAACGCAGATCGTCCATCACCTGGAGGATTTCGTTGCGCTCTTCGCCGAGGCCGACCATGAGCCCGGATTTTGTAAAGATCGACGGGTCGAGGCGCTTCACCGTATCCAGCAGGCGCAGGCTGTGGAAATACCGTGCCCCCGGCCGGATCGTCGGATAGAGCCGCGGCACCGTCTCGAGATTGTGGTTATAGACGTCGGGCTTGGCCGCCACGACCGCCTCGATCGCGCCTTCCTTGCGCAGGAAATCGGGAGTGAGGATCTCGATCGTGGTCGCGGGGCTGCGCTTGCGGATCTCGCCGATGCAGCGGACGAACTGCGCCGCACCGCCGTCGTCGAGGTCGTCGCGGTCGACCGACGTGATCACGATGTGCGCCATGCCGAGGGCCGCGACCGCCTCGGCCACGTGCTCGGGCTCGTGCGGATCGAGCTTGTCCGGCAGGCCGGTCGCGACGTTGCAGAACGCGCAGGCGCGGGTGCAGACGGAGCCCAGGATCATCACCGTCGCGTGCTTCTTTTTCCAGCACTCGCCGATGTTCGGGCACGCGGCTTCCTCGCACACCGTCGCCAGGTTGAGGCGGCGCATCAAGGCGCGCGTGGCGTGATACTCGGCCGACACCGGCGCCTTCACCCGGATCCAATCGGGCTTGCGGCGCTGGACCGGATTGTCCGGCTTGTGCGCTTTCTCGGGATGCCGGAGGCGGGGGGTGGCGTCGAGGCCCATCGTACCGCTACATGTGGAGGGTGCGGCCGTACGCGTCAAGCACGGCCTCGTGCATCATCTCCGAAAGCGTCGGGTGCGGGAAGATCGTGTTCATGAGCTCGGCCTCGGTGCTTTCGAGCGTGCGTGCGATGCCGTAGCCCTGGATCAGCTCGGTGACCTCTGCGCCCACCATGTGGGCGCCCAGCAACTCGCCGGTCTTGGCGTCGAACACCGTCTTGACCATGCCCTCGGTCTCGCCCATCGCGATCGCCTTGCCGTTGCCGATGAACGGAAAGCGGCCGACGCGCACCTGATAACCCTTGTCCTTGGCCGCCTTTTCGGTGAGGCCGATGCTCGCGACCTGCGGCATGCAATAGGTGCAGCCCGCGACCTTCGAAGTGTCCAGCGGATGAACCTCGTTGAGTCCGGCAATCTTCTCAACGCAGATCACGCCTTCGTGCATGGCCTTATGCGCCAGCCACGGCGGGCCGACGAGGTCGCCGATGGCGTAGATTCCGGGCTCGCCGGTCTCCAGCCACTGGTTGACCACGACATGCGTCTTCTCGACTTTGATCTTCGTGCCTTCAAGGCCGATATTCTCGACATTACCGACGATGCCGACCGCGAGGATGACGCGCTCGACGGTGATGTCGGTCGTCTTGCCGCCGGCTTCGACGGTGGCGGTGACCTTGTCCCCGCCCTTCTTGAGGCTTTTCACGCTCGCCGACGTGAAGATCTTCATCCCCTGCTTTTCGAACTGCTTGCGCGCGAACGCCGAGATCTCCTCGTCCTCAACCGGCAGCACGCGGTCGAGGACCTCGACCACCGTGACCTCGGCGCCCATGTTGCGGAAGAAGCTCGCGAACTCGATGCCGATGGCGCCCGAGCCGACCACCAGCAGCGATTTCGGCATCGCCGGCGGCACCATCGCCTCCTTGTAGGTCCACACCAGCTTGCCGTCGCCCTCGAGGCCCGGCATGGTCCGGGCGCGCGCCCCGGTGGCCAGGATGATGTGCTTGGCCGCAAGGTCGGCGACGGGCTTGCCGTCCTTCTCGACCTTGAGCTTGCCCCCCTTCCCCGAGAATGGGCCGGCCAGCTTCGCGTGACCGTCGAACACGGTGATCTTGTTCTTCTTCATCAGGAACTTGACGCCGTTTGACAGCTGGCTGGCGATCTGGCGCGAGCGCTTCACCACCTTCCCGATGTCGAAGCTCACCTTCTCGGCGCTGAAGCCGTAGGCGTCGAGATGATGCAGCAGGTGGTTGATCTCCGAGCAGCGCAGCAGCGCCTTGGTCGGGATGCAGCCCCAGTTCAGGCAGATGCCGCCCAGATGCTCGCGCTCGACCAGCGCCACGTTCATTTTGAGCTGGGCGGCGCGGATCGCCGCGACATAGCCGCCCGGCCCGCCGCCGACGACGATCAAATCGAAATTCTGTTCCGCCACGATCGGCTCCTTTGAGGGGCGAGTGCCGCGCTAGAGCAGCATGCCCAGCGGCTCTTCGATGAGCTTCTTGAATGCGACCAGGTATTCGGCGCCGACGGCCCCGTCGACGACGCGATGGTCGCACGACAACGTACACGTCATCACGTTGGCGACCACGACCTGGCCGTTCTTCACCACCGGCCGCTGCTCGCCCGCACCGACCGCCAGGATGCATCCCTGCGGCGGGTTGATGACGGCCTCGAACTGCTTGATGCCGTACATGCCGAGATTGGAGATCGAGAACGTGCCGCCCTGGTATTCCTCGGGCTTGAGCTTGCCCTCGCGCGCCTTCTTGCCGAGGACCTTCATCTCGTTGGAGATCTGGATCAGGCCCTTGTCGGCGGCATTGAAGATGATCGGCGTGATCAGCCCGTTCGGCGTGGCCACCGCCACCGAGATGTCTTCGCGCTCGTACTGGATGACGCCGTCGTCGCTCCACGACGTGTTCGCCGCCGGCACCTTGCGGAGCGCCATCGCGACCGCCTTGATGACGAAGTCGTTGACCGACAGCTTGTAGGCGACGTCGCCCTTCTCCGGTGATTGCGCGTTCAGCGTCGCGCGCCCCTTGAGCAGTTCGTCGATCTGGCAGTCGACCGTCAGATAGAAATGCGGGATCGTCTGTTTCGATTCCGTCAGCCGCTTGGCGATGATTTTGCGGATCGTCGAGTGCGGCACCACGTGATAGGGGGTGGGGCCGCTCGGCGGCGGCGCCGGGCGCGCGGCCGGTGCGGCGCGCCCCGCCGGCGCCGCAGCGCCGCCATGGGCCTGGGCGCCTTCGACATCGGCTTTGACGATGCGCCCGTGCGGCCCGGAGCCCGACACCTGGGCCAGATCGAGCCCGGACTGCTGAGCGAGCCGCCGCGCCAGCGGACTTGCGAACACGCGACCGCCGTGATCGCCGGCCGGCTGGCGGCCTGGCGCCGGCGAACCCGCGGCACCGGCGACGTCGGCGCGCGTGACCTTGCCGCCGGGCCCGCTCCCGGCCACGACGGAAAGATTGACGCCCGCCTGCTGCGCCATCCGCTGCGCGAGCGGCGTAGCACCGGCGCCGCCGCTCTTCGCCGGCTGGGCCGGCGCGGCTTGCGGTGCCGCTGCGGCCTTGGCGGGGGGCGCCTCGGCCGCGGCTCCCTCCAGCGCAGACGGCTTCTCGTCTTCCCCCAGGATGAGCGCGATCGGGGTGTTGACCTTGACGTTCTCGGTGCCGCCGGGGATCAGGATCTTGCCCAGCTTCCCCTCGTCCACCGCCTCCACTTCCATCGTCGCCTTGTCGGTCTCGATCTCCGCGAGAACGTCGCCGGATTTCACCGGC
>DASWFO010000094.1:0-3823 GCA_036394195.1 Alphaproteobacteria bacterium | reverse complement strand
GTCTTGGCAGCCGCGGATTTTTGAGCGAATGTTGGGGATGCGCAAATCGATCCTGATCGCGAGCGCGCCGGCGCTGGCCGCGCTTGCCACCATCGTGTGCGTCTCCGCCGCCCAGCGCCCCGCGCCGCCCGCCGGACCCGATAGCGCCCGCAAGGCCTATACGCCGGCCGACGTGCATTTCATGACCGGCATGATCGCGCACCACGCCCAGGCCGTGTTGATGGCGGGCTGGGCGCCGTCCCACGGCGCCAGTGCATCGCTGCGCGCGATGTGCGAGCGCATCGTGGTGGGCCAGGGTGACGAAATCGTGCTGATGCAGCGCTGGCTGCGCGACCGCCACGAGATGGTGCCCGGCGGCGACGCCACGCACGACATGATGCCCGGCATGGAACACACCTTGATGCCCGGGATGCTCACGCCCCAGCAGCTCACGCAGCTCGACAGCGGCCGGGGCGCGGAGTTCGACCGCCTATTCCTGACGTTCATGATCCAGCACCACATGGGCGCCATCACCATGGTGAACGACTTGTTCGGGTCCAAGGGAGGCGGCGAGGAAGAGATCGTGTTCCGCTTCGCCTCCGACGTCTACGCCGATCAGACCACCGAAATCGCCCGCATGAATCGCATGCTCGACGCCCTCAAACGGAGCCCCTCGTGAGATTCGCCTCCTCCTCCCTGTCCGTCTTCGCGGCGGTCGCCCTCGGCGCGTGCGCCCATGCGGCCAAGCTCGATATGTCCACCACCGCGCCGGTGCCGGATCGCCGGGTAGGGTTGCGGGGAGGATTCACCTGCCCGCCGCCGGCCACTCCCGCGCCGGGCGCGACGCCGGCCCCGGCCCCGGCCCCGGCCTGTCACGAGGCAATCGCCGCTCAGGCGTCGTGGAACGTGAAGGTGCTCTCGCAGACGCCACCGACGGGCAAGTTCCTGCACTCCACCAATTCCGATCTGTCGTTCACCGGCCCCTACGTCATTCAGGGGAATTACAACGGCTATCAGGTGTGGGACATTAGCAAGCCGGCGAAACCGGCGCTCAAGATGGGCTACTACTGTCCCGCGTCCCAGAGCGACGTCTCGGTCTACAAGAACCTCCTCTTCGTTTCGGGTGAGGGGAATTCCGGGCGGATCGACTGCAGCGGCGAGGGAGTCCACGACTCGGTGAGCGCCGTCCGACTGCGCGGCATCCGGATCTTCGACATCACCGACATCGCGAATCCCAAGTACATCGGCAACGTGCAGACCTGCCGCGGGTCCCATACGCACACGCTGGTGGAGGATCCCAACGACAAGGCGAACGTCTACATCTATGTCTCGGGCTCAGCCGGGGTCCGCTCGCCCAACGAGCTGGCGGGATGCTCGCGGCTGCAGCCGGACCAGGACTCGACCTCGGCGCTCTTCCGCATCGAGGTGATTCAGGTGCCGCTGGCGCATCCGGAGCAGGCCCACATCGTCGACTCACCGCGCATCTTCAACGATCTGGTGCAGGCCCCGACGCACGCCGAGGCGCCCGAAGACATCGCCGCGGCGGCCCGCGCCGCCGATTCGGCCCGGGCGCACGGCGGCTACGTCGTGAAGCTCAACGGCTCCGATTTCGCGCTCCCCAACGGCTTCGTCCAACCGCGGCTCGACAGCGTGGTCAAGGCGCGGGGCGGCACGACGGCCACGGCCGCCGACAGCGCCGCGCTGCGCGGCGCGATCCAGGGGATCGTCGATGCGATCGTGGGGGCCAACCAGCCGCCGACCAAGAACGGCATCCGTCCCGGCCCGAACCAGTGCCACGATATCACCGTCTATCCAGCGATCGGGCTCGCCGGCGGCGCCTGCGCCGGCTACGGCCTGTTGCTCGACATCGCCGACAAGGCGCACCCCAAACGGATCGGTGCCGTGTCGGATTCGAACTTCTCGTACTGGCACTCCGCGACCTTCAACAACGATGGCACCAAGCTGCTCTTCTCGGATGAATGGGGCGGCGGCGGGCAGCCCAAGTGCCGCGTCACCGACAAGCACGAGTGGGGCGCCGACGCCATTTTCACGCTGGCGAACAACACGCTCACGTTCCAGAGCTATTACAAGATGTCCGCGCCCCAGACGCCGTTCGAGAACTGCGTGGCCCACAACGGCTCGCTGATCCCGATTCCCGGCCGCGATGTCATGGTGCAGGCCTGGTATCAGGGCGGCATCTCGGTGTTCGATTGGACCGATGCGGCGCACCCCAAGGAGATCGCCTACTTCGACTACGGGCCGGTGGACTCGACCAAGATGGCGGGCGGCGGATCTTGGTCGGCGTACTGGTACAACGGAGTGATCGTGAGCTCCGAGATCTCGCGCGGCCTCGACATCTTCGCGCTGCAGCCCAGCGGCCTCATCTCGGCGAACGAAATCGCCGCCGCCACGACCGTGCACCTCGATTACCTCAACGTGCAGGGGCAGCCGAAGCTCGTATGGCCGCCGAGCTTCGCGTTGGCGGGCGCCTATCTCGATCAGCTGGCACGCGGCAACGGGCTCGCGGCAGACAAAGTGACGGCTGCGCGGGCGGCGCTCGGGCGCGCCGAGCACTTGTCGGGTCAGCAGCGCAAGGACGCGCTCACGCAGCTCGCGACGCAGCTGAGCGGCGACGCGCCGGGTGCGGGCGATCAGCAGAAAGTGCAGACGCTCGTCGCGGCGGTGACCGACCTGGCCAACGCGACGCGCTGACCGACGGTGAGCGCTCCGCTCGCAGGCGCGATGCGGCCCGCCGCAGTCGGCGGGCGCATCGCGTCGATCGACGTCATCCGCGGTGCCGTGATGGTGCTGATGGCGATCGATCACGTGCGGGTGTATTCCGCACTGCCGCCCGGCGGTCCCACGCCCGGGATCTTCTTCACCCGCTGGGTCACCCACTTCTGCGCGCCCGCGTTTCTGTTCCTGGCCGGTACCAGCGCCTATTTCTACGGCAAGAAGCACCCCGATCTGTCGCGGTTTCTCCTGACCCGCGGGCTGTGGCTCGTGTTTCTCGAGCTCACGTTTCTCCGCGTGGCTTGGACCTTCAACTTCGACTTCGCTCATTACGAGATGGCGGGCGTGATCTGGGCGATCGGGTGGTGCATGATCTTGCTGGCCGGGCTCGTGAAACTCCCCCTGCGGGCGATCGCCGCGACGGGGGTGGGGATCATGGCGCTGCACAACGCCGTCCTGCCGCGCCTGATGGCGGCGGTGCCGGGGCTCGGCGGCCTCTGGAAAATTCTCTACGTCGGGTTCTGGCAGGGGCCGATCCAATTCGGACCCGACGGCCCGACCCTGATCGTGCTGTATTCGATCATCCCGTGGATCGGCGTGATGGCGGCGGGTTACGCGTTTGGCGTCATCCTGACGCTCGAGCCGGGGCGGCGCGACCGCATTTGCCTGCGCCTGGGACTCACCGCCACGGCACTGTTCCTGGTGCTGCGCGGTTTCAACCTCTACGGCGACCCCCAGCCGTGGAGCGCGTCAGGCCATTGGGGCGGGCCGGACGGGCCCGTGATGCCGGCGCTGCTCGCGTTCCTGAACACGACGAAATATCCGGCATCGTTCCTGTTCCTGCTGATGACGCTGGGGCCCACCATCGCGCTGATCCCGCTCCTGGAGCGGGGCCGCGGCGTCGTGTCCCGCTGGCTCACGGTATTCGGTCGCGTGCCGTTCTTCTTCTATATGCTCCACATCCCGCTGATTCACGCGTTGGCGTTGCTGGTGTCGCGGATCCGCGATGGTGCAGTGAGTCCCTGGCTGTTCACGAACCACCCGATGGGGAATCCATCGCCACCTGACGGCTACATGTGGGGCCTCGGCACCCTCTATGTCGTCTGGGCCG
>DASWFO010000093.1:0-6978 GCA_036394195.1 Alphaproteobacteria bacterium | reverse complement strand
CCCCGCCATGACACGATTCGTGCCCAAGCGGCGGCCCGTCGTGCTGTGCGTGCTCGACGGTTGGGGTCACCGTTCCGAGCCCAGCGACGACAACGCGATCCTCAAGGCGAAGACCCCCAATCTCGACCGTCTCGCCAAATCTTCGCCGGTGGCGTTCCTCGACGCCTCCGAGCGCCATGTCGGCCTGCCCGCCGGGCAGATGGGCAACTCCGAAGTCGGGCACATGAATCTCGGCGCCGGCCGGGTGGTGCTCCAGGACCTGCCGCGCATCGACGATGAAGTCGCCTCGGGCGCCATCGCGCGCAATCCAGCATTGGTCCGGTTCATCGACAAAGTGAAAGCGAGCCGGGGTGCGGTTCACCTGATGGGCCTGCTGTCGCCCGGCGGCGTGCACGCGCACCAGGATCACATGGCCGCCCTCGCCAAGGCGTTCGCCGCCGCCGGGCTGAAGGTGTGGGTGCACGCGTTCCTCGACGGGCGCGACACGCCGCCGAAAAGCGCCGAAGCCTATCTTGCGAAATTCAGCGCCGACATCGCCGGCTTGCGCGGCGTCGCCACCGGGACGATCTCCGGCCGCTATTACGCGATGGACCGCGACAAGCGGTGGGAGCGGGTCGAGCTCGCCACCAAGGCGCTGGTCGATGCACAGGGCGTCACGGCGGCCGACGCGCAGAGCGCCGTCACGTCGTCCTATGCCAACGGCAAGACCGACGAATTCGTGCTGCCCGCCGTGCTGCCGGACTATCCCGGCATGCGCGACGGCGACGGCGTGGTAATGGCGAATTTCCGCGCCGATCGCGCGCGCGAGATTCTCATGGCCCTCCTCGACCCGGCCTTCACCGGCTTCGCCCGGACTCGCGTGGTCCGCTTCGCGGCGGCGCTCGGCATGTGCGAGTACTCGGCCGAGCTCAACCGCTTCATCGCCACCATGTACCCGCCGCAGCCGCTCACCCACATGCTGGGCGAGATGGTCGCCGCGGCGGGCCTGAAGCAGCTGCGCATCGCCGAGACGGAGAAATACGCGCACGTCACGTTCTTCTTCAACGGCGGCGAGGAGCGCGAATTTCCCGGCGAAAGCCGGATCCTCGTCCCCTCGCCGAAGGTCGCGACCTACGACCTGAAGCCCGAGATGTCGGCCTTCGAGGTCACCGACAAGCTGGTCGAGGCCGTCGCCTCTGGACGCTTCGACTTCATCGTCGTGAACTACGCCAACACCGACATGGTCGGCCACACCGGCGATTTCGCGGCGGCCAAAAAAGCCGTCGAAACCGTGGATGCTTGCCTGGGCCGGCTCGCCACGGCGGTCGAGAACGCCGGCGGCGCCTTGCTGATCACCGCCGATCACGGCAACGCCGAGCAGATGGCCGATCCCACCACCGGCCAGCCGCACACCGCGCACACCACCAACCGCGTGCCCGTGATGCTGGTCGGCGGCGCCGAGCCCGGCCGCAACGCGCCGCTGCAGCTCACCGACGGCCGGCTCGCCGACGTGGCACCGACCTTGCTCGAGCTGCTCGGCCTGCCGCAGCCGCCGGAGATGACCGGCCGCACCTTGATCGCCCATCCCGGTTCCAAGGACGACGGGGCGCGTGCCGCGGAATGATTCCACCGGCTGGCTCCGCCGGGCCGCGCTGGCGGCCCCTCTCCTCTTTTCCATCGTTCCGTTTGATGTGCGCGCGGAAGACGCAGCGCCGACGAGATCGATCGAACAGGTCGAACGCGAGCTCAAGCTGGCGCGCGATCGCGAGCGCAGCCTGTCCGCCCAGGCGGCCGCCCAGGTTCGCGCGATCGAGGCCCTGCGCGGCAAGCTCGCCGCGGCCGCAGCGGCAACCCAAGAGAGCGAAGAGCAGCTGTCGGATGCCGAATCGCGCCTTGCCGGTCTCGACGCCGAGCAGTTCGCCAAGGCAGCCGAGCTCGAGCACCGGCGCGGCGAGCTGGCAGCCCTGCTGGCGGCGCTCACCCGCCTCGCCCGCAATCCGCCGGAAGCGCTGATGCTGATGCCGGAATCGCCGATCGACACGGTGCGCACCGCGCGGCTGCTGGCCGACGTCGTGCCGCCGATCGAGGCGCAGGCCCGGCAGGTGGCGCAGGACGTGGAAGACCTGCAGATCCTGCATGATGCCGCGGCGGCCGAGCGCGCGACCATGGCCGCGGCGACCACGCGGCTGGCCGCCGACCGCGAAGGCCTGCGGGCCCTGGTCGCCCAGCGGGCGGAGTTCTACCAGCAGACCGCGGCGGCGCATGCCGAAGCCGCCGAGCACGTGGACGCGCTGGCCCGCCAGGCGGCGGACCTGCGCGATCTGCTGCGGCGGCTTGACGAAAACCGCGCGGCGGCCAGGCGCCCCGCCGCCGAGACGCCGCCCGACACCGTCGAGGCCCGGGTCAGCGACGCGCTGGCCCGGCAGCTGCGCCAGCTTGGAGAGGCCCACGGCCAGATGGCGTTTCCGGCGCGCGGGCGGGTGCTTTTGGCTTACGGCCAGACCGGGGAGGGGGGCCAGCCGCAGCGCGGCCTGACCATCGAAACCCGCCCGGGGGCCGAGATCGTTGCCCCTTTTGATGGCAAAATCGTGTTCGCCGGCCCCTTTCGCGGCTATGGGCGCATCTTGATCATCGAACACGGCGAGGGATATCATACGTTGCTCGCCGGTTTAGGCCGCATTGACGTGTCAGTCGGACAGGTCGTCGCGACGGGTGAGCCGATCGCCACGGCCGGCAGTCCCGACACCGCCGGCCCCTCCGATATCAGTCACCCCGCTGATATCTACAGCAAGGGAGCCGCGGGGCCGGTGCTTTACGTGGAATTACGACGCCATGGTCAGCCGATAAACCCGCTGCCCTGGCTTGCCACCTCGAATGGGAAGGTAAGCGGATGAAATTGTATAGAGTCCTTGCGGCGGCCGCGGTCGCCTGCGTCCTCGTGTCGCCGATGTCGATGTCGGCTCCGCAAGGCAACACCTCCGAGACGTATCGTCAGCTCAACCTCTTCGGCGAGGTGTTCGAGCGCGTCCGCTCCGACTATGTCGAGGACGTCACCGACAAGAAGCTGATCGAAGACGCGATCAACGGCATGTTGTCGGCGCTGGATCCGCATTCCAGCTACATGAACGCGCGCGCGTTCCAGGACACCCAGATCCAGACCCGCGGCGAGTTCGGCGGGCTCGGCATCGAGGTCACCATGGAGAACGGCCTGGTCAAGGTCGTGTCGCCGATCGACGAGACGCCCGCCTCGCGCGCCGGCCTGAAGCCGGGCGACCTCATCGTCGAGCTCGACGGCGAGCAGGTGCAGGGCCTGACCCTGCAGGATGCGGTCGAGCGCATGCGCGGCCCGGTGAACTCGCAGATCAAGCTCACCATCCGCCGCGGCACCGGCGAGCCGTTCACGGTCAGCCTGCAGCGGGCGGTCATCCGCATCCAGTCGGTGCGCAACTCGGTCGAGGGCGATATCGGCTATGTCCGCATCACCTCGTTCACCGAGCAGACCGAATCCGGCCTGCGCGCCGCCATCCAGAAGATCAAGGACCAGCTCGGCAACCGCATGAAGGGCATTGTGCTGGATCTGCGCAACAACCCGGGCGGTCTGCTCGACCAGGCGATCGCCGTGTCGGACGCGTTCATCGACAAGGGCGAGATCGTCTCGACCCGCGGCCGCCGGGCCGAGGACGCGCAGCGCTACAACGCCAAGCCCGGCGACCTGCTCACCGGCCTGCCGATGGTGGTCCTGATCAACGGCGGCTCAGCCTCGGCGTCCGAGATCGTCGCCGGCGCGCTTCAGGATCATCACCGGGCGATCCTGCTCGGGACGCGGTCGTTCGGCAAAGGGTCGGTGCAGACGATCATTCCGCTCGGCGGCCAAGGCGCCTTGCGACTGACCACGGCGCGCTACTATACGCCGTCCGGCCGCTCGATCCAGGCGCAGGGCATCGAGCCCGACATCATGGTCGAGCAGGCGCGGCTCGAAAAGATCGACGGCGGCCTCATCCGCCGCGAGGCCGATCTGCGCGGCGCGCTGCGCAACGACACGCTGCAGCAGCGCAGCCAGGGCCAAGGCCAGGGACAGTCGCAACCGCAGCAACAACAACAACAGCAGCAGCCGCAGCAGCCCCAACAGCAGCAGCCGAAGCCTGACGCCCAGGGCGAGGAGCCCGCGATCGGCGATCAGGCCCAGGACTATCAGCTGGCACGGGCGTACGACCTGCTGCGCGGCCTGGCGCTGTTCAACCAGCGGGTCACCAACTAGCGCGGACGGCCGGGGCGGGCCGGATCAGAAGTGGCGAAGCGGGGTAGGGCGCCGAACCGGAGTTCGGGCGGGCGGCGCGGTCCTTCGGCATTGGCGCTCGCCTGGATCCTGTTGATCCTGGCGCTGGCCGGCGACGCGGCCTGGCAGGCGCTGGGCGCCGGCGAGCCGCCGAAACGCGAGCCGCCCGAGCCGTTTTTCGTCGCCCTCGAGCCGCCCGAGCCGCCGCCCGCAGCACCGTCGCCGCAAGGGGCCGCGACACCGCCGGCCGATGGCTCGACGGCCGACGGCGCCATGCCGGCGATGCCCGATGCCACCGACGTCCCGCAGGTGACCGCGCAACCGCCGCAGGAGCCGGGGCCGGGGCAGACGCCGATGGCGCGGCCGGCGCCGCAGCCGCCGCGCACGCGGGTCCAGGCCGGCACGGCGACGCCGCCAGCGACGTCGGACAATCCGCAGACGGCCGCCGTGGCGCCCGCCCCGCCCGCCGCCCCGGGCGGCCCGCCGGGCGGCGTAGCAACCTGGCAGAAATACGCAACGCCGTTCGACTGGAACGATCCGCGGCCGCGGATCGCCATCGTCATCCTCGACCTCGGCCTATCGAGTGCGGCGACCGAAGCGGCGGTCCAGAACCTGCCGCCCGGGGTCACCCTCGCGTTCAGTCCCTATGCCGAGAACCTCGGCAACTGGCTCAACCTCGCGCGCGCCAGCGGCCACGAGGCGCTGCTCGGGCTGCCGATGGAGCCGGCGAACTTCCCGGCCCGCGACCCGGGCCCGCGCACCCTGCTGACCAGCCTGAGCCCGCGGGAAAATCTCGACCGGCTGGACTGGGTGCTGAGCCGCGTCAGCGGCTATGTCGGCGTCACCAACAACATGGGCTCGCGATTCACCGCCTCGGCCGAAGCGCTGCGGCCGGTGCTCACCACGTTGCGCGACCGCGGCCTGGTCTTCGTCGATTCGCGCACCACACCGCGCAGCGTCGCCGCGAGCCTCGCCACCAGCCTCGGCTTGCCGCGCGCCATCAACGACCGGCTGATCGACCAACAGGCGGCGCGCGCGGCGATCGACGCCATGCTGGCGGACGTCGAGAAGGTGGCGAGGGAGACCGGCAACGCGGTGGCGATGGGCCAGCCCTACCCGGTGACGTTCGAGCGCCTCGCCGCGTGGCTGCCGACGCTGGAGGGCAAGGGCATAGCACTGGCGCCGATCACCGCCCTCCTCAACCGCCAGCCGGACAGCTGACGCGTGGCCAAGAAGAAGCGTCACGCCGCCGGCGCCGACATCGCATCACGGCCGTATCGGCCCGGCGTGGGCGTGATGCTGATCAACCGCGACGGACGGGTCTTCGTCGCGCAGCGCATCGACATGCCGAGTGCCGCCTGGCAGATGCCGCAAGGCGGCATCGACAAGGGCGAGGAGCCGCGCGCCGCGGCGGTGCGCGAGCTCAAGGAGGAAACCGGCACCGACCGGGCCCTGATCATCGGCGAGACGCGCGACTGGCTGACCTACGACCTGCCGCCAGAGCTGCTGGCGGAGATCTCATGGGGCGGACGCTATCGCGGCCAGAAGCAGAAATGGTTCGCGATGCGCTTCACCGGCCAGGACTCGGATATCGACATCGGCTCCGATAAGCATCCGGAGTTTTCGGCCTGGAAATGGGCCCCGATCGCAACGCTTCCCAAGATCATCGTGCCCTTCAAGCGCGAGCTCTACCGGCAGGTCGTCGCCGAGCTCGGACACCTGGCGAAACCGGGCTAGGTTTCGCCGCGCCCCGGCTTGCGCCAGAGCACATAGAGCTGGCGGCGGACGCGAAAGCCGAGCTTTTCATACAAGCCCATCGCCGGATTATCCGGATAGACATGCAGGAACGGCCGGTCGCCGGCGGCGATGACGCGCCGCATCAGATGGCGGGTCAACGCCCCGCCCAGGCCGCGCCCGCGCGCTTCAGGCGCCGTGCAAATGGCACTGAGCTCGACATAGCCGGCAACGCGCAGCCGCTCGCCCGCCATCGCGATCAATCGGCCGTCGTGCCACACCCCGACATAGTGACCCAGCTCCACGGTCCGGCGATCGAACGGGCCGGGCTTCGCCGCCGCGGCAAGTGCCAGCATGTCCGACGCGTGCTCAGGTCCCAAGGTCAGAGGTGCCAGCGCATCATTCGGTACGCCTTGCTCGCCGAACACCATCTGCAAGATCGGCCGGGCACTGATGGTCTGCCATCCCTCTGGCGTCGGCTCGTTCGCCGGACGGAACAGCCGCGCCTCGAGGCCGGCCGGCAAATCCGCCGCAAGGTCGGCATATGCCGTGGGAGTCGGCTCGGCGATGGCCGAGAACGGCGTCACGTCGCGCGGATAATGGCGCGCGGCGCAGCGGCCGATGGCCCAGTGGGCCTGCGGACCGATGAGTGCTTGCCAGACCGGATTGTCGAGCGGGTCCATCATCCCTGAGTAACGTGGGGAACCCGGCAACGGGTCCGCGGTTCGCGGCCCTTTTTCGGCTTCTTGGGTTCGTGTCCGGCAACCCGGCGCGCCCCCGACTTGTGGGGACTATGCGCTTTGCGAACCCATGCCCTAGTGGTGCGACTCTGACAGATGATACCCGGTGCAGAACATCCTCAGTCGTCACCCCGGCCAAGCGGCGCAGCCGCGCGAGCCGGGGTCCATGCTGCCACGGGCGAGATGGACCCCGGATCTCGCTTCGCTCGTCCGGGGTGACGAGGGAAAAAGGATCGGGACTCATCTGTT
>DASWFO010000092.1:0-6696 GCA_036394195.1 Alphaproteobacteria bacterium | reverse complement strand
GGGCGTGGCGTGGGAGACGGCGGCGAGCAGCGACCGGCCGCCGGCGGCGAGATCGAACACGCCGCGGCACGCCTGGTAGGCGCGCACCTGCATCCGGTTGAGGGCTGAAAAGTCGTCGATCAGGTCGATGACGCGGCGGGCGAGCGCTGCGGCATCGGGACTGATGACGGCGGTGTCGGCATCGCGGAGCGGCATGCCCGGCATGGTTCCGGCCAGTGCCGCCACCGGGACCCGGTTGAACACGTAGTCGAGCGTCTTCAGCTTGAAGCCGCCGCCGACGCGCTCGGCAATCACGCCGAGCCGCGCCGCGGCCAGATACGGAGCCGGATCGTCGACCGGGCCGGTGAATGTGGTGGCGCGCACGGTCCGGCGCAGCTGCGCGATGAAGGCGGGCTTGGCGGCGCCGATGACCTGCAGCTCGACGCCGGCGGCGGCGAACAACGGATCGGCGGCGTGCAGGAACTCGACGAGGTTCAGGCGCTTGGGCAGCCAGTCGTAGCTGCCGAGCATGACGGCGCGCCGCGGCACGTCGGGCCCGATGCGCCGTGACAACACAGGAGTGCCGACGAATACCGGACGCAGGCATCGCACCGGCTTGTCCGGATAATCGCGGCGGAACAGGGCGCAATCCTCCGGTGAGTTCGCCGTGATCAGATCGGCGCCTGCGGCGAGCGACCGCTCCAGCCGACCGACCTTGAGCGCGTCGGCGCGGTTGATCTGGCGCTTCACCGGATGCGGGTGAATGGCGGCCACGCGCTGGGCCACGCTGCTCTCGTGGTTGTGGGCGAGATAGATCAGCGCCGGCCGCCGCCGCGCCCGCTCGATGGCCGCCAGCACGTCACGCTGCGCCCAAGCCGCAGCCAGGCTGTCGAACACGATCGCGTCCCAACCGGCGTCCTGCCCCTCGGCGGCGGCGAGTTGATCCAACAGGTGCCGCCGCATCGCCCGCGTGTTCGCCATGTTGGCCATGTGAGGCAGCGGCGAGACGAGACTGGCCCAGCGCGACCGCGGAGGGTCGTGGGCGATCCACCAGCGGTGGAGCCCGTCGGCGATCTTATGCTGCGGTGCATCGTAAGGCCGGCCGAGAGCGACAATGTCGAGGCTCACCCCGGCCGACGCCGCTGCCTGAATGAGGCCTTTGGAATAGAGGAACTGACCGTTGGTCGGCGGATCCGGGACCGCGAGAGTCAGCCACAGCCAGCGGGGAAGCGGTCCTGGGTGTCGAAGTATGGCCATGTCCAAGGCGTTTCCCCTGCCGGGCGGTAGTAGACGGTGATGGCGCTCGGTATTGTCGTATTCCTTGAACATAAAGACGCATTTGGAGCATCGGCCGTTCCATTACAAAAACATGCCGCATGCGTCGAATCGACGTCAGTCGAACGACTTTGGAATTATTGCAATGCGGAAGAAAATCGGATGGACCCCCGCTTTGCGCGGGGGTGACGGAGAAGACGGGCGACGCCGACCAACGCGGCGCCGCCCGTCTATTTATGCAAGCTTGACGTTCTTCAGCGGCAGCGTGCGCATCGGCTTGCCGGTGGCGGCGAAGATGCCGTTCAGCACCGCCGGCGCCGCGACGGCGATGGTCGGCTCGCCGACGCCGCCCCAGAAGTCGTAGGTCGGCACGATGACCGTCTCGACCTTCGGCATCTCGGCCAAGCGCATGATCTGGTAAGCGTCGAAGTTGAGATCGGTCATGCGCCCGTCCTTCACCGGGCATTCGCCGTAGAGCGTCGCGGTGAGGCCGTAGGCAACCGAGCCTTCGACCTGTGCCGCGATCTGGTCCGGGTTCACCGCGTGGCCGCAGTTGATGCCGAGCACCATGCGATGGACCTTGAGCTCGCCCTTGTCGCTGACCGAGACCTCGGCGACCGCGGCCGAGTAGCTGGCGTAGCCCATCAGTTGGGCGATGCCGCGATGCACGCCGGACGGCAGCGGCGAGCCCCAGCCGGCCTTCTCGGCGACCGCGTCGAGGACCGCGCGATGCTTCGGGAAGTCCTTCATGAGGCCGCGGCGGAACTCGAGCGGATCCTTGCCGGCCGCCTTCGCCACCTCGTCCATGAAGCATTCCATGTAGACGGCGTTCTGATTGGTGTTGACGCCGCGCCACGGGCCCACCGGCACGTGGGTGTTGCGCATGATGTATTCGATCTTGAGGTTGGGCGCCGCGTAGCCGAGCTGCGCGTCACCCGGCTCCTGGTACCAGCCCTGGAGCTGGCGCATGTCCTTGCCGTCCTTGATCAGCCCGGGGCTGAGATAGGCGTTGATCGATTGTCCGGCGAGGCGCACGTGCAAGCCGACCAGATTGCCGGCGTCATCGAGGCCCGCCGAGAGCTTGCACTGCGAGATCGGGCGGTAGAAGTCGTGCGCGGTGTCCTCCTCGCGGGTCCAGATCATCTTGATCGGGGTCCCGGCGGGGAACTGCTTGGCGATGGCAACCGCCTGATGGACGTAGTCCTGCGTGCCGCCGCGACGGCCGAATCCGCCGCCGAGGTCGTGGCGATGGATGTCGCAGTTCTCGAGCGGCAGGCCGGTCGCCTCGGAGAGGGCGGCGAGCGAGGCGTCGGCGTTCTGTGTCGGCAGCCACGCCTCCGCCTTGTCCTTCATCAGGCGCACCGTGCAGTTGCCGGGCTCCATGGTCGCGTGCGCCAGGAACGGCGTGGCGTAGACCGCCTCGACCTTCTTGGGCGCGTCGGCGATCGCCTTCACCGCGTCGCCATTGCCCCACTCGCCGTTGTTCTCGGCGGCGGAGAGCCCCTCCTGCAGGCGCTGCGCGATGGTGGCGTCGGAGACCGAGGCGTTCGGACCTTCGTCCCATTCGATCGGCAGGTCTTCCAGCGCCGACTTGGCGCGATACCAGGTGTCGGCGACGACGGCGACCGCCGTGTCCTTCACCCGCACCACCTTCTTGACGCCGGGCCGGCCGGCGATCTTCGACTGATCGAAGCTCTTGAGCTTCCCGCCGAACACCGGGCAGTCCTTGATCGCGGCGCACAGCATGCCGGGCAGCTTGATGTCGATCGCGTAGATCTTGCTGCCGTTCAGCTTCGGCGGCGTGTCGAGCCGCTTCAGGGGGTGGCCGGCGATCTTCCACGACTTCGGATCCTTGAGCGTGATCGACTTCGGATCCGGCGGCGTCAGCTGAGCCGCCGCCGCCGCGACCTTGCCGTACGTCGTCTTGCGGCCGGTGGGCGTATGCGTGATGACGCTGTTCTCGGCCGTGCACTCGGAGGCCGGGACCTTCCACTGATCGGCCGCCGCCTGGACCAGCATGATGCGCGCGACGGCGCCGCCGCGGCGGACGTAGTCCTGCGAGGTGCGGATGCCGCGGCTGCCGCCGGTGCCGAACTCGCCCCAGGCGCGCTTGCGCGCGAGGTTCTGGCCGGGCGTCATGCTCTCGGTGGTGACCTTGCTCCAGTCGCACTCAAGCTCTTCGGCGACGAGCTGGGCGAGGCCGGTGAGCGTGCCCTGCCCCATTTCCGAGCGGACGATGCGGATGACGCAGGTGTCGTCGGGCTTGACCACGACCCAGATGCCGAGCTCCGAGCCGGCATTGGCGGCGGCTTTGGCCGCAGCGGTCTGGGCGGCGGCGCGGAACGGATCGAAGCCGATGGCGAGACCGCCGGCGGCAGCGGCCGAGCTGACGACGAAATGGCGGCGGGTGAGATGCAATGTCTTGGTCATGGTGTCACCCTCCCTCAAATCTTGCGCGCGGCGGGCGCATCGGCGCGGGCGCCGGGCGCGCTCATCTGGCCGGCGGCCAGATGGACAGCGGCGCGAATGCGCTGATAGGTGCCGCAGCGGCAGATGTTGGTCATCGCCGCGTCGATGTCGGCGTCGGTCGGCTTCGGCGTCTGGGCCAGCAGGGCCGCCGCGGCCATGATCTGCCCGGACTGGCAGTAGCCGCATTGCGGCACGTCGATCGCCGCCCACGCCTTCTGCACCGGGTGCGAGGCGGTGCGCGACAAGCCCTCGATGGTGACGACCTTGTCGGTGGCCTTCAGCGTCTCGACCGGGATCGAGCACGAGCGCTGCACCTCGCCGTTGATATGGACCGAGCAGGCGCCGCATTGCGCGATGCCGCAGCCGAATTTGGTGCCGGTGAGGCCGACCTGCTCGCGGATGACCCAGAGGAGCGGCGTGCCGTCCTCCACCTTCACGTCACGCGTCTTGCCGTTGATGTTGAGCTTCATGGGCGCTCCTCCCGGGCATGAATGAGAGACGCCGGCGGGTTTTTATTGTTGTTGCGCCGGCCGATATCGAAAGCATAGCGCAACCGCAAGTCAGTGGCCATGGCAGGCCCCCCTCACCAACGCGTGATCGCACGGAACGGCGCAGGCGACGCGAAAGAAGCGCAAAGCGCCCCTGTTCGCGCGCCAAGAGACGGATCCCGAGACGTGCCGCCGAAGCGGGGGGCCGGGGGGTCGAATCGCGTGCAATACTGCAATTGTTTTTTCAACCTGTTGAGAACGCGCGCTGATTCGGTCGAAAAACAATTGCACCGGCTCATTTTCGCAAAATCGGCTGCAATTCTTTTTGCGTCCGCACACACCAGCGCCTGGACGACAACGACCAGCCCGTGCACCCGTTCCAGCCGGCGTTTGCCGCCTGCGGTTGCAGCGTTCACACTGCACCGTTCGAGCTCAACCTGGGGAGGATCTCATGCACATCTGGACGACACGCGGCCTGCTGACCTTCGCTCTCGCTGCAGCCGCCGCGGCGGCGCCTGCCGCGGAGTATCTGCAGCCGGTCAATCCGCAGCGCGCCTATTCCGCGGGCGTGGTCACCGACGGCGGGCGCATCGTGTGGCTGGCCGGGATGGGCGGCGTGAGTGGCGCCGATGGCAAGCCGATCAGCGATTTCGCCGGCCAGACGCGCCAGACCTTCCGCAACATCGAGGCGACCTTGAAGCAGGCCGGCGGGACCCTGGGCGACATCGTCACCATGACGGTGATGATCCGCAACCAGTCCGACGGCGACGAGTTCGTGCGCCTCCGCGGCGAGATCTTCAAGGAGCACTTCCCCGCCAGCATGCTGATCACCGCCAAGGACTTCGCCAACCCGTCCCTCCTGGTCGAGGTGCAGTCGGTCGCGGTGGTCGGGGAGAGGAACTAGGTCGGACGTTATCGTGTTGGTTCTTGATGCAAGGGGCTCAGTCGCCAGCGATCATCTCGATAAATCCCCGTTCCGCCCGCGTGACATCGCGCTCATGGATTGCTGGCTGGGCCGAGCTACGGCCTGTCCCCATAAATCGAGATGGGTGGGTGGGGCCTAGCCGACTTCCGCTTTGCAACGGTTTACGGCGCTAACCCGGGCGCCCCGCGGGTCCGCCATGTCCGACAGGGGACACATCGGTACAGGTTAGTTCAGTCGTGAGCACCGGCATCACCTAGCCCGGCTACCGCGGCTATCCCTATGCGCTAATGACCGACGTCGCCCGCCGGCAGGTATCCGCCTACGTCACGAAACCAACAATTATGCGCGAATCGTCCAATCCGTTTCTGGCGTCGCGTGCAAGAGATACCCGAGAGATACCCAGGCTCGCGGGGAGACCGCAGGAACAGACATGCAGGGCCTTGATGCGCTGCGCATCCCGGCCGTGGTCCCGCTTCGAACACTCTTTGCTCTAATGCAAGCGAGGTTAGAGGGTATGCGATACCACCTTCCCAGTGGTGCTCACCTCCGGTTTGTGGCGATGAGGTTGCCCGTTGGAGTGCCGCGGACGACTGGTTCGTCGGCCGCTCCGGGGGAATCCAACACGGCCGCGACGCGCGCGGGAAGCTGTGCAGGCGACAATAGCGGCATCACGCTGCCGGCGGGCTTGGAGACCGACTCCACAAGCATCATTCCGGCCTGGAATAACGCATATGAGATTGGCCCATCTGCCAAGAGCCGGCGGCGCCGACTAGCATAGCGGGGGGCGCTGGAGCCGCCGCATGACGCCATCCAATCCGATCGCTTTTCTCGTCGACGTAGACAACACCCTGCTCGACAACGACCGGATCCAACAGGACCTGCGGGATCATCTCGAGCGCGACTTCGGCGTCGCTTCCCGCAAGCGCTACTGGAAGATCCTTGAGGATCTCTTCGTGGAGCTGGGCTATCGCGACTATATCGGCGCTCTGCAGCGCTACCGGGCCGAACACCCGCGCCACGTCGAGCTGCTGTCGATGTCCTCCTTTCTCATGGATTACCCCTTCGCCGATCGACTGTTCCCGGGCGCCCTCGAGGTGCTGATGCGGCTGCGCAACTTTGGTCCGACCGTCATCCTGTCGGACGGCGACGTCGTCTTCCAGCCGCGCAAGGTTGAGCACGCGGGGCTGTCCGACGCCGTGGACGGACATGTACTGATTTACATCCATAAGGAAGAGGCCCTGGACGACGTCGAGCGGCGCTACCCGGCCGAGCATTACGTTCTTGTGGATGACAAGCTGCGGATCTTGGCTGCGGCCAAGAAATTCTGGGGAGAGCGCGTGACGACCGTGTTCCCGCGCCAGGGAATCTATGCACACGACCCGAAACTGGTCGGCGCTTTCCCGCCCGCGGATGTGACAATCGAGCGCATTGGCGACTTGCTCGATTGTGACCTGTCGCGGCTGCTGATGGCGCCGCGCTCCTTCCATTCGGCTTAAAGGTGAGGCGATGAAACCGACCAGGACGCTCCACGATCTCGGCCAGAGCCTATGGCTCGACAAT
>DASWFO010000091.1:0-2241 GCA_036394195.1 Alphaproteobacteria bacterium | reverse complement strand
GGGCCTCGGCGCCACGCAGAGCCAGCTCGAGTGGGCGATCAACTCGTACACGCTGGTTTTCGCTGGCCTGCTGTTCACGTTCGGGGTCATCGGCGACCGGGTCGGCCGCAAGCGGATGCTGATCATCGGCATGGCGCTGTTCGGGCTGGCGTCGCTCATCTCCTCCTATGCCCAGACGCCTGCCGATCTGATCTGGGCCCGCGCGGCGATGGGCCTCGGCGGCGCCGCGGTGATGCCGCAGACTCTCTCGATTATCACCAACGTCTTCGATCCGAAAGAGCGCCCGAAGGCCATCGGCATCTGGGCTTCGGCGGTTGGAGTCGCCATCGCGGTCGGCCCGGTGACCGGGGGCCTGCTGCTCGATCACTTCTGGTGGGGATCGGTCTTCCTGATCAACGTGCCGCTCACGGCCGTCGGCGTGACCGCGATCGCCCTGTTGGTCCCCGAGTCCAAGAGCCCTGCCCCCGGCCGGGTGGACCACCTTGGCGTGCTGCTATCCATCGCCGGGCTCGTGCTGCTCGTGTACGGAATTATCAGGGGCGGCGACGCGGCATCGTGGCTTGAGCCCGGCGTCATCGGCCCGGTTGCGGCAGGGATCGCCGTGCTGACGGTATTCTGCGTGCACGAGTCGAGGACCGAGCATCCTTCGCTCGATGTCCGGCTGTTCCGTGACCCGCGGCTGTCATCGGCTGCGGCGGCGATCGGGCTGAACTTCTTCGCGATGTCTGGCGTGTACTTCTTCATGAGCTTTTACCTGCAGAACGTGCGCGGCTACAGCCCGATGCACGCCGGCCTGCTCACGACGCCGGTGGCACTCGGCCAGCTGGTCGCGTCGAACCGCAGCGCGAGCCTGGTCAGGCGGTTCGGGGCCAAATCGGTCGCCGCGGGTGGACTCGCCGTGGTGACCGGCGCCGTGATCGGCTACCACGCGCTGACGACTATGACGCCGATTGCGGCGCTTGAATGCATCTTCTTCCTGCAGGGCGCCGGCATGGGGATCGTGATGCCGACCGCTACCGAGTTGGTTATGTCGGTGGTACCACGCGAGCGTGGCGGCGCTGGATCGGCGATCACCAATACGTCCCGGCAGGTCGCAGTGGCACTCGGCGTCGCCGTGCTCGGCTCGATCCTGGCGCGGTCCTACCGGGCCGGGCTGGGACCTGGTCTCGGCGCGCTGCCCGCGGCTAGCCGGGCGGCGGCGACGCAGTCGATCGCGGCGACCGAGGCCGTGGCAGGGCATCTCGGCCAGCGCGGCGCGCCTCTGATGGCGCTCGCCGGGCGCTCCTTCGTCCACGCGATGCAGGTGACTACGGTGGTCTCCGCCGTCATTGCGGCTACCGGTGCGATTCTCATCGCCATCTGGATGCCTGGCTTGCGCGCCGCGAGGCGGGCCACCGGTATCGCGGCCGGTCATGCGCCGGTCGCCGTCATGGTGAAGGACTAGCGCAGGCAATGACGTCCGTGCAGGCATCGCAGGACCACACCCGCCGCGGGCGGCCGCGCAGCGAGCAAGCCGACCGCGCGATCATCGACGCGACGCTTGAAATGTTCGCCGAGTCGGGAGCGGAGGGCCTGTGCATCGAGAAGGTCGCGGCCAGGGCCGGCGTCGGGAAGGCGACCATCTACCGGCGCTGGCCGGGCAAGGAAGATCTGCTGCTCGACGCGCTCGCGGCCCTGCAGGCTCCGCTGCCCGAGCCTAGGGGAGAGTCGGTCAGGGACGACCTGGTGGCGCTGCTTGACGCCATGCGCAGCGAATCGGTCGACCCGCGCCGGGTGCGGCAGTTCGCGTTGCTGCTTGGTGAGGGCGCGAAATACCCGCGGCTGATCGAGCGGTACGTGGAGACCGTCGTTGAGCCGCGCCGCGATGTCTTCAGGGCCGTGCTGCGGCGCGGCGTGGCCACCGGCGAACTGCGCGAGGGCACGAACATCGAGACGTCCGTGGACATGCTTACCGGGGCAGTCCTCGCCAGGCCGAGGCTGAGTCATGACCGGGCCGATCGCGGGTACGCCAGGCGCGTGGTCGATGAACTCCTGACCGGGATGGCATCGCGATAGGTTCTGACCGTAGCGGATGAGGGGAGCGGCAATGCGGATGACGAAGCTCGGACATTCCTGCGTCCGGTTGGAGCGCGACGGGCAGCAGATCGTGCTCGACCCCGGCGTCTGGAGCGGTGATGACTCGGCGGCCGGCGCGAACGCCCTCCTGATCACCCATGAGCACGCCGATCACCTCGACGGCGG
>DASWFO010000090.1:0-3425 GCA_036394195.1 Alphaproteobacteria bacterium | reverse complement strand
GAGGCCGAGATCGCGCGGCTGACCGCCGCCCTCGCCGAGCTGCGCGACGATCGCCAGCGCGCCGAGTGCATGGCCTCGATCCAGAGCGATGCGGTGCAGCTGGCGATGGATCTGCTGGTCACCCACCCCGATCTTCGGGGGTTCTTCCGCATGTTCATCAAGCGCCTGGTTGACGATTCCGAGGCACATGCATGCGGCGTGTGGCTGCTCGACGAAGCCACTGGCGCCTGCGACCTGTGGATGGCGAACATCGGCGGCGAGACGCTGACGCCCGAGAGCAGCGGCTGGGCCGCGCTCGAAATGCCGCGCGAGAGCATGAGCCGTCATCTCCTGGGCAGCGAGGAAGGACGCACGGCAATTCTCGAATACGACGGCGACGACCAGCAGCTACCGGAGGCGGTGCGCGCGTTCAATCGGGCCGCCGGGGTGAACACGCTGGTGGTCGCGCCGCTGCGGCTGGCGCCCAGGACGCTCGGCTGGATGGCGCTGTCGAGCGTGAACGACTCAGAGTGCGAGCGCCGCTGGCGGTATGCGCTGCTCGATGCCACGGCGCGACAAGCGACGCTGGCTCTGTACTATAGCCGGCTCGTCGAGCAGAGCCTCCTCGAGGCGCGTCGCCAGGCGGTTCTCGAAGAACGCAACCGGATCGCGCGAGATATTCACGATACGCTCGCCCAGGGGTTCGGCGCCATTCTGATGCAGCTGCAGGCCGCCCAGCGGGGCGGCGTGTCGAGCCTGCCCGCCGCGGCCACGCGCAGCCTCGAGACCGCGATCGATCTCGCACGCACGCATCTCATCGAGGCCCGCCGTTCGGTTGCGGCGCTGCGGCCGCACTCCACCGAACGCGAAGACGTACCGACGGCGCTCCGCCGCATGGTCGATCTCGCGCAACGCACGGGTGACGTGCCGGTTGAGCTCTCGATCGAGGAATTGCCGGCATTCGACTCCGGCGTGGAACGCGAAATCATCGGCATCGCCCAGGAAGCGCTCACCAACGCCGTCCGGCATGCACGCGCCCGCCGGATCGTCGTGCGCGCGGGTGCGGTGCGCAGCGTTGGTTTCCGGCTGTCGGTCGCGGACGATGGCCGCGGCATCACGGGCGATCGCGGCTCCACCGGGTTCGGCATGACGAGCATGCAGGAACGGGCGGACCGGATCGGCGCGTCGCTCACCTTCGTGACGGCCGCGAGATCCGGCACCGAAGTCGTGCTCGCGTGGCAGCCGGCCGCTTTCTCGATACCACGGGCGGGCGATGTCGACCGTTGACGCGTCTCCGACACCGGCAGGGTCGGTCACCAGGCACGCCCGGGTGTTGCTGGTTGACGACCACTCGCTGTTGCGGACGGGCGTCGCCAACATCATCAACCATGAACCCGATCTCGAGGTCATCGCCGAGGCGGCGAACGGCCGCGATGCCATCGAGGCGTTTCTGCTCCATCGTCCAGACGTCGTGCTGATGGACCTGCGCATGCCGGAGATGGAAGGGGTCGAAGCGGTCCGCCGGATCCGCGAAATCGACCCCCAGGCGCGCGTCGTGGTACTGACGACGTACGATGCCGATGAAGACATCGCGCGGGCGCTGCAGGCGGGAGCGAAGGCGTACATTCTCAAGGACATTGCCGCTGACGCCCTCGTGGCGTGCGTCCGCGACGTGCTGGCCGGCAAGACCTACCTGGCTCCTGCCGCCGCCGCCAAGCTGGCCGAGCGGGTCACGCAGGTGCAACTCACGCCGCGCGAGCTTGCCGCGTTGCGCCTCCTGGCCAACGGCAACAGCAACAAGGAGATCGCCACCGCTCTGGAGATCTCGGAGCGCACCGTCAAATCGCATCTCGCTCACCTCTTCGAGAAGCTCCAGGTCACGAGCCGGACCGAGGCCGTCCGCGTCGCCACCAGGCGCGGCCTCGTACGATTCGACTGACCCCACCGCGCCGTCCATTTCCGCACAGTTGACCTGCGCCACAGCGCGTTCTACGCTGCACCGGCGCGTGGCCACTCTACGGCCGCGTCCAAGAGGGTGATTACATGTTCCGTTTCGTTCGGGCTGGTCTGGCCGCCGTCGCCGCCACGGCCGCGATACTGCTGATTACCTACTCGACCGCTGCACTCCAGGGGGTCGGGCAAACGTCCGGGCAATCCCCGACTCCGACGCAGGGGGCGCCCTTTCTGGGCGACTGGGTCGTGACCGCCGCCATGCAGGCAATGGAGGCCACGTTTGTCGTGTCGGTGAAGGCCGACGGCGGCAAGGTGACCGCGACGGTCGGCTCGGACCTGCAACCGGCGGTCAGGGTCCCCGCCATCTCTATGTCCGGGGAGAGTCTCGTGCTCAGGTACACCGTGGATTATCAGGGCATGCCAATCTCCACCGTCATGACGCTCACGCCGCAAGGCACCGCGCTTCGCGTCGCGATGGCGATGATGGACGGTCAGTACGAGATGTTTGGCAGCGCGTCCAGGCAGGTGCCTGGCGCTCCGCAGCGGAGCGGCGGCTTCGGCGGCCGCGGGGCGCCGAGCAACGACACGACCGACTTCTCGCCCAAGGCTCCGTACCTTGCCCGATCGCCGGCCGAGGAAGCGCAGGGCTTCGTGCTGCCCGCGGGATATCGCATGGAGCTCGTCGCCGCCGACCCCGACGTGATCAGCCCGGCGGTGATCGAGTTCGACGGCAACGGCCGCATGTACGTCAGCGAACTCATCAGCTACATGATGGACGCCAACGCCAGCGGCGAGCACGACCCGATCAGCCGCATCAGCCGCTGGGAAAGCACCAAGGGCAACGGGGTTTTCGACAAGCACACCGTGTTCGTCGATCACCTGGTCGCGCCGCGCATGATCCTGCCGCTTCAGGATGGCGTCATCCTCACCAGCGAAACTGATTCCGACGACATCGTGAAATGGACCGACACGAACGGCGACGGCCGAGCCGACAAGCGGGAAGTGGTCTTCACGGGAATTGGCCAGAGCGGCGACGCCAACATCGAGCACCAGAAGGCCGGCTTGGTCTGGAACATGGACAACTGGATCTATACGACCTACAACCCGTTCCGTATCCGCTGGACGCCGTCAGGATTCCTCCGCGAGCCTACCGGCCCGAACGGCGGGCAGTGGGGTCTTGCGTCGGATGACGAGGGGAAGCCATGGTTCGTGGACGCGGGCGGCGAACGGGGTCCGATGAACTTCCAGTACCCGATTCATTACGGGGCATTCACGCCGTGCCCGGCGATGCCGTCGCGCGGCGGCCGCGGTGGTGCGGCGGCGGCGGCGCCGAATCCGAACTGCCCGCCCGGGATGGAGAATGGGTTCGAGAAGGATTTCGCGGTGGTGTGGCCGGCGCCCGGCATCGGCGACATGCAGGGTGGGATCGGCCGGACGCGCATGCCGGCGCAGAACCTGAATCACTTCACCGCCACAGCCGGCCCCGCGATCTT
>DASWFO010000089.1:0-12511 GCA_036394195.1 Alphaproteobacteria bacterium | reverse complement strand
AAAACAAGGGGAAGCGCAACCGCCGGGTCGTGGTGGCGTTGCAGCGGCCCGATTAGGTGGTGAGCTGTCCGATTACAGTTCGTAAATGACCTATCTCTCGTATTCGTTCAGCCTGCTCCGCCGCGGGTATATCGCTCAGCTGAGACTCTCCGCGGGACATCTCGCTGCCTGGAAGCGCGCATGCATTTCGAGGCTTCGGAAATGGCTGGGCCACAAGACCATTCTTTGTGTCGGCTATAGCGTCACCGAGCAAAAGAACGGGTATGTCGATTGCGCCAACGAAATCCTTGTTGCGTCGAGAAGCGATTTTTCGCTCCGCAAAAGCGGCTGGGGCGGCCACACGATAGATACGATTGCCTATTGCATCGATGAGATCATTCGTGACGGCTCGTCTGCCGGCGTTCTGCTTGAAATATTCACCTCCCACATCAGAACGCTCCGAAGCGACGAGATCCGGTTTTATTTGGACCAAATCCTCGTAGCGCTCGCCGAAGCTCGGCTGCCGGTGGGATTCGTCTATCTCTACGATGATTCGGTGCAACATGAGGGCGACTTCTTGATCGGGATCATCACGGAATACGCGACGAAATACCGCATTCCGCTTCTCAACCTGGTCGACGAGATCCGCAGCTATGAGAAGAAGGAGAGGGATAAGCTCCTTTTCGACCCGGTTCACACCACTCCCGCAGGCGCAAAGTTCTACGCTGAACGAGTCGTCGGGTTTCTGAATTCGAAACCTGTCGACTCACACTACATCCAACATTTTTCAGGACTGAAGAGACGGCTGCGCGCCTTGCCTCTCGTCGAACTGTGTCCGTCGCCGCCGACATTCGAACTCAGCAGAAACGGTCTTCCGTGGAGATTTTATGAAATCAAAGAGCGGGATTTTCTGAGCGTCGTATTGCCAACCGCTCTCCAACTGACCGGCGTGATGCTGACCTACGCGCCTGATGCCGGCGAAATTCTATTCGAGAACCCGGGCACCGGCGAGGTCGCTTCGATCGTGCCGCACGATCCCCACAGCTATTATATCCGATCCGGCTTCTTTCCTTTGGATATCGGCAGCGTCGGGCAAATCATAATTCGGCAGACGAGCCACATACCCGAACACATCCCCTTGAAAGGCGAAAAATATTTCGGACCGCGCGTCGGGCGGATTTCTCACCTGTTCTACTCCGTATAGCGTGGTGATCATCTCTCCGTCGGCGCCTCGGCGATTTCGCGGATCAGCTTGTTGAGGATCGCGGCGGCGAAGCTCTCGAAACTCTCCACCGGAATGACGAACGCCCCCGGCCCGCCGATGACGTTCTCCTTGAAATAGCTGTCGAGCGAGGCGAAGTCGGTGAGGATCGGCAGGCCGTTGATGGTGAGGCCGCCGCGCACCGCCTCGTCGCGCGCGTCCGTCGGCGCCCGGCCGCTGTTGTTGATGCCGTCGCCCGAGATGTCGATCGTGCGCCGCGCCCCTTCGAAGCCGCCGGTCCCGAACAGCGGCCGCACGTAGTCGATGATGCCGCTCAGCGACGTTCCCCCGCCGAAGATCCGCCGCCGCGCCGCCAGCATCGCGGCGGTGAACTCCTCGGCGGATTTCGCGTCGTTGATCAGGGTCCAGCCGACGGCCTGGTTCTGGATGAACGGCCCCGACCACTGCACATAGGTGACCGCGATCGCCCCGATGCCGCCCGACTGGATGGCGCGGATCACCGACGGATGGGTCAGGGCGGAGGCGTAGCCGCGGATCTGCAGCGCGAACTCCTGATTGTCGATGCTGCCCGAGCAGTCGACCGCCAGCACCAGCTCGACATCCACCGGGGCGGACGCGGCCGGTGCCGCACGCCCCGCGGCGACGCCGAGCAGCACGGCGATCGCGCACAGCCAGCGGCCGATACCGGACCGCTTAGCCGCCATAGCACTCGCGGCGGATCACCATGTGGTCCGGCTCGTGCTGCATGACCGGGCGGCCGATCCCCGCCGCCGGATTGCCGCTGAGCGCGAAGGTGAACGAGTCGCGAAGCGGCCGCGTCGTGCCGCCCGGGCCCGGCAGGAGCCACTCGAACTGCACGGTCCGGCGGCGCGGGTTTCCCGGGTCGGGGTCGATTCGCAGGATGCGAAAGAACGGCCCCGGCGGGTCGACGAGATCCGGTTGGTCGATCAGGTCCTCGCTGCCATAGGCCATCGGCTCCAGCCGCCGGAGCGACAGCCCGGTGAGGCACTGCTCGACCGGGTCCGGCAGGCGCCAGCCGGCGAGCTCGAGCGCCAGGAACTCCTGCGCGATCTCCATGTCCGCTGAGCTCTGCGCCCCGCCCGGCCCGCTCGCCAGCAGTGCTGCCGCCAGCCCGCCGGCGAGTGCTGCCATGAGCCGCCTGGCACGCCGCGACGCCGGTGCCATTCAGCCCCGCCTGCGCGTGGGGGGCCAGGGGGGGGCGCTCCCTGGACGAGACGGGGCGCCGCGCAGGCCGCCGGGTCCGGCCGCCTTGGTGTCGGCCGCCATCAGCCGCAGCGCCGTCATGAAGTCCTGGCGCAGGTTGCCGGGCAGGGGCATCAGGATGCGCTCCTGGGCCCGCTCGACGGCCGGCATCGTGTCGCGCAGCAGGGTGAGCCCGGCCGGCAGGATGACCAGCGTGTTGGCCCGCTGGTCGCGTCCGCTCCGCCGCCGCCGGACCAGCCCGCGCCGCACCAGCCGGTCGATCATGTCGCCGACCGTCGAGCGGTCGATCCCGGTCTCGACCACGAGCTCGGTCTGCGTCAGTCCTGGCCGGTGCGCGAGCGTCAGCAGAATCGCGAACTGCCGCGGCGTCACCCGCGCCCCGCCGGTCTCGGCCATGAAGATCTCGACCGCGCGCTGCTGGCAGCGGCGCAGCAGGTGTCCCGGCGCATCGCCAAGCGCGTAATCCACGGCGGTGCCGTTCGATTTGTCGGCTGGTCCGCGTTTGCGTCGGCTGTTCATGGGAAACGATTTTTGTTTCGCGGTGCGTCGGACCATATAGCCGCGCGACACCAGCGGCAAGGGAGGGGCTGATCGTGGCGGATGCAGATTTGGAAGGAAAGCGATATTCGTCCGTACACGGATAAAGTTGCTGACCGGCCTGCCGGTTTGGGGTAGAGTTTATGCTCACGAAAAAGTACCGAGGACGCGCCCATGGAATTCGGCATCCAGTTCTTTCCGGATATCGGCCCGAAGGTGAAGTCGGCCGCTTCGTATTTCGACGACTGCCTGAAGCTCGTCGAGCTGGTGGACGACCTCAACTACACGCATGTCCGCACCGTCGAGCACTATTTCGAGGACTACGGCGGCTACAGCCCCAACCCGCTGCTGTTCCTGACCGCGGCGGCGATGCGCTGCAAGCGCGCCCGGCTGATCACCGGGGCGGTGCTTCCGGTGTTCAACAATCCGCTGAAGATCGCCGGCGAGGTCGGGATGCTCGACGGCATTTCCGGCGGCCGCCTCGAGGTCGGCTTCGCGCGCGCCTTCCTCCCGCATGAATTCGTCCGCTTCGGGATCTCGCCCGACGAAAGCCGGGACCGCTTCACCGAAGGCATGGAGCAAGTCCGGCTGCTGCTCGAAGGCGAGAACGTGAGCCATGCCGGCCGCTTCCACCGCTTCAAGGACGTCACCTCGCTGCCGCGGCCGACCCAGAAGCCGCGCCCGCCGTTCTGGGTCGCGGCGATCAGCACGCCGCAATCTTTCATCGAGGCCGGAAAGGCCGGCCATGCGGTGATGGCGATCCCGATGGCCAGTGCCCGGATGAAGGAGCTCGTGAACACGTATCGTGACGCCTGGCGCTCGGCCGGCCATCCGGGGCGCGGGCGGGTCATGCTCGCCTTCCACATGTTCTGCGCGCCGACGCGGGCCGAAGCGGTTGACGTCGCGCGCGAGCCGCTCAACCGGTACCTCAAGTCCCTGGTCGGCGCCGCCTCGGCGTGGACGGAGGGTCTCAGCTCCAAGGACTATCCGGGCTACGACAAGATCATCGCCGGCCTCGCGGCCGAAACGTTCGAGAGCCAGGTGGAGAAGGGGGCCGCCTGGGTCGGCTCGCCGGAGGAGATCGCGGAGAAGATCGCGATGTACGACGACCTGGTCGGCGGCTTCGAGATCGCCTCGTTGCAGGTGAACTTCAACACGATCCCGCTCGATGCCGCCCAGCGCTCGATGCGGCTGTTCGCCGAAAAGGTGATGCCGCGGTTCGCGACGTCCGCCCGCGCGGCGTGACATGGCGGAGCGCGCGACGTCCGCGGGGCAGTCCGTCGAATGTATTTCGGCGGACGCCTTCAAGCAGGCGATGCGGCGGCTCGCCGCCGGCGTCACCATCGTCACCACGCGCCATAACGGTGTGCGCGGCGGGCTCACCGCCACGGCCGTGTGCTCCCTGTCCACCGATCCGCCGCAGCTTCTGGTCTGCGTGAACCGCTCCGCCGCGGCGCACGAGCTGATCGCCGAGGGCGAGAACCTGTGCGTCAATCTGCTGGCGCACAAGCATCACGGCCTGGCGGCGCGCTTTGCCGGGCAGAGCGGGGTGCTGGGCGCCGAGCGGTTCCGCGCCGGACGCTGGAAGACGCTCAAGACCGGCGCCCCGGTGCTGGAAGACGCGCTCGCCAGCTTCGACTGCGTCGTCACCGAAAAGGTCGCCGCCTCGACGCACACGATCTTCATCGGCCGCGTCGTCGACGTGCATCTGCGCACCAACGGCAAGCCGCTCCTCTACGCCCAGGGCACCTTCGCCATCGCCAAGGCCCTGGCCGCGCGCCGCAAGCGCCGTAACGCGCAGGCGCGGCGCGCCAAGGCGGCGGAGAAGGCGGCCAAGCGGGCTTGAAGGGGTGAGGGGCGCTTAGCGCTGCGGGACGAGGGCCAGCGCCATCAGCAGCTCGTCATGATAGCGGCCGTCCTGCTTCAGCGCCCGCACTTCGCGTCCGTACTCGACGACCCCCAGATTGCTGTACAGGGACCGTGCGGCCTCGTTGCCGCCGACGACCGTCAGCTGGATCTGTTCGACGTGTTGCCGCGCATGGCTGATGATCGTCTCGGCCAGGTCGCGGCCAATGCCCGTCCGCCGGGCCTGCGGCTGGACGTACATGCCCCACAGCGTGCCTTTGTGCGCCACCTTCGGCGCAACGTGAACGAAGAAGGCGGCGATGCCGACCAACGCGGTATCCTGAAAGGCCCCGAAGATGGCGTTTGCCGCGAGGCGCTCGGCGAACCACTCGAGCGGGTGCACGCTTTCGCTCTCGAACGTGCTGGCAAACGCCTCCGGCGCCTTGGCGAGCGCCTCGAGCCGCATGTCCCGGTAGGCGCCGGCATCGCCGGGCCGCAACTGGCGTATGGTCGATCGAGCCAATGATCACCGCTTCGCGCCTCAAACCCGGCGACTTTTACCCCTGGAGGCCGTCCGGAGCGGCGCTGCCCGGGCTTACAGCCGCAGCATGTCCATGGGCGTCTTGCCGGGCGGCAGCGGTGGTCGGCGGAGCAGGGACTCGGTCGCTTCGCCGGCCTTGAACCGCCGCACCAGGTCCTCGGGATCGAAGAGGACGCCGATCGGGTTGGTCCTGAAGGCGTCGGAGCGCATATAGGCCTTGCCCTCGTCCATGGTCGCGACCGCGTCCACCTGCAGCTCGATGCGGTTGCCCTCGGGATCGCGATAATAGAGCGACACCGTGACGCCGTGATTGATCGGCCAGAACGGCGTGATGCCGGCGTCGCGCAGGCGCTCGTAGGTGTGGAGCAGGTCGCCGAGGCTCGCATAGGTGAAGGCGATATGATCCATGCCGACGCGCATGCCGTCGCCGCGCTCCGCAAGCCCGGGAACGGCGACGAGCGCGATGCGGTGATGCTCGTCGTCATAGGTGACGAAGCAGATCACGTCAGATTCCACCGTCACCTCGGCCTGCAGCACGGTCTTGTACCAGTCGCGCATCGCCGCGAGGTCGCGCACCCGCAGCACGACATGGGCGAGCTTGGCCGGCGAGACCCGCTGAGCCGCTTGTCCGGAGCGCAATACATCCTGGTGGGCGATGTTCATGGCGTCCTCCCGCGTAGCTGTTTGGCCGTCCGACGGCGGTGGCCATGTTAGCACGGCGGTGGGGCAGCGACATGCCCGACGCCGCCAATCCGGCCCACGCCGCCTTGGCCCATCCATTGTTCGGGCGCAGGCGCTCCGCCAACAGGTCGCGCGCGGCCTGTGTCTGGCCGTCGCCATCGCGAGCGGCATCACCCTCGCGCGGCGCCTCACCTAGCTCTTCAGCGTCAAGTCTCTTCCGGTTTATCGAGCTCGGCGATCTGCGCTTCGGCTTCCTCGATGAGGGACTCGAGCGCCGCCAGCGCCTTCTCATCCGTGATCATGCGCACGATCTCGCGCAGTTTTTCAAGACGCGCCAGAAGCGCTTCGATATCGCTCGTTGACATAGCGGCACTGACCTTTCGGGCCGCGACGGTCGCTGGGCCGACGCACGGATAAGTCATCGCGACGGGGAATGGTACTGGTAGGAATACGGGGAGCGAGCGGTGCTGATAGTCTTACTGGGATGGCCCGCTCATTCGGCGCCCGAAGCGGATCTCTCGTGCGCCAAATTCGATCCGCCCGTACCGGAATAGCCGTCGGCTCCGGAAAGGCGCACAATGATCGCCAGAGGAACGCATGGCCCGCTTCCGCGCAATCTCCATCGGCCGCAGCAAATCCTCGGCGCGCCGACGGTCGAAACCTGTCGTTGCGAACGACCAGCCCCTCGATGCCGGTCTAAGAAAAACCGGCATCCGCACGTTCGGGGACATGCCCTGGGGGGCACATATTTGTGTGTTCTATGCGAGCAAGGAGGATCTGCTCGACACCGCCGTGGCCTATTTCAAGGCCGGATTGCAGAGCAACGAATTCTGCGTGTGGCCGATCTCCGATCCGATCACGGAGAGGGATGCGAAGGCTGCGTTGCGCCGCGCCATTCCCCATTTCGACCGGCATCAGGCGGCTGGACGGATCGAGCTGCTCGACGCCACCAAGTGGTATCTCGAAGGTGATCGATTCGATCTCAAAAGAATCGCCAGCGGCTGGAATGAAAAGCTCCGCGGCGCATTGGCCAAGGGCTATGACGGTATGAGAGTCAGCGGCAATGCGTTCTGGATCGAAACGAATCATTGGAAGGAGTTTTGCGAGTACGAGCAGGACCTCGATCGATCACTGGCCGGCCAAAGGATGATCGTTCTCTGCACCTATTCGCTGCTTGCTAGCCGGGCCGTGGATATTCTCGATGTGGCGCGCGCTCATCAATGCACCGTGGCGCGGCGAAACGGCGACTGGGAGTTTCTGGCAACCCCTGAGCTCAGGCAGGCGCAGCAGGAAATCAAAAAGCTGAAAGGCGCACTCGACGTCCTGTCAAAACCGTTCCCTGGCCACGAATCGTTGACCCCGCGGGAACGCGTCGCGCTCGGTCAAATCGTCAGGGGCGCGACCAGCAAAGAGGCTGCGCGGATGCTCGGCATCAGCCCGCGCACGGTCGAATTTCACCGTGCCAACGTCATGAACAAGCTCGGTGCGAAGAATACCGCCGACCTCGTCCGCAAGGTGCTGGGCGAATAGCCCCATGTAATGTCCGGCATGCCTGACGGTCCGTGATTGAGACAATTCCGGACCATACCGGTGCTTGTCGAGCGGATCGGCAACAGATCTTAGGCAGCCAATCCGGCCCACGCCGCCTTGGCCCACGCGTTGTTCGGGCGCTGGCGCAGGCGCTCCGCCAAGAGGTCGCGGGCAGCCTGTGCCTGGCCGTCGGCGAGGCAGGCTGAAACCAGCATCTTCTGGAACAGGTCGCGCTGGGCATGACTGCCGCCGATGCGGACGATGGCATAACGCACCGGCATCAGCCGCTCGATCACCCGCCGCCAGTCGCGGCGGCGATGCGCCAGCGCCGCCTCGCAGACCGCGGCCCCGACCTCGGCGAGGACGCGCGCTTCCGTCTCGCGTCCGTCGCGCGCATGCGCTCTCACTGACTCCATCATCCGGTCGGCCGCCGGGCCGCGGCCGGCGGCGAGCGCCATCATGAAGTGCGCATCGACGAAGGCAAGGACGTGGTCGTCGATCCGCAAGGCGGCCTGGTCCGCCAGCTCCGCCCAGCGGTGCCCGACCGCGACGCCGGAATCGTCCAGGCGCCACAGAAGCGACACGGCGTTGCAGATGTCGAGATAGTCGTTGGTGGACTCGGCCCGGACCTCGCGGTCGTAGAGCTCGAGGACCCGGTCGTGCTCGCCGAGCTCCAGGTGGAACAGGCAGCGGTGCCACCACACATGGAAGCGGAAGTTGTTGCAGCCGGCGAAGTCGGCGGTGCGGCTCTCGATCCACGCGATGCCGTCGCGTGGCCGGTCCTGCATCTCCATCACGTGCGCCACCGCGTGGGTGGCCCATACGTCGGCTGGGTTGAGCTCGATCGCGCGGCGGCCGGCGCGTTCGGCGGCCGCGTAGTCGTGGCATTCCTCGAGGCCGAACGCCTGCAGCCCCAGCATATAGCCGTAGCCCGGGACCTGCTCGTCCCAGCCGGCGAGGGCACCCGCCACGCCGTCGCGCAAGCTTTGCGAGCGGCCGAGATAGAACTGCCAGAAATGCGCCAGCTTCAACGCGATGACGTCGCGCGGATGCTCCGCGATCAGGGCTTCCCACACCGACAAGGCCTGATCGACATCGCCGCCGCACCAAGCCTCGAGGGCTGCGATATGCGCCTGCTCGCGCGGGGTGACGCGATCTTTCGCGGCTGCGGCCGCCGCCAAGGCATCCTTCGCCCGCGGGATGAGACCCCGCGCCGCCATCAGCAGCAGGAAATAGCCGCGCGCGCAGAGGGCAAGCGCGCAGTGCGGATCGGCCGCCAGCGCCCGCTTCAGATGATCGCCGACGTCGGTGCGGAAGCCGAGATAAGATTCGATCGCCGCGTCGAGATGCGTCACGGCCGCTTCATTCGCGGCGGTGACGGCGAGGCCTCGCCGGTCCTTATACATCCGGAAATCCTAAGGCGCCGCCCGCCCCGGGAGCAATGCCCTTGCCCGGTCGCCGCCGCCGCGCGTACGATTTCCATAACTCATGGAGGAGGTTCCGCGTGCTGGCCCCCTTGGATTTCCCGAGATGGATCGAGGACCATCGGCATCTCTTGAAGCCGCCGGTCGGCAACGCCCAGATCTGGGCGGACCGCGACTTCATCGTCACCGTCGTCGGCGGTCCCAACCACCGCACCGACTATCACGACGACCCCTATGAGGAGTTCTTCTACCAGTTCAAGGGCAACATGGTGCTGCGCCTGTTCGAGGACGGCCGGCCGCGCGACATGCCGATCCGCGAGGGCGGGTTGTTCCTCCTGCCGCCGCATGTCCGGCATTCGCCGCAGCGCCCGGAGCCGGACAGCCTGTGCCTGGTCATCGAGCGCGCGCGGCCCGAGGGCGTGATCGACGCCTTCGAATGGTATTGCCTCAGCTGCAACAGCCGCGTGCACCGCGTCGAGATCCAGCTCAAGGACATCGTCAAGGACCTGCCGCCGCTGTTCGAGCAGTTCTACGCCAGCGAAAAACTCCGCACCTGCCGGGCGTGCGGCGCCGTCCATCCCGGCAAGGCCGCAAAGCCCCTGCCGGCTTAGCTAAGAATATCCGTTTGATTTCGTCATGCCCGCGAACGCGGGCATCCAGGGAATTAGACCACGGAGACACGGAGGACACGGAGTTCGGAAAATGTCTTATCTAACTCCGTGATCTCCGTGTCTCCGTGGTTCATCCAATATGCCGTGGATGCCCCGAACAAGTGAGAACAAGTCGGGGCATGACGGAATGGGAAGCGGTCTCCGCGCCCTTTACGGCTTTATATCAGGATGCCCCACTGCGCTGCGTTGGCGGCCTTCAAGGCCGCCGACGGGCGCGAAGAATCTGGCGCGGGCATGACGAATTAGAGAGGGCGGCGATTTACCCCGCGACCCCGATCAGGTCGGACAGCTTCTGCGGGTCGTCGAGCAGCGGCTGGCTCGCCCCGTCATAGACGATCTTGCCGCGGTCGAGGATCACCGCGCGGGCGGCGAATTCGAGGGCGAGGCGCGCGTGCTGCTCGACCAGCACGAGGGCGAGGCCGTCGTCCTGGCGCAGCCGGCGCAAGGCGGCGATCAGCGCGTCGACGATCACCGGCGCCAGGCCTTCGAGCGGCTCGTCCAGCAGCAGCAGCGACGGATTTCCCATCAGGGCGCGGCCGATCGCCAGCATCTGCTGCTCGCCGCCGGACAGCTGGTTGCCCATGTTGCGCCGCCGCGCCGCCAGGCTGGGAAACAGCTCGTACACGCGCTCGCGCGTCCACCGCGCCGGCCGCCCGTTGGCGCGGATCGCGACGGTGAGGTTCTCGTCGACGCTGAGCGAGGGGAAGATCTCGCGCTCCTGCGGCACGTAGCCGATGCCGAGGCGGGCGCGCTGATACGTCCGCAGGCGCTCGATCGGCTGGCCCTCGAACTGGATCTGCCCGGCGTGCAGCGCCGTGTGGCCGAGGATCGTCGCCAGCAACGTGGACTTGCCGACGCCGTTGCGGCCGAGCAGCGAGAGCGTGCCGCCGGCTTCCATGGTCAGCGACAGGCCGTCGAGGACGACGGTCTCGCCGTAGCCGGCCGATACGTCGCGGAGCGCCAGGCAGTCAGACATGGTGGCGCTCGCCCAGATAGACCTCGCGCACCCGGGCGTCGCGGGCGATCTCGGTCGGCGGGCCCTCGACCAGGATGCCGCCCTGGACCAGCACGGTGATCTTGCGCGCGAAGCGGAACACCAGGTCCATGTCGTGCTCGATGATCAGCACGGCGATATCGCCCGGCAGCTGCTCGATGATGTCGAGGATGATCGAGGTCTCCGCCGACGGCACGCCGGCCGCCGGCTCGTCCAGCAGCAGCACGCTCGGCTTGAGGCCGAGGGCGATCGCGATTTCGACCAGCCGCTGCTTGCCGTAAGGCAGCTCCTTGACCGGCAGCAGGGCGTCGTCGGCGATGCGCAGGCGCTGGAGCAGGCCGTACGCCTCTTCGATGACCGCGCGATTCGACCCGGCGAGGCGGAACATGTTCCCGGCCTGGCCCTCGCGCTCGCCGACCGCCAGGCTGACATTCTCGAGGACCGACAGGCCCTTGAACAGCGTGTTGATCTGGAACGTCCGGCCGAGCCCGCGCTTGACGCGCTGGGCCTGCGACAGCTCGGTGATGTCCTCGCCGCCGAGGAGGATGCGGCCCGAGGACGGCGTCAGCCGTCCGGTGATCAGGTTGATGAACGTCGTCTTGCCGGCGCCGTTCGGGCCGATCAGGGCGTGCCGGGCGCCGGGCTCGAGGCGGAACTCGATGTCGTTGGCGACGACGAGCGCGCCGAAGCTCTTGCGCAAGCCGAACGTCTGAAGAGCTGGCGTCTGAAGGGCAGGGGTCGTCATCGCCGCCTCCGCAGCATCCGCCAGGCCTGGTCGAGAAGGCCGAGGATCCCGCCGCGCGCGAACATCACGATCAGGACCAGCAACAGGCCGATCCAGAAGTTCCAGAAGATCGGGTCGATCTTGGCGAGCTGATCCTGCGCGATCATGTAGAAGGCGGCGCCGACGAAGGCGCCATAGAGGCGGCCGATGCCGCCGAAGACCAGCATGATCACGATCTCGCCCGAGCGCTCGAAGGTGAGCACGGTGAGACCGACGAACTGGGTCGTCTGCGCCAGCAAGGCGCCGGCGATGCCGGCGAGCCCGGCCGCGATCGTGTAGATGGTCAGCAGCCGCCGGCGCACCGGCGAACCGATCGCGTGCATGCGGGTGACATTCTCGCGGATGCCGGTCAGCGTCTGGCCGAACGGCGAATGGACCAGCAGCCGGGCAAAGACCCAGACCAGGAACAGCACGACCAGGCAATAGAGATAGGCGGTCTTCCCGAACAGGTCGAAGCGGAACAGGCCAAGGATCGGATCGATCGACATGCCCTGAAGGCCGTCGGCGCCGCCGGTGATGAAGCTCGCCTTGTTGGCCGCCTCCTGCAGCAGCGAGGCCACGGCGAGGGTCAGCATCAGGAGCGTCAGGCCGTGCGTGCGCAGGATCACCAGTCCCGAGACGAAACCGACCAGGGCGGCGGCCAGTCCGCCCAGGACCAGGCCCGACAGCGGCTCGCCGGTGACGTGGACCGCGTAGATTCCAGCCGTGTACGCGCCGACGCCGAAGAACGCCGCCTGTCCCAGGGTGACGATCCCGGCATAGCCCATGACCAGGTCCACCGAGAGCGCGAACAGGATCATGATCAGGATCTGGCTGCCCAGCGGCAGATAGCTGTCGAAGGCGAAATAAGCGCCGACCGCGAGGACCCACGGCACGAGCTCGACCGGGCGCAGGTAATGGCTGCGCACCACGCGGTCGACCGGCGGGATCTTGGCCGAGCTCGGCAGCCAGTCGAACATGTCAGGCCCGTCCGAACAGGCCGGCCGGCCGCCACAGCAGCAGGCCGATCATGGCGAGGAAGATGAAGAACGCGCCGAGCTCCGGCACCAGGTATTTGCACGCCGTGTCGCTGATCCCGA